>JAFDDR010000041.1 GCA_019310785.1 Deltaproteobacteria bacterium
GGCATTGAAGAAAAATTTGATCAGTTCTTAGCCGTGTTTGAGGAGCGGGATGAGAAAATCCTTGAGTTTTTGAGTTCACCAAGGTGTATTGAGGATTTTGTTGAAGAGGCCCTGATATACCATAGTTACCCCTATGCGGAATCTATTCTGAGGTTTTTTGAGGCTCAGATGATTGAAAAACATCTCAAACGGCTTATTTCCAGGGGCCTGGTGAGAGAGGTGGATGGGAAGTATGTTCAAGCATAAAGGCAAACTTTACACAGGATAACAGGATAAACGACATTTTAAGAGATCGAAAGGACCTTTTTTATCTCACACAGAGTCCGCAGAGACACTGAGGTAAAGATTTCAAAAACAGATATAAAGGACTTTTGAAATCCCCGCATGGCGGGGCTCACAATGATACAGCATTGTGAGTAGCAAGGATGACTTGTAACTGCAAAAATAAGCCGCCTTATTTTTCCATTATAAAGCCCCCCTGCAAATTTCAAGAGACCTTTATGATAGATGAAATGCCATCTGGACCCATCACTTTGTGATGACTTTGAAACAACACCAATATTCCTATGATATCTTGTCGATCCCGTTGATCCTGTCAAAGAACTGTACATAATATCCAAATGACTAAGGAATTAATATGACAGAAGAGAAAGTTTTTTTTCAGGCTGGTGATGTAAAGATTGAAGGACTGGCGTATAATGCACCTGGTGAAAGGGGAGTTGTCGTTACCCACCCCCATCCCCTTTACGGCGGGGATATGCATAACAGTATAGTTGAGACCATTGTGCAGGCGTACCGGGAAAAGGGTTACACCACGCTCAGGTTCAATTTCAGGGGCATGGGACGGAGTACGGGGACCTATGACGAGGGAATCGGTGAGCAGGAGGACGTGAGGGCCGCCCTTGCCTATCTTGCCGGGATGGGAAAGACCTCTATCGACCTTGCGGGCTATTCCTTTGGCGCATGGGTAAATGCATTAGGACTTAAAGGCTTTGATCAGGCAAGACGGACGGTCATGGTGTCACCGCCCGTGAATTTCCTTGATTTTTCCTTTCTCGATTACAGCGAAAAGATCCGATTGGTGATTGCCGCATCCCTGGATGACATCGGGCCGCCTGATTTGATAAAAGAGATGATCCCGGTGTGGAACCCGGAAGCACAATTTGAAATCATTCAGGGGGCGGACCATTTTTATGGGGGAAAGAATGGGGATATAAAACGGATTATAAAGGAGTTTTTGGAGCGGGACGTATAGGGTCTTTACTTATATCCTTCATGCTCTTGTAAAAACCTTTCAAAAAAACTCTCCATAAACGCATGGCGATCCTGGGCCATGTGTCTCCCTTCATCCGTAAGCATGCGGTCCTTGATTTTGCCTAACTTTAACTTGAATTCCCGGTACCCGGTATCTTCCTCTGTATACGGTTCCGTGTGCTCAGGTTGGACATCGGGATTATGGAATTTTGCGCCCACCTCACCTGCGAACTGAAAGGCCCTGGCAATGCCTATGGCACCGATGGCGTCCAGCTTGTCCGCATCAAACAGGACCTTTGCTTCTAAGGTCTCGGGCCGCAAGTTTCCCCGGAACCTGTGAGATCGAATGCAGTGGATGATATTTTTCTCCTGGTCTTCGGGAATTTCATATTCATCCAGAAAAGATTTCGCCATTTCAGCGCCCTTTACAGCGTGGCAGATCGTTCCCTTTGATTTATCCTGGCAGATCGTTCCCTTTGATTTATCCTGACGGGAACGCCCTATGTCATGAAGGTAGGCTGCAATCTTAAGCACCTCCATGTCCGCCCTCTCCTTCTGCCCGATATGTATGCAAAGATTGTAAACGCGACAGGTATGCTCCCAGTTGTGGCTGCCGTTTGAGTTTGAAAAACATTTTTTTGCAAATGCCTTGATATCAGTCATGTCTGTTTTCATGGACAAGGGTAATAGCAGATTTGTCCTGATTTGTAAAAGCCGGGCATTCCTTAATTGATTTTTTATCACGAAGGGCACGAAAGTCACGAAGAAAACCAAGCAGGTGCTTAACGGAAAATCCGGGCTTAATTGAGTTTACTTTATGGTAAGAAAGGTATAAGATTGCTGTAGATAAAGTACAGAAGAATTATTAGTGCATGCAAGGGGAAGGGCTTATGAAAGAAAACAATATGTCGGATTCATATTTTTATGCCCTTAACAGGGTCATAGACGTCATCTACAGGGAAGAGGAGGACCTGGCCGATGTCCTCTATTTTGTCGTTTCCCTTGCAACCGAGCTTACCGCTGCCAAGGGGAGCACTATTCGTGTTCTCGAACAGGGAAGCTTTAACCTGAAGGCGGTATCGAGTTACGGCCTCAGCCAGAACTATCTGGAGGCAGGGGTCATTGACTCGGGAAAAAGCGCGACCGAGATCATGGAGGGGGATACAATCATTATAAATGATTTCGAAAACGACCCCCGTATAAAAAACCTGAAAGCCGCCCAAAAGGAAGGCGTGAATGCCGTTATCGGAATACCCTTTAGTGTAAATGAGACCACATACAGTATTTTGAGGGTCTATTTTCCTTCCAAAAAAGTCCCTACCCATGAAGAAATGGAGATGTTGAACAGCCTTGGAAAGTTAAGCTGCATGGCCATTGAGCATTCCGTAATAAGCAGTGGCCGGGAATCCGGACTTTAGGCCAACCAGTTGTAAATAATCCACGCCGATTTCCTCCAAAGGGGGACCTTTCTGTATTTCATCGGATAATACACTCCCGGACCCATGTATCTGCAATCGATTTCAGATGCATAAGCTCGCTCTGGTCATAACATGCTTCTTTGCCCTGGAAAAATTCGGGCTGCAAAACCCCGGTATCATGAAAGGCCTGCAAAGCATAAAGCCTTGCACCTTTAATTATCTTTCCGATATTCTCAACGGCCTGTTCATTTATTAGGGGTTTTACGCACGTGGTCCTGAATTCATATGGCAAGGCGGATTCCATGATGATCTGGATACTCAAAAGCAGGTTAACGGGGTTGCAGTCTTTTTTTATCAGCGGAGAGTAGTGAAGCGGATCGGTCTTTACGTCCATTGCAATATAATCGACCAGACCTTCATCAATCAATCTCTTTATTGTTTTGGGGCGGCTTCCGTTTGTGTCGAGTTTTACCGGATAACCCATCTGCTTGACCCTTTCACAGAGGGGAATAAGGTCTTCCTGCAGGGTCGGTTCCCCTCCGGAGATAACCACCCCGTCCAAGAGGCCCTTGCGCCCTTCTAAAAAATCATAGAGGGTCTTATCCTCAAGCCATGAAGGACAATCAGAACTACCCTTTGCCAGTTCCGGGTTGTGGCAGTAAGGGCAGTTAAAGTTACATCCGGAAAGAAAGATGACACAGCATATTTTTCCGGGATAATCTATCAGAGAATTCTTCTGCAAACCGCCAAAATGCATAAATCTTATGCCACCTTGAATGTCTTTCGCATGGCGAATTCCGCCTGCTTTCCGTTATTCCATTGTTTTACGGGTCGCAAATAGCCCACAACCCTTGAATAAACTTCCGTCTCCTCATTGCAAACAGGGCACTTTTCCTGTTCGCCGTTCAAGTACCCGTGGGACGGGCACACACTGAAGGTCGGAGAAAGGGTGAAATAGGGGAGTCGGAATTTGGTTACCACCTTTTTGATCATTCCCTTTATGACCTCAATGTCTGTTACCTGTTCTCCCAAGTAGATGTGAAGCACGGTTCCGCCCGTATATTTCGTCTGTAAGTCATCCTGCAGCATGAGGGTTTCGAAAATATCATCCGTGTAATTGACGGGAAGCTGCGTCGAATTTGTATAGAAGGGATCGGCCCCGTTTTGGCATTCATGTTCATTGGCGCAAATAATATCGGGAAACTGATTTTTGTCGCCCAGGGCCAGGCGATATGACGTTCCTTCTGCGGGGGTTGCTTCAAGGTTGAAGATTTGGCCTGTTTCCTCCTGTATCCCCGCTATCATTTCACGGATAAAATCCATGACCTTGAGTGCGAACTCCCGACCTGTCTCGCTTCCGATATCCGTGTCCAAAAAATTCAAGCATGCCTCGTTCATACCGATAATTCCGATAGTCGAAAAGTGGTTCTTCCAGTAAAGCCCGTTTCCCTTTTTGATCTCTCTCAAATAGAAGTTTGAATAGGGGTAGAGGTTTTTCTCCGTGAATTTTTCGAGGACCTTCCGTTTTATGGAAAGGCTGTCTTTTGCAAGTAGGACGGTCTTTTCAAGGCGTTCGAAAAAGTCTTTTTCGCTTTCCGCAAGGTATCCTATTCGCGGCAGGTTAATGGTGACCACGCCGATGGAACCGGTAAGAGGGTTTGCACCGAAAAGACCGCCCCCTCTTTTTAAGAGTTCCCTGTTGTCAAGACGAAGCCTGCAGCACATGGACCTGGCGTCTTCGGGTGACATGTCGGAATTTACAAAATTTGAAAAATATGGAATCCCGTACTTGCCGGTCATCTTCCAGACCATTTCAAGGTTCGGATTGTCCCAGTCAAAGTCCGCCGTGATGTTGTATGTAGGTATGGGAAAGGTGAAGACCCGGCCCTTGGCATCCCCTTCCATCATGACCTCGGCAAATGCCCTGTTAATCATATCCATTTCAGGCTGGAACTCGGAATATGTATCTTCACGTTCCTCACCGCCTATGATTACGTGATCGTTTTTCATCATACCCGGTACATACAGATCCATGGTGATATTTGTGAAGGGGGTCTGAAAACCGACGCGCGTGGGGATATTAATATTAAAAACAAATTCCTGCATGGCCTGTTTAACGCCTTTGTAATCCACGTGATCATGGCGTACAAAGGGTGCAAGGAGCGTATCAAAGTTGGAAATGGCCTGGGCGCCCGCTGCTTCACCCTGTAATGTATAGAAAAAATTAACGATCTGCCCAAGGGCCGATCTGAGGTGTTTCGGGGGCCCGCTTTCCACCTTGCCTTCCACGCCCTTGAATCCCTGTTTGAGCAGATCCTTCAAGTCCCATCCAACGCAATAGACCGAAAGGAGACTCAGGTCGTGGATATGAAGATCCCCTTTCTTGTGCGCATGCCTGATCTCCGGGGGATAGATTTGATTCAGCCAGTATTCGCAGGTGACGTCCGAAGATATGTAGTTGTTGAGCCCCTGAAGGGAATAGCACATGTTACTGTTTTCATTGATTTTCCAGTCCAGCTTTCCAATATAGTGTTCAACAAGGTCGACACTTGCCTTGGCAGCGATGTTCCTTATCTGGGTGTGCTGGTCACGGTACAGGATATATGCCTTGGCAGACCTGTAAAAAGGAGAATTGAGAAGTATCCTTTCTACGATGTCCTGGATCTCTTCCACCTCGGGAATGGGACCGAGACGCAGTTCATGGGCTAAGGTCATTACACGAAGGGTGAGCTTCCTCGCCTCTCTCTCATCGAACTCGTTGGTTGCTTTTCCGGCCCTGGCAATTGCCGCTGTAATCTTTAAGGAATCAAATTCTACGACCCTTTTGTCACGCTTTTTTATATTTTCGAGCATTTATGTCGCCTCTGCCGGATAGGTTTTTCTGAAAAAGGGTTATATTAAAAGGTATGAAGAAAAATTAAGAAATGCGAGGCTAAGACTGCAAATCACAACCACGCCATGCTTGAGTGCGGAACAAACCCTATCACAACATGTTGCGTTTTGTCAAGGACAAAATTCAAGATATTGGATATTTGAAAAGAAAAAGGTAACTATCCAGGTTCAACGTTCAGAGGTCCAGAGTTCAAGCCCGCCCTGGTGCGACGTAACGTTCGTTTTAAAACGGTTCTTCTGAACACTATACCCAGGGATCCTATAAAAAGTACTCCTAAACCAGGTCTGGGCCAGGGGTTAGATTGATGAGCGAATTCTTTGTTGCAGAGGAGATATGAAGAAAATTGCAAAGCGATTAACTTTGATGGTCTCGTAAAAAGTCAAAAAACGTCCTTTTTTGTCATTCCGGCGAAAGCCGGAATCCAGTCTTTGCAGAGATTTTTGAATGACCTGGACCCCGGCTTTCGTCCAGCCTCCATAGCATTGCGGAGGACGGGCCGGGGTGACGACTTTTTACGTGTCCATCAACCTTGAACTGTGAACCGTGAACCTGACAACCTGAGTCAGTACCACCGGCTATCTCAATACTCATGCAAATAGAGACAGGCAAATATCTTTGCGTCGGTCAGGATATTTGATATGAGGCAATATTCATTGGGCTGGTGTGCCGTGTCGGAAACAGTACACCAGACGGCTGCGTTCAGCCCGGCCCTGCGAAAAAATGCGGCCACCGTCCCACCACCGATACCCATTGGTTTCGCCTCCTTTCCTGTCACACGCATGATGGCCCCTGCTAATGCCTTTACTACGGGCGCATCCGATGATGTGGGCCTTGTGGCGTCCTGCCGGTAAACGGGTTCTACATCAATTTGAAGGCCGAGCTCCGTCCCGATCCCTGCGGCAATTTCCTTTGCAGCATCAAGGATCTCATCCACAGCGTATTTTGTAAGGACCCGACAATCCACGTAAAACACGTTCCTGCCGGGTATGGTATTTATATTGGGCACGTTGGCCTCCATTTTTGTGGGCTCAAACGTGGATAGAGGGGGTTTAAACAGTTCATCGGCTATATTGAATTTTTCTTTTAGTTTTTCAAGGGCCACAATAAGCTTGGCCGCTCCAAAAAGACTGTTCTTTCCTTTATCCGGCGTGCTTGCATGGCACTGCTTCCCGGTTACGGTAAACTTGATCCACAACATGGATTTCTCTGCCACCTCAATCATGGTGCCTTCCTCATTTCCTCCGTCCGGCACTATAATCAGGTCCTGCTCCTTAAACAGGTCCCCATGGAGTTTCAAGAGATAGCTGAGCCCGTAATCGCTTCCGGTTTCCTCATCCGCCACAACGGCTAAACCCACCGGCATTTTTAACTTCCTCCCGGATTCAAGTACGGCCTTCAGTGCCAGATAGGGACTGACAAACCCGTGCTGGTTGTCTTCAACACCTCTCCCGATAACCCTATCGCCGTCAACCTTAACCTGATACGGATCATTTTCCCACAGGCCCATATCGCCGGGCGGGACAATATCCGAGTGGCTCAACACCCACACAGTCGGCTCTGTCCTGCTGCTTCCCCAGCTCGCAATCAGGTTAGGACGGTAACCGTCCTGTGCCCTCTCATCAGGTGCCTTGATTTCCTCAATAACATCGGGATTCAATTCCATGAGCAGGCCTTTTATAAAGGCTGCCTTTTCATGCTCACCCGTACCCCCGTTCTCCGGCCCTAAGGCCACCCTGGATGTAAGCTCTCTCTCAAGTTTAATAACCTCATCCCTTAAGCCGTCTATACTTTCAAATACATTTTGAAGTCCGGACATATATTTTTCTCCTTAATTCTTACATTCCCGAAAGTTGTGCGATCTCTTTCATGATACAATCAAGAAACTCACCGGGAGGGGCTGATGAATCTCCGTAAAAGGCATTCCCAAAACGAATACGAACCAGGGTCCTGGCCCCCTCCTTTGAATAGTTGATTCCCACCGGGATAAAGGAGACCTTCAACCTGGAAAGGATGAGTCTCACCATACCTGTCTGTCCAGGTCCCATCCTGCCCCTGTAATAGGTGCCTTCAGGAAAAACAACTATTCCCTCTCCCTTTTTTGCAAATTCAATTAGGGCCTTAATTGAGCGGCGGCTCTCCAAAGGACGCTGCCGGTTCAATGGAATGCCGCCCACCGATCTCAGGTACCAGCTACCGAGAGGGTTTTTAAACAGCTCGGACTTTGCAACATAGTAAAGTGACCTCGGCGCGGCTAAGGCTAAGAGGGGAATATCCTCCCACCGCTGGTGTTTGGGCAGAAGAATAAAGGCGCTGTTCTTTGGCAGGTTTTCCGTCCCGTCTGTTTTCAAACGAAAAAACGGGTAGAGCAGGATTCGACCCGCATATTTTGTAATCGAACAGACCCAATCTTTTCTTCCGAATTCCGTCCTCACTCTACTGTCACGCTCTTTGCCAGATTTCTCGGTTTATCAATATCCCTTCCCAGAAAACTTGCGCAATAATAGGCCAAAAGCTGGCACGGTACTACGGACAGGATCGGGTTCAAATATTGAAGGGTCTGGGGGATCTCGATCACTTCATCCACCAACTCTCTTATTCTCTCATCTCCCTGGGTGGCAATGGCGATCACCGGTCCCCTGCGGCTCTTGATTTCCTGGATATTGCTGATCATTTTCTCATACATATCATCCTGTGTTACAATGGCAACGGTGGGCATGTCCGGGTTTATCAAGGCGATGGGGCCGTGCTTCATCTCCCCGGCAGGATACCCTTCAGCATGAATATAGGAGATTTCTTTCAATTTCAGCGCCCCTTCCATGGCTATGGGGTAGTTGTATTTCCTTCCAAGGTAAAGCCAGTTGCCGCATTTATAATATTGTTCCGCAATCGCCTCTATGTGGTTGGCCTGGGAAAGAACGGATTTTACCTGATCCGGCAGGGCCTGAAGGGCCCGAATGGCCTCTACGCCTTCTGTCAAAGACAGGTTCTGGTGACGACCGAGAAGAAGGGCCATGAGTGTCAGTATGGTCAACTGGGAAGTGAATATCTTGGTGGAAGCAACGCCGATCTCCGGTCCTGCATGATTATAAACCCCTGCCTCTGTCTCCCTGGAAATGGAACTGCCCACAACATTGACGATTCCCAACAGACCGGCCCCTTTTCGCCTGGCCTCCCTTAAGGCGGCAAGGGTATCCGCGGTTTCACCGGACTGGCTCAGGGCGAGAATAAAGGTATTGGGCGGAAAGTTCAGTTTCCGGTAACGGAATTCGGACGCAAGCTCCACCTCCACGTCAACCTCGGTCAGCTTTTCAAAAATGTACCTCCCCACACAACCGGCGTAATAGGACGTGCCACAGGCCACAATGACGAGATGCCGGCACTCCTTGAGTCTGTCCCACACCGGCATGATGCCACCTAATTTTGGGACCCCTTCCCCCGGTTCGAGCCTGCCCCTGATGGCATTTTTTATGGTCTCCGGTTGTTCATAGATCTCCTTGAGCATAAAATGCGGGAATCCGTCTAATTCCGCATCTTCAACCCGCCATTCAACAGTCTCCATGCTTCTTTCGATGGGCTTGGCCTGGGCCGTGGACATGGAAAAACCGTCAGTAGTCAGCGTTGCCAATTCATTTTCCTGCAAATGAACCACCTTGTTCGTGTATCTCACCATGGCCGAAACATCTGACGCAGCAAAATATCCGTCCTCGCTCACGCCTATAATCAACGGGCTGCCTCTTCTGGCAATCACAATTTCACCGGGCGCATTCCTGTGCATGACAGCCAGTCCGAACGTTCCCTCCACCTGGGACATGGTTTTTCTCACGGCCTCGTTGAGGCTGCCCTCATAGTTCAGGCCGATCAATTGCGCAAGGACTTCGGTGTCCGTTTCAGACCTGAATTTGATCCCCTTCTTTTCAAGTTTTTTCTTTAGCGTATGATAGTTTTCAATAATGCCGTTGTGGATTACGAATACATTCTCGTCCTGGTCCCTGTGAGGGTGCGCATTTTCCTCTGTGGGTTCACCGTGGGTGGCCCACCGGGTGTGGGCGATACCCGTGGTGCCATTGATGTCGAGACCATTCAATCTCCCTTCCAAATCCGCTATTTTTCCCACTGACCGGTAACATTCAATATCATTTCCCTGTTGCACGGCAAGACCGGCAGAGTCATAACCACGATATTCAAGTTGTTTCAACCCGTCCAAAAGTATAGGCCTAGCCTGTTTTTTGCCGACATAGCATATTATTCCGCACATTTCTTTTTCTCCTTTTTATGTAACTCAGGTTGTCAGGTTCACGGTTCAGCCCTGAACCTCTGAACGTTGAACCTGAGCAGTTACTTTTTTACATCGTAATATAATATTTGATAATATACCTGCCAAGTTCACTGGCCCTGATACCCAGCTTCTCGCCATGAACACTCAGGACTGCGATACTTAAGTCTTTAGCGCCATCCCGAGGAATGGCATATGCCGTAAACCAGTCATATTTGAATTTATCCGATTTATCATTGATTGTGCCTGTCTTGGCCCCCAATTCAACGTCCCTGAAGGCCCTGTTGCGGCGCAGAGCCCGAAATCTCTTCCTGCAGGTCCCGTTCAAGATCGTATCCTGCATCAACATTTTCAGGCCCTTTGCCGTTCCCCTGCTTATGGGTGAACCGAGCATGCCTGGCCGGCTTTGGTAAAGGAGTTCACCCGATTCACTGAAAACACGATCAATCAGCCGCGGCGCCATAATAGTTCCTTTGTTGGCCACGGCCGATGCCAGTAAGGCAGCATGTAAGGGTGAAATCAGAGTTACCCTGTTAAAGCCGGATGCAATTTCAGCCAGCCCGTAATCATCATCCGGGACATTAACCGTGCTCTGTTCCACGGGAAAATCAAAAGGAATGACCCGGTTGAAAAAGAACCTTTCAGCATATTCCGTCATCACGGTACGGCCCAGGTCATATATCCCTATTTTTCCGAAAACGGAATTGATGGATGAACCAAATGCCTTTGTGAAGCTTGTTTTTGTAGCGTATGGCCCTGCTTTTTTCTTCAACTGACTCTTGTAAAGGGTATGCTTGCCACCTGTAAATATTACCGTCCTGTCCGGTGTGAACCCGGCAGTCTCAAGGGCCGCTGCTGCAGAAATAATCTTAAACAGGCTTGCTGCAGGGTAGACCGCTTTTGCGCAAAGATTATCTGCCTTCCCCCCTTTTTCATAGTTTGCCATGGCAAGAATTCTTCCGTCCGTGGGATTCAGGGCCACCACGGCGGCCTTAACTGTCCGGGAACGTTTAAGTAGGGAAAGAATATAATCCTGAAGGGCCGTATCAAGTGATGACTGGACCGTAAGGCGGGCGCCATCCCTTTGAACAAAAAAATGGTCCGAAAGATTCAAGGAATCCAGATCAAGATCCTTCAGCTCGAACGAAAGGTCCTGTTCGCTTGTCTTTTCGTTAATAATATCAGGCGTTTTTTGGATATGTAACGGGCTGTAGCCGTCCAGGCTCAGATACCCCAATATCCGGGAACCTGCATAAAAGACAAAGAACAAAACCAGTAAACAGCTTCCCGAATAAAGCGCCACAACAGGAAGTTTTTTCAGGAAAGCCTTCCTGCGTTCTTCCCGCTTGAGTTTCCCCTGATAATCTCGCCATCCCGATGAATAATGGTTTTTAATGTACACAAACTCGCTCCGCGGTTTTACTTAATAGAATCGACTCCTCCCATATACGGTTTAAGGGCTTCAGGTATTATAACACTGCCATCCGCCTGTTGATAGTTTTCGAGGATGGCAACCAGGGTCCTTCCCACGGCCAGGCCGGAACCGTTTAACGTGTTTACCAGTTCCGTGCCTTTCTCCCTTTTTCTCTTAAACCGTATCCCGGCCCGCCTTGCCTGAAAATCCGTGAAATTACTACAAGACGAAATCTCCCTGTAGAGCCCCTGACCCGGAAGCCATGCCTCCAGATCGTAGGTCTTGGCCGCGGAAAAGCCGAGGTCCCCGGTACAGAGAGTAATCACATGGTACGGGAGTTCAAGTCGCCTTAAGATTTCTTCTGCATTTCGGGTCAGCTTTTCCAATTCATCATACGATTCCTCCGGCCTCGTGAACTTGACCAGTTCCACTTTATTAAACTGGTGCTGCCGAATGAGGCCCCGGGTGTCCTTGCCGTAAGATCCTGCCTCTGAACGAAAACACGGCGTGTAGGAAACATAGTAAATGGGCAACTGGTCCTCAGAAAGGACCTCATCACGATGAATATTGGTCACGGGCACCTCCGCCGTGGGGATCAGATAAAGATCCCACCCCTCTATCTTGAAAAGGTCGTCTTTAAACTTGGGCAACTGGCCGGTACCGGTCATTGAATCCGAATTTACCATAAAGGGGGGCAGGATCTCGGTATATCCGTGCTCTTTTGTATGGATATCTAACATGAAGTTGATGAGAGCCCTTTCCAGTCGAGCACCTAACCCCCGGTAAAGGGCGAACCTTGCGCCCGCAATCTTTGCAGCGCGGGCAAAGTCGAGAATGCCGAGTTTCTCCCCGATCTCCCAGTGGGGAAGCACCTCGAAATTCATCTCCCTAATCTCTCCCCAGGTTCGAATAACCGGGTTATCTGTTTCATCCTTTCCAACAGGTACGGATTCGTGAGGCATATTTGGCATAATCATGAGCATTTCGTTCAGCTCATTAACAAACAGGGGGAGATCTTTTTCCTTTTCCTTGATATCTGAAGAGACCGTTTTCATTTCAGCGATGACTGCCGATGCATCCTCACCATTCTTTTTCATTGCCGCGATCTCGTCGCTGACCTGATTGCGACGGTGGCGAAGCTCTTCTAAGACGGTCAACCTCGATCTTCTTTCCTGATCCAGGGTCTCGAATCGCGAGACATCCATGTCATAGCCCCTGGTTTTGAGCATATCTCTTATGCTGTCAAGATTGGTCCTTACAAATTTCAGGTCTAACATGAAAAGCTCCTTATCTGTAAAACGTTCAACCTTATATAGCCCTAACCTTGATGGCCTCGTAAAAAGTCGAAAAATTCTCTTTTCCGTCATTCCGTCCCGGATTGGGGTCCGGGATGACGGCCAAGAAAGTTATGTCTGACCTGGACCCCGGCTGGAGTTTATCCCGCATTATATGCGGGGCCGGGGTGGCGGCTTTTTACGAGGTTATCAACCTTAAACCGTGAACCCTTGAACCGTGAACCTCTGTTGCGTTTTATTACATGATGCGGGCAGAATGGTCAAACCTTTTGATAGGTTTTGATTTGCACTATGAACACATCCATGATATACGCATTTCTTCGTTGCCTGGTTTCCGTCCCGCCCCGGCAGGAACGGCAAGCAGTGCCCCTGGAACGAATTTACGTGCTATTATGACATCATCCAAAACCGACAAAAGACCAAATGCCATATGGAGTCTCTTCAGCTCGGTAAGGCTGGCCATTGTGCTTCTGATCATCTTAGCCATGGCATCCATTATCGGCACGGTGATTCCTCAGCAGGGCCAGGGCGCCGTGGAATTTGCAAAAAACCTCAGCCCGGAATGGTTCCGGTTTCTCAGTTTCCTCAACCTGTTTGACATGTACCATTCCCTCTGGTTCAGGCTCCTTTTGGGGTGTCTCGGCCTAAACCTGATAATTTGCTCTGTTGACAGATTTTCAGGTGCATGGAAGCGGTTCAGCACGATCCCGAGACCGGACCGGAAAAAACCTTTTGAGGATTTACCGCCGGAACAGACCATTTTCGTACAGACGAAGTTGGAAGAACCCGCCCACAGCATTGGTCGGTTTCTCCAAACCCGGTATAAGAGAACACAAAACAAGGACTCGGAACATGAGTATTTTTTCTACGGCGAAAAAGGAGGATACTCCCATTTCGGCGTCTATCTAATTCACTTAAGTGTGCTTGCTATCCTCATTGGCGGACTGGCAGGATCCTTTTTCGGGTTTGAGGCATATGTCAATATAATGGAAGGGGAAAAGATAGACACCGTAACTCTGAGAAAAGGAATGTCCCCGTTGAAGTTAGGATTTGAGGTAAGTTGTGACAAGTTTACGGTGGATTTCTACGAAAACGGTGCACCTAAAGAATATCGGTCAGACCTGACCTTCTTTATAAATGGAAAAGAGGTGGAAAAAAGAAGCGCCTTAGTCAACCATCCGATCCAATTCAAAGGCGTGACATTTTATCAGGCCAGTTACGGTAAACTGCCCGGCAAAAAGGTACGGCTGAAGATTGAAAGCCATGCTAACAAAGACGACATCACGACACTGGTGGTTGAACCCGGGCATCCGATGCAACTGCCTGAAAAAGAGGGACAGTTCATAGTGGTGGACGTAAAGGGAGACTTAATGGGGATGGGACCGGCCATCCAGGTATTAATCCGGCCTTCAAATGGTAAAGAAACATACTTCTGGGTATTTAAGCACCCGCAGATGATCCTGAAAAGACTGCCCGGGCCAATGGCCCGCTCCCCTAAGTTCAATGCCTCAGCATTCAAACCTTACACCTTTTTCTTAGACCATCTGGAAAGCGCATATTACACGGGCTTGCAGGTGAACAAGGACCCCGGGGTAAACATTGTGTGGATCGGCTGTTTCATGATGATAGCAGGTTTTTTCGTCACATTTTTTATGTCCCACATGAAGATCTGGGTCCGGTTATCAGAAGAAGAGTCAGGAACAAGAATCAGCGTAGCAGGAACCGCTAACAAAAATCCGGTTGGATTTCAAAGGGAACTGGAAAATCTGACTAATGATCTCAAAGATATGCTTTTGGAAAAAGGATAAAAACACATGATTAATTCCATCATTCTCAGCTATATAACGTTTGTCTACTTTGGCTCGTTCATGCTCTATCTTTTTATGATGGTTATGGGTAGAGATATCTTCGGCCGGCTGGCAACTATCGTGACCGCGGTGGGACTTGCAGTCCAGACAATAGCCATTGTCTTGAGATGGGTGGAATCCTACAGCCTGGGTATTGGTCATGCACCCTTTTCAAATCTCTATGAGTCCCTGATATTTTTCGCCTGGACAGTCATACTTCTCTATCTTATTATGGAATGGCGGACAAAAAACAGGACCCTCGGGGCCTTTGTTACACCACTTGCATTCTTGGCCTTAGCCTATGCCTCCTTTTCCCCGAACATCAGAAGCCACATACAGCCGCTAATCCCGGCCCTCAAAAGCAACTGGCTCATCACCCATGTGATTACATGTTTTTTTGGATATGCCGCATTCGGTCTCTCTTTCGGGATCAGCATCATGTATCTTTTGAAGCGTTTAGATAATAACGAGAGGAAAAACATCTTTCTGAAACTGATTCCGGGAAAGGGAATCCTTGATGAATTGAACTACCAGATGGTTGTGATAGGCTTTTTAATGCTGACCCTCGGCATAATCACCGGCTCGGTCTGGGCCTATTCCGCCTGGGGAAGCTATTGGAGCTGGGACCCAAAAGAGACCTGGTCCCTGATCACCTGGCTCATCTACGCCTCCGTGCTCCATTCGCGCATGGTAAGGGGCTGGAAGGGTAAGAAGATCGCTATCCTCTGCTTCATAGGCTTTTCCTGCGTTATGTTTACCTATTTCGGTGTCAACTATTTAGCCGGGCTGCACAGCTATGCCAAATCCTGATCACAAAGTTCCGCAATATTGTCTTTGCCACGTAGGAGCGTCCTTCCGGCCGCGATATCGTGGCTAAAAGCCACTCCCACAAATCCAGGCCAAAACCGGGCTCGCTGACAGAACCGGCAAAACATTCTGTCTTATCCCTTGGAATTTACTTTTTTCGTTATACTTTAGCTTTTTGCAAGGGTGAGGCATTTTTCAAACAGCTAAAATATTACCTTTTTTCAAATGTAGCGCAGGGCTTTAGCCCTGCATCTCAATGGCAGAGCTAAAGCTCTGCGCTACAAATTCGCACCAAAGATGCGATGTGTTCACCGCCATGAACAAATCACAAATCCCCGAATTCGTTACATTCATTCTGGGCAGGCTTAGACACGCCGGCCACCACGCATACATCGTGGGTGGGGCCGTGCGGGATTCCTGTCTCAAACGGGCCATAACCGACTGGGATGTGGCAACCTCTGCCACGCCCGGGGAAATCAAGACGGTCTTTCACGGCATAAGGCTCTTTGCACTCAAGCACGACACAGTAACGCTTGTAGATTCAGGACACCACTTTGAGGTAACCACATTCAGGGGCAAAAAGAACAATATCGAGGAAGACTTAGGCCATCGTGATTTTACAATCAACGCCATGGCATTTGATTCGGAAAAGGAGGAGATCCTGGATCCCCATGGTGGAAAATCAGATATCAAACGAAAACTCATCAGGGCTGTAGGAGATCCTGATGCAAGATTCATGGAAGACCCCCTTCGACTCTTAAGGGCCGTGCGATTTGCCACGGAGCTCAAATTCCGCATGGAGACCGAGACCCTGAATACCCTCACACGAATGGCCCCCCTGCCCCACCCGGTTGCGGCAGAGCGCATCAGGGAAGAACTGATGAAAATCCTCATGAGCCCCAAGCCTTCCACAGGCTTCAACCTGATGGTCAGGACAGGGCTTCTTTCGCACTTTCTCCCTGAGCTCCTCGAAGGATACAGAAAGCGCCAGAACGCCTACCACAGATACACAATTTTCAAGCATATCATGGAGACCGTTGACAGTGTGGAACCGACCCCCGTCCTGAGACTTACGGCCCTTTTCCACGATATTGCCAAGCCCCGTGTGAGGGGAAAATACGACGGCAAATGGCGTTTTATAGGCCATGAAAAGGCAAGCGCCGTTCTTTGTGAAAAAATCATGGACAGGCTTAAATTCAGCAGAGATATGATCCGTAAAGTGACAAACATTATCGCCAATCACATGATCGGTTATAATACCGGGTGGACCGACGCGGCGGTCAGACGACTGATCCTCAGGGTGGGACAGGAAGAAATAATGTCCCTTATCGAATTCCGCCGGGCCGATATAGTTGCGCACGGCCTGGATGACAAAAAACCGGATCTTCTTGACGAGCTTGAAAAGAGAGTAATAGGCCAAATTAAAGGCCCCATGGCAACTACAACACAAGACCTTACCATAGACGGCTTCAAGGTCATGGAGTTCTTAGGGATCTCACCAGGACCCGAAGTAGGGAGAATCATGAAACAACTAATGGAAAAGGTCACTGATCATCCCGAAATGAACAATAAAGAAAACCTTTTGGGCCTTTTAGAGCAGATGAAAAGGTCCTGATAAAGGCCCTTCCCTTATCTTCTTGACCATCCAGGCCCTTTTCTCTATACTCCCTTGACCAAAAGTATAAACCAATGTGATCCTGTAAAAAGACCTGTGGAGAAACGTGGAAAAATATCTTAATTTGCCTTGTGCCAAAATAGTGTTTATCATCATTTTCTTACTAATAGGCGCCGGCTGTGCCGGTGAACACGCTTACGTCACACCTAATGATAAACCTTTGCCGGAAAATACAGTTGCAGAGGAAAAGAATACCGCGCCGGGCAAAACAGACGAAAAAAATACTTTTTCTACTTTGGGGTCTCTAAAAGAACCCTCCCCTATCCCAAAACCCGGCCACCGGGAAAAAACTGACCAGCAAAGGCTTGATTCGGCCCTCGAATTCTGCCAGGCATCCAACGACTTCTGGGAACAGGGGGACCTGGACAATGCCATTGCAGCACTGGATCAGGCATATTCACTTATATTGAAAATCGGCCCTGACCAGACCCCGGAGATACTCCAGCAGAGAGAAGATTTGCGCGTTACCATATCAAAACGGATCATAGAAGTTTATTCCTCCAGGTTTACGGTGGCAAACGGCATTCACAAGGTAATTCCCCTTGAAATGAACAGCCACGTTGAAAAGGCGCTAAAATTGTTTAAAGGCAAGGAAAGGGAGTTCTTTCTGAGGGCCTACAGTCGCTCTGGAAGATATCGGCCTGCCATTGTAAAGGCCCTTAAGGAGGCCGGATTGCCTGAAGAGCTCTCATGGCTGCCCCTTATCGAGAGCGGGTTCAAGGTAAGGGCCCTTTCAAGGGCCAGGGCCCTTGGCATGTGGCAGTTTATCGCCTCAACAGGATACAAATTCGGGTTAAAAAGGGATCGTTGGATAGATGAAAGGATGGATCCGGATAAATCGACTAAGGCCGCCATTGCCTATTTGACAGAGCTGCACCGGATCTTCGGGGACTGGACGACTGTATTGGCTGCTTATAACTGCGGAGAAGGAAGGGTGCTGAATCGGATCCGGTCACAAAGGATCAATTACCTTGACAATTTCTGGGACCTTTATGGAAAGCTTCCCTGGGAAACCGCCTTCTATGTGCCCAAGTTTTTAGCCGTCCTGCATATTGTAAACGATCCCGCGGCCCACGGCTTTACCCTGCCCCCTGTTGAAGAGCAGGTTGAAACAGAGACGGTTACCATTGACAAACAGGTACATTTGAAGACCATGGCTAAGTATTTAGGCTTATCCTACACGGGATTGAAAGACTTAAATCCCGAATTAAGACGCAATTCCACCCCAAACAGGCCGTATGCCTTTAAGGTCCCAAAAGGTAACGGGGAAGTGCTCCTCTCCAAACTGGGAGATATTCCTGTCTGGAGACCTCCGACTCCCACCTATGTGAGACACAAAGTAAGAAGGGGAGAGTCCCTGTCTGTTATTGCACGAAGATACAGAACGAGTGTCAGGGCCATTATGGTCATGAACGGTCTGAAGAGCAGCCGATACATAAAAGCAGGGTGGACACTCAAGATCCCCACCAGAAGAGCCTACGCCTCAATCAAGAAGATTTCACCTACAGTCCCTGCAATAAGGATAAAAGGAAAGTTCTTGGAGTACGTGGTCCGCAAGGGGGACTCGCTCTGGAAGATTGCCAACCGTTTCGGGACCACGACCAAGACCATACAGTCCCTTAACCAGCTCAATAACACCCACCTCAGGATCGGACAGGTCCTCGTAATATCAAAAGACCTGACTGCCACCGAAAAAATCGACACAAAGAAATATTTGGTCCTGAAAGGAGACTCGCCCTATATAATTGCCCAGAAACACCAGATGAACCTGTCTGAATTCCTCAGGCTGAATCGCCTGACCCCTCGAAGCACCATTTTTCCGGGACAGCTATTGCTGGTCAAGGCAGAATAAATCGAACAAGGGCATAAAAAAGAGGACTCATGGATTACGAAACCATAGAATATGAAGTGCAGCAAGAGGGCATCGGGGTCCTTTCCCTTAATCGTCCTCGAAAGTATAATTCCGTTAATCACCGGATGATGGAAGAATTAGAGAATTTCTGGAGAGACAGGTTGTATGATCTGGATACCCATGTCATCATCCTGAGGGGAAACGGAGAGCGCGGCTTCTGCGCAGGGCTGGACATGAAGGAGACCATGAAAATGGCGTTCTACAGGTTTCAGGCCCGTTTAGCGCGGCTCACCCTAACAATGCGGCGAGCCCCTCAACCCATTATCAGCGCAGTTCACGGGGCAGGCGCAGGTCTCGGTTTCAGCTTTGCCCTTGCATCCGATGTCCGCGTGCTTAGCCAGGATGCCCGTTTTTCCGCGGCCTACATAAATATCGGCCTCGGCGGCGCGGATATGGCGTGCAGCTATTTTCTTCCCCGCCTTATCGGGGCAGGCAGGGCCTACGAATTCATGCTTACGGGAAACTTCATGTCCGCGGAGGAGGCAATGTCTTTAGGTCTTGCGAGCCGCCTAATTGAACGAGAACAACTCATGGAAACAGCGCTGGAACTGGCCCAAACCATGAACAGCAAAAACCCCATGGGTCTGCGGCTGACCAAGGAAGCCATTAACATGAATTTAGATGCGGGCGGGCTGGAGCAGGCCTTAAACATGGAAGACCGCAACCAGACACTGTTAGTTGCGCGGGGAATGCTGAGCCAGGGGGATAAGGCAGGTAGGTATTTCTAAAATTTTTGGTAACGTTCACGGAGTATTTGATTTGGTAGAAATCCCAAACAACAAATTCCAAATAACAAACAAATTCCAATGACCGAAATTCAAAATTCCAAACAAATTTTGGGAATCCTTATGACAAAACCCAATAAATGAACTCTCCCGGCCTGTCCGGCGTAATACTATGGAGGACCGGTGGGAACCAGATCAGTTTTGGTCATTGGATATTGAGATTTGTTTGTAGTTTGGTGCTTGGAACTTGGAATTTTGTTGATTTTTGGTACTTAAAAGTTCCGTGAATGGTTACAATTTTCATTCCTTAAAATACTGCATGGTTCCGTCAGGAAT
>JAFDDR010000213.1 GCA_019310785.1 Deltaproteobacteria bacterium
CTTTCATCAATAACTCCTTAACTTGATTTTGTCCTTTGTTGATTCCACCCTTTCTTCTTGTATAATCGTTTATCGTAGATATACGATCATAAGTGACGCAGATCTGTTTGTCAAGTAATCCATGCTGAATATTTTAAACACAAAGACCTCGAACAGTTTACATTTATCCTGGGAATGCCATGGTGCTATTTCTAACAGATTGGGTTTTGGGGAATAATAAAGGTGAAGTAATTGGGGGGTGGAGCATAACCCCACCCCACTTTTTATCCTGTTAGTTCCAGCATGTTCCGGGGCCATTGCCCGGACCATAACCCTGCATATGGCGGCCATACCCAGTTCCCGGGCCGTAACCCCTCATATGACGACCGTAACCCTTGCCGTATCTACTGCCGGAGCCGGCATTAGGAGCGATTTTGCGCCCCTCAATTTCGAAGGCGAGCTGATGTTCGGCCAACTGGGATCTGAGGTCACTGATCTCTCTCTGAAGCGCTTTTGCCTTTTCGGTATCCGGATCAGGAGCATTCAAGACAGTATTGAGCTCGTCGGACTTGGCCCAGATCTTATTTCTGAGCGTGGCGGTCTCGTTTGAAAATTTCTGGTTGAGCTGATCCAGCTCGCTCTGTTGTTCCGGGGTAAGATTGGCATATCCTTTATCGTACTGCCAACAATACCCCTGACCGCCGCCCCAGTTACCTTTCATGTGATGCCCTCTCCCCCAGCCGGGACCCCATGCAAAGACGGGATAGGCTATGGCCGCAATTAACACAACAATTCCAATAACAATTCCTAATCTTTTCATTTTTGATTCCTCCTTCTGTATTTGATTTTTGTTGATTCTTGATCTCCTATGACAGCAAGTGTCGTGCCAAATGGAAAAGCATCTTTATAACACACCTAAATCACAACATTATTTTAATAGTTGAGGGTTTGCGGGATCTATTTTGTTGCATTGATTGAAAGAAAAGTGGATACTTAGTATGCAGGCTGTGTATTCAGTTGGGTAAAAAGTATCCATGAAAGAGGCTGTTAGGCGTGCCCGGAATGCAAAACGCAAGTAAGCATGCATTATACATTTGTCCCAGTATAAATCCAAGTTAGGCACACATCTTGCTGTGTAAGATATTCATGAAAAATCACAGAATGATTATAAAATCGTTGGTTGGCATCCCCCCTTGGATCATTATCGGGACGGTTCTGATTCTGGTGCCGATCTTTATCTTTATGACCCTGGAGAACATCCACCGACAAAAAGAAAATACCACCAGACTGTTAATGGAAAAGGGTGCTGCCCTCATAAGATCTTTTGAAGCTGGTGCCAGAACAGGTATGATGGGCATGAGATGGGGTGGTGTTCAGGTTCAGAGGTTGTTAACAGAGACGGCACAACAGCCTGATATCGTCTATCTTCTCGTTACCGATAGAAAAGGAACCATCCTGGCCCACAATGATGCCACCAAGATTGGAAAAACCTACGGAAAGGAGCTTGACTTAGAAGGAATCTCTCGATCCCAAAAAGTGGGATGGCGTCAGATTTCCAATAAGAAAGGTCCTCAGATATTTGAGGTATTCCGTCAGTTCTCGCCAACACGTGGAAACGCTCCAAGGCATCGCGGCAGAATGATGCCTAACGACTGGTGCCAGGTCCATATGTATCCGCACAAAAGCAGTGGTGATTCCGGCCAGGTCATCTTTGTGGGACTGGATATGGAACCGGTTGAAACAGCCAGGAAAGAGGACGCGCGTCATACGGTTGTGATGGGATTTATTCTCCTCTTAATTGGATTCACCGGTTTCGTGTCCCTCCTTCTGGCCCAGGCTTATCGGACAACCAAAAAGTCCCTTTTAAGGGTAAGGGCCTTTTCCGACAGCCTGGTGGAAAACATGCCCATCGGTCTCCTGGCCATCGATTCGGATGGGAGAATCGCTTCTTTCAACGAGACTGCTGAATCCATACTTCAGTTATCGTCCCGTGACATCCTTGGGAAAACGCCCAAAGCAGTTCTGCCCCAACCGTTTTGGGAACTCGTGGATCAACTAAAATCCGGGAGACGTTTTATTGAAAAGGAAATAGAATGCCCTGTCACTAACGGCGAATCCATTCCCCTGGAGGTGATTGCCACTTTTCTTAAGGAAGAAAAGGGCGCCTTTTTAGGGCACGTTATACTTTTTCGGGACTTGAGCGAAGTTAAACAACTCAAGGATGAGATCGCCAGAAGTGAGCGCCTGGCATCTATCGGGAGACTGGCGGCCGGTGTTGCCCATGAAATCCGCAATCCACTGAGTTCTATCAAAGGATTTGCAACTTACTTCAAGGAAAGATATCGGGAGATTCCGGAGGATCGAAAGACGGCTGAGATTATGATCCAGGAAGTCGAGCGACTTAACAGGGTCATCGGACAACTCCTGGAATTCGCCCACCCAATGAACATTGAAAAGAAACCTACTTCCTTACGCGCTCTGGTTCAACATTCTCTGAAAATGATTGAGGCGGATGCCCATCGCAAGGGCATAAAAATAAATACAAGCATTTCCCCGGATATAAAAGAAGCATTAATTGATTCTGATAAAATCAAGCAGGTTTTTCTGAATCTGTATTTAAACGCATTTGAAGCTATGGAAAACGGCGGCACGCTCTTTGTGGAACTTCGTGAGGATGATAGGGCCAGAGCCGTCCGGATCATAATTTCAGATACCGGCACCGGGATCAAAGATGAAGACCTGGCCCGGGTCTTTGACCCTTATTTCACGACCAAATCGTCTGGGACTGGTTTAGGGCTTGCCATTGTCCACAAGATTATTGAATCTCACGGGGGTGAAGTGCGGGTGGAAAGTCGCCCCGGAGAGGGCACCGCCGTCACTATCTTATTACCTTATTCCATAGAGGCATAATTTGCATGAAAACGAAGAATTCCGTTTTGGTCGTTGATGATGACCAGGCCCACCTCACTATGTTGCGGACCCTTCTTACAGGATGGGGACATGAAGTTAACGAGGCTGACGACGGCCTTAAGGCCATCCAACAAGTCCATGAGCGGTCATTTGACCTGATCTTAATGGATATACGTATGATAAAAGTTTCCGGGCTCGAGGCCCTTGCTGAAATCAAGGCTTATAATCCGGCCATACCGGTCATCATCATGACTGCTTATTCCTCAGTGGAAACCGCTGTAGAAGCTCTTAAAAAAGGGGCCTATGACTATCTCACAAAGCCCCTGGATTTTGACGAACTCCGGCTTTCCATGGAACGGGCCATGGATCACAGCCAATTAAGGGAGGAAAATCGGCTTTTACGGGAGAGCCTGGGCAGCCATTTTGACAGGGGAAATATCATCGGACGCGGTCCCGCCATGGTGAAACTGCTTGAGACAGTCGCACAGGTTGCAACATCTGAAGCAACCATACTGATAACCGGCGAATCGGGCACGGGCAAAGAGCTAATCGCAGGAGCGATTCACCTCAACAGCCCCAGAAAGGACCGTCCATTTGTAAAGATGAATTGCGCCGCCGTTACCGAAACCCTGCTTGAGTCGGAGCTTTTCGGTCACGAAAAGGGGGCATTTACCGGTGCTCATCGGCGTAAAGAAGGACGGTTTTACCAGGCTGACGGAGGGAGTCTCTTTCTTGACGAAGTCGGTGAAATGTCCCTGGCCATGCAGGTCAAGTTATTGCGCGTGCTTCAGGAAATGGAAATCACCCGTGTTGGGGGTGAAGAAGTGATCAACGTGGATGTGAGAGTCATTGCAGCAACTAATAAGGATCTCATTCAGGAGATAGAGACAGGACGATTCCGGGAAGATCTTTATTATCGCCTGAACGTGATCAACCTGAGCGTGCCTCCCCTGAGGGACAGGAAAGAAGATATCCCGCTCTTGGCACAGCACTTTTTAACTGTTTTTGCAGAGAAAAACCAAAAGCAGATAAAGGGTCTTACCCCACAGGCCATGGATCGATTGCTGAAATACCAATGGCCCGGCAATGTCCGTGAACTGATGAATGCTGTTGAAAGGGCGATAGTATTATCAAGGTCCGAATACTTGGATGAACAGGACATGCAGGTGGTCACGGAAGGTGAGCTGTCCCGGAGGGATGAAGTCCCACCCGGACACGGGGGCCCTGCAAATATGCCACTTGATGAGGTGGAAAAGGCAACTATACTAAACATGCTTGAATCTACAAGGGGCAATAAGAGCGAGGCGGCAAGGCGACTGGGAATCACCCGGAAAACTCTTCACAAAAAGCTAAAAAAGTACGGTATGATGCCATAAACGGTCTTTCTCGGCCCCACTCTCCCGCACGCCGGGTATAAACTCATAAGCCTAACTTGTATAGACCAGAATGCCGTTTTATTTGCAACATCGAATACATGAAAAAGAAGATGAGGAATTCACAAAAACCTCGCATAATACCAGTACTTCGCCATTTGTGGCGGGATAAACTTGACGGACTCGTAAAAAGTCCGTCAACAGGTCCCGCAAGGCGGGAGTAAGCCCCGGCCTGGGGCGAGGGTTGTCCCGCGGTACGCGGGATTGAATTTACTTCAACTGGCGGGGGAGGGGAAGCCCTTCCCCGCCGAGTAAAAAGGCGCAACCGACTTTTTACGAGGTTATCAATAATGACAATCTCGTAAAAAGTAAAACCCATTTAACAGGTTGAAATAATTAATAATAGCTACTATTTTTACTTGCCTTTTGGTTTACATTTTGGTATAAGGAACTCACATAATCAAC
>JAFDDR010000214.1 GCA_019310785.1 Deltaproteobacteria bacterium
TATATGGCCTACGCATGTCAAGGAATAAACCACTCCAATCGACTGGAAAAAACTAAAAGATGTCAGTAATTTCCGGTTAGGTTTTTGCAACGAAACAATGAAAAAACATTTAAAATCAAGCTGTTAAGTTCATTTTTTGCTTGACATTCCAACTAGGGTGCCGGCGAAAATTTTGTAATACTCAATGATTTCAGGAGGTTACAAAATGTCGCGCGTTCTCCGAAACTTAAAAAAGTTAGGCCGAACATCTTTTGACAAAATTTACTTACCCCTCAATAAAGCCAAATGCGGGATGCCCCCCTTGGTCTCACGAGGCAATAGACCTTTGAAAATGACTTTTGACGATCAACTTAAAGCTCTCGTTTTCTTTCATCTGGAAGAACATACATCGGCACAGCACCTTCTTCAGGTTCTCGAAGAAGATGATTTCGCCCGTAACAACATTGCTCCCGAGGAGGGCATTAAAAAAAGCAGTTTTGCCGAAGCGATCAATACCCGGGGCCTTGAACAGCTTTCCCACATTTACCGAAATCTCCAAACTCAAGCCATTGAAAGTTTATCAAAAGAGCATAATGACCTTGGTGATCTGATTAGCATTGATGGTTCCTTAATTGACGCATGCCTTTCAATGCAATGGGCCGACTACAGAAAAGGGAGCAAAAAAGCCAAAGTACATCTTGGCTTCGATATCAACCACGGCATTCCCAGAAAAGTCTTTCTCACCGATGGTAAAGGCCCTGAACGTCCCTTTGTCAGCATGATCCTTTCGCCTGGCCAAACCGGTGTATTGGACCGAGGATACCAAGCACACGACTTATTTGACCTCTGGCAAGAAGAGGGAAAGCACTTTGTATGCCGTATCAAAGTCAAAACAAAGAAAAAATGCATAGAAAGAAAACAAATCAATCCAGACAGCAACATTTTTTATGATGCGATTGTCTTATTGGGTACCCCGGGGATCAACCAAACGAAAAAGCCCGTTAGACTCGTTGGATATATCGCTAATGGCACCAAATACTGGGTTGCAACAGATCGTTTTGATCTCACAGCAGAGCAAATCGCCTTTATCTATAAGCTCAGATGGGATGTAGAGAAGTTTTTTGCCTGGTGGAAACGCCACCTCAAAGTCTACCATCTGATTGCCAGAAGCGAGTATGGGCTAATGGTACAAATACTTGCGGGGCTAATCACATATTTGTTGCTTGCTATTTACTGCCGTGAGCAGCATAGCGAAAAAGTTAGCATAAAAAGGGTTCGACAACTCCGCATTCAGATTCAAAATGAAATCCGTAGTGCCGGGGAAAACGACCCTACCAGTAATGACTTTGAAACCCAAAAATCTGAAACTCCTTATGCAAGTACTTAACCGGAAATTACTGAAAAAGAGTAGGAAATATGCGAGATATTTGAGGGAAGGACAGGAAGCCCCCTTAAATACCGTGAAAGTATATGGCTCCTGCCCATCCCACAAAGGAGTCATTACATGTTAGCAGAACTTACCCAAAAATCCAGTCTTTATATTCTTCTTCAAAAAATAGATATTGATCTCACCCTGAGATTGCGTAAACAGGGTTGTCCGTACTGTGGTGCGAGCCTCCATCAGGCCAACTACGACAGAAAACCCCGTGGTGGACCACCGGACCTTCCGGAAAAGGTGTGTATTCGTCAGAGCTTGTGTTGCTCACAGGAGGGATGTCGGCGCAGGCTTCTACCGCCGTCGTGTTTGTTTATGGGCCGAAAGGTCTATTGGGCTATGGTGATTTTAGTGGTGATGACCATACGCCAAAACAGGCCTTGGGGAAAAAACACAATCAAGCTGATTCGCCGGTTTGGTATGAGCAGAAAGACTCTGTTTCGGTGGATTGCCTATTATCGTGAAGTATTTCCTGTAAGCGCGCAATGGAAGATGTTGCGGGGCAGAATAGGGATATCGGTCACAAATCGCCGACTTCCGGGAGATTTGCTGGACCATTTTATCTCGTATTGCCGCGATGGTGAAAAAGGGCTGATCCGCTGCTTGAAGTTTTTGGCTGTGTGATCAAGCAAGTTGAGGGGCAATTTTTTTACGCAAAAGATGGGTAGTTCCCTTATTGATTTGGGCATTATACAAGGCGGTTCCAAAACCAAAAGGAGCCGTCTATGGACAAAAGAAAAACTTGGGGACAATTTCGCTTTTCAGTCATTGGTTCGTTGTTTGCAAAACCTCCGGACAAGGGACAGTTGCGGTTGCGCTTGGAGCAACTGGCCTCAAAGAGCTACCGTCATCCGGTCAAAGACACCGAGATCCGGTTTTCAAAGTCCACTCTGGAGCGTTGGTATTATCGTGCCTTGGGCGACGATGATCCGGTTGCGGCCTTGGAGCGTAAGCTGCGTTCTGATCTGGGCAAAACTACGGCCATCAGTCCCGAGATGTCCGCAGAGCTTGGCAGGCAACATGCGCTGTATCCCCACTGGAGCTATAAACTCCACAAAGACAACCTCGAAGCACTAATCGAGTTAACGCCCGACCTGGGAAATCCTCCCTCCTATGCCTCGGTTTTCCGGCATATGAAAAAACAGGGTTGGATCAAAAAAAGATCTCCACCACGCCATCCAACCCCCGGCCAAACCCAGGCCATAAAACGTCTTGAACAACGAGAGGTAAGAAGCTTTGAGGCAGAACATGTTCATGCCCTTTGGCATCTGGACTACCACCAAGCCCATCGGCAGATCGTGGACAATCAGGGCCGGTGGCACAAGCCTCATGCCCTATGCATCCTGGATGACCGCTCCAGGCTTTGCTGCCATGTGCAGTGGTATCTGTACGAGACTGCCGAGACCTTGTGCCACGGCTTGACGCAAGCCTTTTATAAACGGGGGCTTCCTCGATCCCTCATGACGGACAATGGCGCAGCCATGATCGCCCATGAAACGCAAAATGCCCTGTTGCGTTTGGGTATTGTCCATGAGAAAACCCTTCCCTATAGCCCCTACCAGAACGGCAAACAAGAGGCTTTCTGGGGCCAATTCGAAGGCCGGCTTATGGCCATGTTGAGCCGGGTTGAACCTCTGAGCTTGGATTTTTTAAACCGTGCCACACAGGCATGGGTAGAGCAGGAATATAATCGCAGTATCCACGAAGAGATCCGCACCTCACCGTTTGAGCGTATGTGTGCCGGTCCGGATGTTTGCCGTCCATCACCTACAGGGCAGCTCCTGGAGTTGGCATTTACGATCCGGCAAAGACGGACCCAGCGTAGAAGTGACGGCACCGTCTCGATAAAAGGCGTGCGATTTGAAGTGCCGTCACGCTTTAGGCATTTCCACCATCTTTATGTCAGATATAGAAGTTGGGATAAATCCCGGGCTTACCTGGTAGACTCACGCACCGACGCGTTGCTGGCAACCATCTATCCCCAAAACAAAACCAAAAATGCCGACGGTCGCAGGCGTCTTTTACAAACACCGGAGCATGACTCTGCCCCTGCCATGGAAACGGATCAGGACCCGATCCCTCCGCTTTTAAGAAAAATCCTATCCGATTACGCTGCCACGGGTCTTCCTCCCGCTTACTTACCCTTGGAAACCTCAAACCTGAACCAAAAGGAGAACTCAGATGAATGATAAACAACTATTGGCCCTTTATGGCCTTAAATGGAACCCTTTTTTACCGGATATCCCGGTTGAGGCGCTATGGCAGTCGCCGGGCTTTGACTCCTTCTGCTTTCGAGTAGAAACTCTGGTGATGCGAGGAGGATTTGCTCTTATCTGCGGTGAGCCGGGCCTGGGAAAATCAAAAATTTTGCACGCCCTCACCCAACGGCTCGGTTTGATGGGCGACGTGGTAGTAGGCGTTATGGAACGGCCCCAAAGCAGCATTGGTGATTTTTATCGGGAAATGGGTTCCCTTTTTGGCGTGACCCTGACTCCGGCCAATCGATATGGGGGATTCAAGGCTCTCAGAGAACGTCGGATCAATCACATCAACAGTTCCTTTCTCAGGCCGGTGCTTCTAATAGACGAGGCTCAGGAGATGTTGAGCTGTTGTCTCAATGAGGTTCGCCTGCTTTCATCCGCCTCTTTTGACTCAAAATGTATCCTTACCGCCGTATTATGCGGGGATATGCGCCTGCCGGATCGCTTTCGAGATGCGGCTCTTGTTTCACTAGGTTCACGTATGCAAGTGCGGCTTTTCCTTCAACCCCATTCCAAACAGGATTTAATCCATTACCTGGATCATGCCCTTTCCCAGGCCTCTGCCCCTCATCTCATGACCCAGGGCCTTAAGGAAACCCTTGTGGATCATGCTGCAGGAAATTTAAGACTGCTCAATACCATGGCGGCAGAACTTCTTTTTACTGCCGCTCAAAAGCAGCTCAAACAACTTGATGAAAAGCTCTTTCTGGAGGTGTTTTCACGTAAGGACACCTCAAAAAGGTCTAAGCAAAACTAAGAATAATCATTGGGAGGGTATAAGATATGATGTCAAAAAACAAAGAAGTGCGTTTGGCCTTTGAACTATGGATAAAGGTCTGCCAACTGGAGTCTGAGTTATGGCATAAGTATGACGAGGATTTTATGAACTTAATGATGAACAAAGAAGACGACAATTTAACGGATGATCCTCTTGATCCTAAAGATGATGTTTTTCCCTTTTGAACAAAATGTGCGCCGGGGTTGTTTCTCAAAGATACAACCCCGGCATTGTTCTTCTTTCCATGGCCTGTCCTCTCTTGACACTATC
>JAFDDR010000042.1 GCA_019310785.1 Deltaproteobacteria bacterium
GGTGCCATTGTCGGGGATAATCAGGATGCCGTCCGCTTCAAGAAGGCGCTGGAGGGCAGGGTAGAAGTCCACATCCTTTGATGGGGGAGTTACTGTCCTCGGTACTTGCCCCGGTCACCATAGGCGAACAATCTTTTTTCCCTCTCTGAGTTCACCCCTTATCTTTTCCATGTGACGGAGGGCCGCAATCTCTCTTTCAAGATCAGATGGCCTTAACTGAAGCCTCTCTGATATGATCCTCGGCTCTGCACCACCGGTCTCCTTTAATATCCGGAGTATTTTTGCCTGGGTCTCATTGATCTCAAGGTTACCCCCGCGTGCCTTTGACAGGGCTTTTGCGCTGTGCACTGCCCACGGATCACAGGTTCGGGCGGGTGAAAGGGCATCCATATAACAATCTTCGCATAAGGTTTGACCGTGCAGATCCCTTTGTTCTCCCTCCTGGATCGTTTCCTTACACCTATCGCATTTCATATCTTTCTCCGGCATTCTGAATTTTTCCTGCCGTTGTCTGCCCAAATATGTTCCCCTTTAAGGATGCACGCTACGGTACAGCAACCTCCTTGTCTCGATTTCCGGAAGCTCAAGATAATAGTTCCCTTCATCCAGTTTCCCCCGTTTGAGACACCCATTGCCGTAAACCCGGCATTTTAAAGAGAGTTCCTTCAGAGTCGCTTCAATCTGTATTTTATTGAGAGCACCGCTCCTAAGCAGCTTAACGAGGGCCTTGATCCTGAACCGGTCCATGCCCCTGTGCCGGGCCGATAACTGGTCCGGGTGCCCTCCTTCCTTGACGACAAGCGCCTCATTAATCAGGTGAACCGGGTAGCGGCAGGCAATCCTCAGCCAAAGGTCGTAGTCTTCACAGGCCGGAAGGTCTTCGTCGAACAGGCCTACTTCTTCTACAAGGGATCGCTTGAGCATTACCGCGGAAGGGCTGACCAGGCAGAGTTTGAGTGAGGCCTCGAATATATCCCCCGAGGGTTTCAAGTGTTTTTTCTTAGGGTTGACGCGTTTCTCCTTCCTTATCCAGGTTTCTTCGGTCTGGCAGGCAACGGCTTGCGGGTGATTATTGAAAAACTCAACCTGTACGGCTAATTTTTCCGGGAGCCAGTGGTCATCGGAATCCAAAAAGGCAAGCAAGGGTGCGCCGGATTTTTTAATCCCCGTATTTCTTGCCGCGGATACGCCGAGATTGGAAGGGTGTGCGACGTAGATCAGGCGTTCGTCAAATTGGGCCACTGTCTGTTCAGTGTTGTCCCTGGATCCGTCATCCACGACAATGATCTCGAAGTCGGCAAAGGTCTGCTCGATCACGGAAGAGATTGCCCGGGTTATCTTTTCGGCCCTGTTGAAGGTGGGGATGATAATGCTTACTGACGGCATGATATGCTTTACCCCGCTACTACCTTAGAGGACTTGCCAGATAATGGCTAAAAGACCTGCCAACAGGAAGTTCGCTTCTACTAAGGCTTCAAAGTTAATCCCGGGATACAGCCAGTGCCTTTCATAGGCCAGTAGGCACAGGGATAAGCCCAGAAGAGAGATAAGCATAACAAAGGCGAAAGGGCCGGCCAGGCCAAATAGCGGACTCACGGCCAGGATGATTCCGGTTGTGAGAAGTATCAACTTGAGAAGGGACAGAGTCCTTTGTTCACCTAAGACAATGGGCAAGGTCTCTGTACCTACAATCAGATCTCCCTGGACCTGAAAGAGATCAAAGAGTGCTGATCTTACGTAACCCATTAAAAATACAGCTAAAATTGAAATTATTGCAGCGGGCCAGACAATAGAACCTAGCTCTAATAGTGGCAGGACGGTTATGAGGGTCACCCAGGCAAGCGACTCGGACAGGCTGCGTGATCCCGGTATGTCTTTTATTTTTGCATAGGGATATTTATCCTGAAATTTTTCTGGGATGAGTGGGAGACTATATATAATTCCAAAAAGACTTACTACGCTCACGGCAATAAACGTAACCATGCCGATGCTATGGGCTAATGCAAGCCCTGCGATAATGGCGCCGATGCCCGTTATGATCAGCAGAAACCTGTGTTTCTTGAGGAAGGCCGCCCTTTCCGGGTCGTTATAGGCGCTGGCGCCTTTGTCTAAAAAGCGGTTGAGCACGTGCATGGCGTAAATGTACAGAAAGGTGAGCACAGGAGACGCGAGGTCTGCGGTCCTTTCCGAGAGGATCGCAGCCGCATACGCGAAGGCAAAGGCCCCGGATGCCACAAGGAGGTTGCTCAACACCAAGAACTTTAACGTTCGCCTTATTGTGCGGGAAAGCGGTGATTCCGTCCCGCCCCGGATGCCTTCTATTTCCTTGACCACATTTTTTATCATCCAGTTGGGGGTGGATGCACCCGAAGTGACGCCGGTCACGTCCATTTCGGCAAGTTTTTCCTTGTCCAGCTCCTTTTCAGTTTCCACGTGAAAAGTGGGCAGACCCGCTTCTTTTGATATCTGAACGAGCCGTTGGGTATTGCCGCTGTGGTATCCCCCCACCACCACAACCGCGTTCACGTGTCCGGCAAAGGAGCGCACTTCTTCCTGGCGCTCACGGGTGGCATCGCAAATGGTATCGAAAACCAGGACATCAGGGAAACGTTCCTTAAGGGCCTTTACCACCCGGCCGAAATTCTCTTGGTTCTGTGTGGTCTGGGCCACGATAAATAACTTATCAATATGCGGTAATCCGGAAATGTCTTTCACCGCCTTGATCACATGGACGGGACCTTCAGCGTAGCCCATTAGGCCGATCACCTCGGGATGGTTCTCATCACCCACGATGATGGCCGAATAACCCTTCTTTGTATGAGCGCGGATAATGGCCTGGACCCGCAGAACCTTTGGACATGTAGCATCAATGGTCTTAAGGCCCGTGTTTCGGATGGCCTCGCGTTGTTGAGGGGGAACACCATGTGCCCTGATAACGATCACACCTGTTTCGAGGCCGTTTAGATCGTCCACAGGTCGCACTCCTTTGGATGCAAGGAGATCGAGGACCTGGTTGTTGTGGATGAGTGGGCCAAAGGTGAAAAGAGGCCCCTCGCTTTTCTTGTTTGTCTCTGCCAGCACGATCTCCATGGCACGGCGCACTCCCATGCAAAAGCCGGCGGTTCTTGCCAATTTGACTTTCACAACCTACGGTCCTCCAAAAAAGAAAAATACTGATCCAGGGCAGATACAAGCGTATCCAAATTCTTGATGCTCGTCATTGTCCCGCGAAAGCGACTGCTGTGGGGCAGACCCTTTGTATACCACAGGAGCAGACCGCGCATCATTTTGGCTGCCCTGTTTTCCCCGATGGCAAGGGACAAATAGCTGAAATGCTCCATGATCAGGGCCCTGCGTTCGGATAATTCAGGCTCTCGCGGTGTAAGGCCCTTTTCCGATTCCAGTATTTGTCTGAAAATCCAGGGATTACCAATGGCGCCACGACCGATCATGACCCCGTCGCACCCGGTTTGTTCTTTCATATCAAGGGCAAGGGATGGTTTAAATACATCCCCGTTGCCGATAACAGGAATCATTACGTGCTGTTTGACCTCTTCAATAATGCTCCAGTCTGCGTTTCCCGTAAACCCCTGTTTTACGAACCGTGGGTGAATCGTGACCGCATCCGCGCCACAGTCTTCTATAAGCCGGGCTGTCTCAACTGCAACAGGCTCATCAGCAGTCCATCCGGCCCTTATCTTTACTGTCAAAGGTACGTTAATGGCCCGGCGCACTGCGGAGACAATCTGTTTTTTCTTTTCAGGGGACCGGAGAAGTGCTCCGCCGGACCCTGTTTTTAAGACCTTTTTAGCGGGGCAACCCATATTAATGTCTACAATGTCCGCCCCAGCCCCAACAACGATTTCTGCCGCTCTGGCCATGGTCTCAGGATCGGAACCGAATATCTGCACGGCTAAGGGTCGTTCTGCGGGATCGGACCTCAAATAGTTAAAGGTTTTTTTCTTGCTGCCGGCCAGACCCATTGCGCTTACCATCTCGGTGGTGACCAGGCCGGCCCCCAACTTTTTGACCATAAGGCGAAAGGGCAGATTGGTTATGCCCGCCAGGGGCGCCATAATGAGGCTGTTTTTCATTTTTAGAGATCCGATTTGCAGCATTGAACCATTTTAGATGCCTTGCAGCATAAATACAAGACCCAAGACGACCGTCCGGTTGTCAATCGGGTGTAATTTGCTTTCCATTGAAAACCTGGTCCTCCCCCGCGTAACGGGATCTTCGATGGGCCAGATCAGAGATAGATGACTCTGCCTTGGATTTTTATGTCTAAAAATACAAATTCCAAACACCAAATTCCAAATAAATCCTAAAATTCAAGATTCAATGACCAAAACCTTCCAGGACAAGACATTGTTTGGATTTTCTAATTTTGGTCATTGTGATTTCCAATTGCCTTCTTTAAGTTTTATGCGACAGTAATAGTTTACTCCAGTTATCAATGAATTTTTTACGGCAGTATAGGCGGGCGGAAAGGGATTAGTACTCCACGGAAGGGAAAAGTTTTCTGTCGGTGTGGGGCAGGAAGAGTGCCGCGATGTAGTCGTCAGTAAAAGGCTGGTAAGTGGAAAGTTCGATGTTGGTCATGGAACTTGCTATATTCGTGCAGTTTTCAAATGCCTTTTCAGAGAGCAGGCACATGCGTGCGCCGGTTAGGGAGCTGTTCCCTATAAACTGTATCTTTTCGTGTGGCAAGTCCGGCAACAGGCCGATGGCGATGGACTTGGGGACGTCCAGGAAATTGCCGAAACCACCTGCAACATAAAAGGTTTCAATCTGATCAAAACCAAGATCTATGTAGTCGAGAAGGGACTTGATGGCCGCGAAAACCGCGCCCTTTGATTTTATGAGGTTATCAATGTCCGTTTCGGTAATGACCACATCCGCCCCGGTTTCGGTTTCATTCGCATGTGCAATGATGTATTGGGGTATATTGTCCTCAATGGCAACCCTGTCGTCCTTCCTTGTGCGATGAAACTTCCCGTCCGGGCCGATCACCTCGTTTTTTACCAGTTCATAAATGCAGGCTATCAGGCCCGAACCGCATATACCAATGGGTTTCGCATTGCCTATGGTTTCGTATTTCAGGCCGGACCCTGATATCTCTATTTTTTCAATGGCGCCTGTTCTGGCGCGCATCCCGCAACGGGTGCCCCCACCCTCAAAGGCCGGGCCGGCAGAGGCCGAACAGCACACGAGCCAATCACGGTTTCCTATTGCTATTTCACCGTTAGTGCCGATGTCTATCAGGCCCCTTACCTCTTCATGTTCTGCAATACCGCTTGCCAAAACGCCGGCAATGATGTCACCGCCCACATAAGAGGCGACTCCGGGGAGGGTTTCCAGTCTTCCTCGAGGATTAATATGGATTCCAATCTGTTCCGCACGGATCTGGGGGAAATTCCTTGCCGTGGGGACATAGGGATCCAGACGGATGGAGCACGGTGTGAGGCCAAGGAGAAAATGGCTCATGGTCGTGTTTCCTGCCGCCACAATGGAATTTATTTCCTCAACCGATATGTTGTTGTCCTTTGCCAATTTACCTATGAGCTGGTTGATGTTTTTTACAACCGCCTTCTGCATGGGGTCCATGCCTCCCTTGCCGCAGGCAAATATCATCCTGGATATAACGTCTTCTCCGTAGCTGGCCTGATTATTATGGGTGCCCTTAACGCCGATCACCTTGCGGGAGTTGATATCAACGAGCTGGGTCACTACCGTGGTAGTCCCAACATCAACGGCAACGCCGTAATTGGAACCGGCCGTGTTGAGTGGGTCTATTTGCAGGATGCGGTAGTTATTCCTGTCCCTTGACAGGGTCACCGTGATCTTCCACTCATTTTCCCGAAGCCTGTCGGAAAGATGCTGGAGACAATCTAAGGGGAAGTCAACAAACCGTGATCCGGTCTCCTTTGTCAAAACCCTTGATATGCGTTCAACATCCGGGGCGTTGTCCTCCGGGGTCGGAGGGGGGAGCTCCAGGTATATCTTTCGCACTATGGGATTGTCATTTGCGAGAAGGGGTTCTCCTTCCGCCGCTCCGGTCAGGATCTGGGACTCATCCACTCTCGACTCGGGAGGAATTATAACCTCAAGATTATCATGGACCTCGGTCTGGCAGGCCAGCACATAACCTTTCATTATTTCATCCTGGGAAAACAGGCCCTTTGCATGTTCTTCGGCCTCGGCCCGACCCCTGGAAATCTGAATGCGGCACTTTCCGCAAACGCCTTCTCCTCCACAGAGATTACTGATAAACACATCGGCCTGGTGAGAGGCCTCTGCAATGGTTGTGCCTTCCTCCACGTCAACGGATATGTCATTGGGAAGAAATTTTACGCTGTATTTGCTCATTACCGGTTTCCCTTTACGAAGTCTGCTGTTCTGGCTTTCAAATGCCCAAAAAAAGTACCATGCTGACAGCTTTACAATTGAGATGTTTCCGCTCAATTGTGTTATATTTATAGCACCAAGAAAATAAACATCAAATATAAATTTTCAATGCTTTGGTTTTTTGAAAATATTGGTGTGGACCGCAAAGCGGGCAGTTGGTTCTAACCTTGACACGTAAGCCAAATATTCCTATAATTGTTGTCGAAAAAAAAGAGCGTTTTTGTTGGTTAATTTTTTTATGTGGTGGGAGAAGTTTAATCCCCTTTTCAGATACGGTGAAAACATATGGACATACATAAAAATAAATTAACAGTGCTCGATCAGATAACGAATGCTGATAAGGTAAGGAAACAAATCATTGATGCGGCAAGTACTCTATATGCCAAAAAGGGTTTTAACGCCACCTCAATTCAGGAGATTGCGGAAGCAGCGGGTGTCAGCCTGCCGGTCACATATCATTATGTAAAGAAGAAGTCTGAGATCATGCGGATGATCATGGAAGATGTCTTGAATACCTTCCGGAACAACCTCCTCGATATGATCCGGGGGATTGATGACCCTGAAGAGAAGTTGTCTATTGCTGCAAGGCTATATTTCAAGGTGGTTGATCAGCAAAGGGAAAAGGCCCTTTTAATTTATCAAAAATCCAATTCCCTTGACAAGGCATCCAAGGCGCGCGTTATGGATCTGGAGGTCGAGGTAAGCAATGTTTTTAGTCAAATGATCAAGGAAGGAATAACGCAAGGAGTATTTAGAAAGGTGGATGTTGATCTAATGGCATATAATATTCTAATGGCAGCCCATACGTGGATTTTAAAGAGGTGGCATTTTAAGAACCGTCTCACCCTTGATAAATATATTGACCTTCAAGTGTCAAACATCCTGTGGTCGCTCAGAAAATAATTAGATTCCGTCCGGAAACGCCCTATTTAAAAAATTTTAAGCTTGTCCTGTGGATTGTAAAGCCTAATCATCATTATTTTTAAGGCGGGCCACCGCACGCGGCGCAAGCGCCTACGCTGCGCGTGCCCGCCTTTTCTTTTATTTTCCATTGAAAACCTGGGCCTCTGGGCCAGGTCAGAGCTAGATGGCTCTGCCTTGGATTTTTGTGTCTAAAAACACAAATTACAAGTACCAAATTACAAATGAATCTCAAATTTCAATATTCAATGACCAAAACCTTCCAGGACAAGACATTGTTTGGATTTTCGAATTTTGGTTATTGGAATTTGATTGTTATTTGGGCTTTGTTATTTGGGATTTCAATAAGGCAATAAAACTCCAACAAAGCAAATCCCCCTTGGGGACAACCAAAGTCTGGTCCTCCCTCCGGGCCGTAGGCTGGGCCAGGATTTTTGCTTGTAATTTGGGGCTGGAATTTTTGATTTCCAATATTCCATGAACGGATACAGAAACGGGGATAGAACATGCCGCTCAATGAACTGTTACCGAAAGCGATAAAACTATATCCAAATAATCAAGCAATTGTTTGTGAAGATACAAGATTAAGTTACGATGCATTCGGTAAAAGGGTGTGGCGGCTCTGTCACGGGTTGATTGAGCTGGGCCTGAAAAAAGGTGATCGCCTAACTATTCTCCATGAGAACTGTCACATTTTTTTGGAGACCTACTTTGCCGCAGCCCATCTGGGGCTCATCCTTGTTCCCCTCAATTTCAGGCTTTCCGCGAAAGAGCTTGGCATGATTCTAAAGGACAGCGGGTCGCGCATGCTGGTTGCCCAGGCAGGGTTCCTGGATGAAGTTGGAGCCGTTTTGCATCTCGTGCCGGCCCTTGAAAAGATTATTTGGACCAGGAGATCTGCCGGCAATGGAATCGATCCCGGGGGTCTGGATTATGAAGACCTGTTGAGCGTTCAAACTGAAACACCTCCGGCCGGGCCTGTTATTGAGGACACGGACGTGGCGCATCTTTATTACACCAGCGGGACCACGGGCCGGGCCAAAGGCGTGATGTTGACGCACAAAAATGTCAAGACCCATGCCCTGGGCACAATTGCAGAACTGCATCTCACCGACAAAGACCACTGGATCCACGTGGCCCCGCTTTTCCATTTGGCCGATGCCTGGGCCACATTCGCCGTTACCTGGGTGGGCGGGAAGCACGTCCTGATCCCTTCCTTTGATCCTGTTAAAGTATTCCAGGCAATAGAAGAAGAAACGGTGACCATCACCAACCTGATCCCTACCATGCTAAATATGATGATAAATCATCCTGATGTGGGAGAATACGACTATTCCAGCCTGAGAGTCCTGTTGAGCGGGGGCGCTCCCATTGCACCGGACCTGGTTCGCAGGATTATCGAGACATTTAAAAGTGACTACATACAGACCTACGGCATGACTGAGACCAGTCCCTATCTGACCCTTTCCATACTCAAGGCGCATCTTGAGGATCTTCCCTGGGAAGAACGGCTCAGGTTCAAGGCCAGCACGGGCAGGGAATTTATAGGGGTAAACCTGAAGGTGGTGGATGAAGAAGGCCGGGAAGTGGCTAAGGATAACAAGCAGGTGGGAGAGATCATTGTAGAGGGAGACATCGTGACCCCCGGGTACTGGAACCTGCCAAAAGAGACGCAGGAGGCCATCCGGGACGGCTGGCTTTATACGGGCGATCTTGCCGTGATTGATCCGGAGGGTTATGTCAACATCGTGGACAGGAAAAAGGACATGATCCTGACAGGAGGGGAGAATGTCTATTCCACGGAGGTAGAAAATGTCCTTTACATGCACCCGGATATATTGGAATCGGCTGTCATCGGGATCCCTGATCCCCACTGGGGAGAAGCGGTCAAGGCATGTGTGGTTTTAAAAGAGGGGTGTGAAGCAACGGAAAAAGAGATCATCTCTTTTTGTAAGGAGCATTTGGCCCACTACAAGGCCCCCAAGAGTATTGACTTTATGGATGCCCTGCCCAGAACGGGCTCAGGCAAGATTTTTAAGAAGGGGTTGCGAGAGCGTGCCAGTAATTGAATAATTTACCCAAGCTCTTTGAGCCAATTTTCTATTACCAGGCCACTTATTCTTGAAAAACGGCTAATGTTGGCCGTTACCATAATGTATCGATTCGTTATTGCAGAGGCCGCGATTAGTACGTCTTCAATTCCTATACTCTGACCAGTTTTCCTCATATCTGCCAGAATGTCTCCGGCTATAAGGGCTTCTTTTTCTCCGAGGGGGACAACCTTGACCCTGGAAACTATCTCCTTGTTTATTCTTGGCCAAAATACTTCAAAATCCTCTCGAAGCATACTTCCAAAACGTAATTCCATGACACAGATACATGAAGTAAAAAGAACATGGGACGATTTTGCCCGCAATTGAGATAAAAAATTTGGATTTGGACGCCTTTTTATCAATTCACTCAGTATGTTTGTATCCAGGAGGTACATTATTCTGTTAGTGTTTCTTTCAGGATTCTCGGGACATGCATAGATCGATCTTTAACAATACCATCTATGGTATCAAAGAAAGGGTCGTCATCCTCCAGCCAGCCATGTGCATTACCAAGATGCACGGCAACTTCCCCTGCAGGGATTAAACGGGCCATCGGCTTACCTCTTTTGGTGATGAGTATGTGTTTTTTACTATAAGCCACCCGGCCAAGAAGTTCGGAAAAATGTTTTTTGGCCTCTGCGACATTTATGGTTTCTTCGTTCATGGTCTTTCTCCTTAGGCAGGACTTAGGTCATGATGACCTAAAAGCAAAAAAATGTCAACCGAAAAGCCTTACCCTTGCACGGTAACTTAAGACCGCAACTAATGTTAATGATGTTAATGTTTTTTCCTAATCCAACCAGGCCAGGTCCTACAGTACCTTAACAATATCAAGCCAGCCCGGACGCTCGGTTGTTGCTTTTTCAATGGCGCTTGGAGATCCTAAGATTTTGACTATCCCGCCTTCTTTTACCTGCTCCAACATTCGGGCAAAGTCCGTGAAGTCTGCTGCTTTTGTGCCCAATATCTCATCCCGCATCTGTTGCCGTGCCTCTTCCGTATCGCCTATTAGAAAACGAACCATTGAGGAAAATCCCTTGGCGTCCGGGAGCAGATGGGAATCTAAATCCCCAATTGCGCCGATAATGCTTTTGGTTAGTTCCTCATTTCCAAGGTCCGTATCCTTAAGAAACGAGGCTGACTGATCAAAGGCGTTTAAGGTGTCTATGAGGTTTGGGTCCCGGTAAGAGACAAAGGTAAGCGCACCCGACATGCGGTCAAGGAGACAGAAGGCCCCATAGGCCCCGCCCTGGACACGGACCCGATCCCACAGAAAGGTATTACGCAGGTAGCGGGTGATCACTAAAGAAGATCCATGGAAACTATAACCCAGGTCAAAAAAATTGGCGCCTTTGCCCACGTAATTGACCTGTGAAGGGAGGGTCATTCCCTCAAAAGGGGGAGGGCTTTTGAATGCCCATTCCGCGTCCGTGACCGGGCCATGGGGCAGCGCGTCCATAATCCGATTGACCTGTTCTTCAAAGCCGGGCCAACTGTCTTTGTCCAAGGTGACGTTGAATATCATAGTCTTCCGGTTTACGAGGATACGGCGCATTTCCTCGAAAACGGCGAGGGCACCGTTCCAGTCTGTTTCCACGTCACGGACCAGTTGCCTCAAAAAAAACAGATAGCTTACCCCGCCCATCTGTTCCGCAACCCAATGGGCCTCGCCAAAGTGGGACCTGATGCGCAGGTTGATTAGCTGGTGCCCTTGAGGGACCAGGTTCTGCTCGGCCCTGGCCTTTGCCTCTAAGACCATTTGACGGAACCGGTCCCGGTTGTCCAATCGAACCGTGAGCAGGACATCTTGCAATATATTGATTAGATCCTTTGCCTGTCCCAGCATGGCCTTGCCGCGCAAAAAGAGCCAGGCCGCACATTTCCCGGTATCTTTTACGGTCGAGGTAAATGTTTGCGGGCTGATCCCGCCGGTTTTCCGGCTGATGCGCTGCGTGAGGGTTACAAAATCTTCCGCGTCCGTCCCGATTTCAACGAGGGCCCGGCCAAAAAGCGGCACATAGGGGAGGTATTTATCCGGCAGGGCATGAAGATTAAACCCGAGATCCAGATAGGCAATGCCGTTTGTAAAGAGGTCATGAAACAGGAGCGGCGTTCCTTGCCGATCAAATTTTGCAAGCGGAATGGTCTTGTTCTTTTTGTCTAAGTCCTCAAGTTTCAGTACAGGGATGGAAGCCAGGGCCCTGGCTGAATCGGGTGTTTCCTGAAGGCGTTTCAGCTCCCGGGTGTTTTCCAAAACGCCCGTCACTTCGTCCGGGCCCATGTCCGAGCGGGCCAGGGCCAGCCTCTCTTTTTCACCTGCTTCCTCGGTTTCGCGCAAATCGGGATCGGGTTTGAGGACCAGGGTAGTGCGGTGGGGGTTGTTCAGAAAGAAGCGATTTATCATCAGTTCAAAAAGGCCGCTATCTGATTGAGCACCCGATTTTACGGCCTCAAGGGGTTCCTCAAATGCGAGCAGGGCCAAAGGATCGCCGTCATAAAGCCACGTGGTCAGGGAACGGAGCATCAGGAGAAGGCCCCGTGGGAAATGGCCGGTGTTGTTTTCCCGCAACCCGAATTCGATGGTGTTGAGTGCCGCTTCAATGGTAAGCGGATCGATCCCCTCCCGGGCCAGGTCGGTCAGGGTGTCCATGATTAGGGACTCAACCTGCCCGGCATTTTTGATATTAATTCCTTTCAGTCCCGTGGAGAAATACATCTGACGCAATTCCGTGGCCAGACCCTCGCCCGCAATATCCTCTCCCAGGCCCGAGTCAATAAGGGCCTTGCGAAGGGGGGAGCCGGGCATGCCGAGAAGGGCATACTCTAAAATACGCAGGGCGAAATTGGTCTGAACTGCCGATGTTTCGGGAAGAAGCCAGTTGAGCGTGACCATACCCTTTGCCCCAGTGCCTGCTTCCTCCCCCACCATAAAAGGGTGCTCAATGTGCCTGGGGTTTTGAAAAAAAGGGTGCAATGGAATGGTTGAATCCGGCAGAATGGGGTCAAAAGCCTTGAGATACTCGTTTGCGAGTTTCAGCCGTTCTTCGGGATCATCGTCCCCGTAAAAATAGATGCGGGCATTCGAGGGGTGATAGTATCTTTGATGAAAGGCCCGGAATTGCTCAAAGGTAAGGTCGGGAATGTGTTTCGGGTTTCCCCCGGAATCGAGGCCATAGGTATTGTCAGGGAAAAGGGACTGCTGGGATCGCTCCACAAGTACGTTATCGGGAGACGAGTAGGCCCCTTTCATCTCATTGAAGACAACTCCCTTGTATATGAGCGGCTGATCCGAATCTTCCAGCTCAAAATGCCATCCCTCCTGCTGAAAGATAAAAGGTGTCAGGCGGGGGTAAAACACGGCATCCAGATAAACGTCTATGAGGTTGTAGAAGTCTTGAAGGTTTTGGCTGGCCACCGGGTAGCAGGTCTTGTCGGGATAGGTGAACGCGTTCAGGAAGGTATTTAAAGAGCCTTTCAGCAGTTCCACAAAGGGCTCCTTGACCGGGTACTTGCGTGAACCGCAAAGAACAGAGTGCTCTAAGATATGTGCGATTCCCGTGGAATCCACGGGCGGTGTGCGAAAAGTAATGCCAAAGACCTTGTTCTCATCGTCATTTATAAGGGACAAAAGCGCAGCCCCGGTTTTCACGTGGCGATAGAGCCTGGCCCGGGTCTTCAATTCCTTTATGTCCTGGTCCCGTTCAAGCTGGAAGCCGTGGATTATGGTCATATCTTTTTCTCCTTGGAATATGGTTACGGAATTTTGTTTCGTCTTAGAAAACAACATCTTCCCCCGCGTAACGGGGTCTTCGATGGGCGTGGCCAGAGATAATGGCGCTGCCTTTGAGTTTTGTGTCTAAAAATACAAATTCCAAGCACCAAAATACAAGTAAATGTCAAATTCCAATATTCAATGACCAAAACCTTCCAGGACAAGCCTTTGTTTGGATTTTCGAATTTGGTCATTGGATTTTTTTGATATTTGGGATTTGATATTTGGCATTTCAATAGGTCAATGAAACTCCAACAAAGCAAATCCCCTCTTGGTCAGGCTTTTTACTTTTATACCGGTTGTGCTTAATGGGCAAGGCATTAAATGTGGGATGATTTTCCCTTGACATACAACATATTGTATAAGAGAATTATAGCTTCGGGTATTATGTCAGGACTTGCGCAGCATGTGGAAAGCAGGATCAACCTGCCGGAAACAAAAGCAAAACCTTTGAGATACGCTACCGGGGAGGATTTTCATGGGTCAAAAGGGTAAGATATTGATCACTGAAGAGGGCAGCTTTGACCTTACTACCTACAGATGGGACGATCACCGGTTTTCGGATCTTTTAGTCAAAGAGAATCCCATGGATCCGGCCCAGGCCATGGACATCAGCCGTTTTATACGCGAAGAGATCGGCAAGATGGCCCTCCAGACCATCACCATGCCCGTAATAGAAAAGATAATCGAGGCCAAGCTGCTGGAATACGGGCTGACTAAGACATCGCCCGTGCGGCTGAACAAATCCATTTTCATAAAAAACGGACCGGTCCTTTCCGAGAATGCCAAAAGGGTCCTGGAAAGGAGATATCTGAAGAAAGACAGTAAGGGAAGAAATGTCGAGACCCCGGAGCAGATGTTCAGGCGGGTGGCCCATCATATTGCAAAGGCGGAAAAAAACTACGGGGACGACGCCCATGCAATAAAGATGGAGGAAATCTTTTACGGGATGATGTCGGAGTTCAAGTTCCTGCCCAATTCGCCCACCTTGATGAACGCCGGGCGCAGGTTGGGTCAATTAGCGGCCTGTTTTGTTTTGCCCGTTGAAGACAGCATGGAGGGTATTTTTGATGCCCTCAAAAATGCCGCATTGATTCACAAGTCTGGCGGCGGAACCGGTTTCGCTTTCTCCCGCTTAAGACCCAAGAAAAGCAGGGTTGGCACAACCGGCGGTGTGGCCTCCGGGCCGGTTTCCTTTATGAGGATATTTAACACGGCCACCGAACAGGTCAAGCAGGGGGGCACGCGTCGTGGAGCCAACATGGCCATTTTGAGGGTGGACCACCCGGACATCATGGAATTCATCTACAGTAAAAAGAAGAATCAGGACCTGAACAATTTTAATCTTTCGGTTGGCGTGACAAAGGACTTTATGGAAGCGGTAAAGAATGAGAGTAGCTATGACCTGATAGATCCGAGGGACGAAAAAAAGGTCGGGGAGTTGCAGGCCTCTCAAGTTTATCAGTCCTTAGTCAAACAGGCATGGGAAAACGGTGACCCGGGCATTGTGTTTTTAGACAGGATGAATGCGGATAACCCGACCCCGGCCTTAGGTGAGATAGAGAGCACGAACCCCTGCGGGGAACAGCCGCTTCTTCCTTTGGAGGCGTGTAACCTGGGGTCCATAAACTTAGCCGAATATGTGATAGACAATGACGAAGGGCCGGCCATTGATTACAAGGGCCTCAAGGATCTTATCTGGTGGACGGTGCGCTTTTTGGACGACGCCATTGATGTTTCCAAATATCCCCTGCCGGAAATCGGAAAAATGGTTAAGGGCAATCGCAAAATCGGTCTTGGGGTCATGGGGTTTGCGGACATGCTCTACCGGTTGAGGATTCCCTATAACTCGGACAGGGCCCTTGAAGCGGCAGAGGAGATTATGAGTTTTATAGACCGGGAATCGCATGAGGCATCCAAATCCTTGGCCGAAGAAAGGGGTGTCTTTGAAAACTTTGAGGGAAGCATTTACAAGGGGAGGGAAGGCTGCACTTACAGAAATGCAACCACAACCACCATCGCCCCTACCGGTACATTGAGTATTATTGCAGGCTGTTCCAGCGGGATCGAACCGCTGTTCGCCCTCAGTTTTGTGAGAAACGTGATGGATAATGACGAACTTTTAGAGGTGAACCCATATTTTGAAAGGATGGCCATAGAAAAGGGTTTTTACAGCGAAGAACTAATGGATACCATTGCCGAAAAGGGCACGATCAAGGACATAGGGGAAATACCCGCGGAGATAAGGGAGGTGTTCGTAACGGCCCATGACGTATCGCCCGAATGGCACATCCGGATGCAGGCCGCTTTTCAAAAGTATACGGACAATGCGGTTTCAAAGACCGTCAACCTGCCCCGCGATGCCACGGTGGAGGATGTGGCCAAGGTTTACGACCTTGCCTATGAGTTGAGCCTCAAAGGTGTGACCATTTACAGGGACGGGAGCAAGGAAAACCAGGTCCTTTCTTTTGCGGGCAAGGAAACAAAAGAGGATGTCTTTATGTCCGCGGTAAAAGAAAGGCCCGATACCTTAGAAGGCTTTACCACCAAGATGACCACTGGTATGGGTAACCTTTATGTTACGGTAACCGAATACGAAGACCGGCCCTTTGAGGTCTTTGCCACCATAGGTAAATCCGGAAGGTCCACCACTGCCAAGACAGAGGCAATCGGCAGACTTGTTTCTTTGGCCCTCAGGTCCGGGGTAAGGGTGGAAAAGGTCGTGGAACAGCTAAAAGGCATAGGCGGAGAACACCCGGTGTTTCAAAAGGACGGCCTGGTCCTTTCCATACCCGATGCCATCAGCCGTGTCCTCGAGAAACGCTATATGTCGGATCAGCCCGCCAAGGGACGAGGGAAACATGAAAACAGCCTTTTAGGAGAAACCTGTCCCGAGTGCGGCAACACCATAAGCTTTGAAGAGGGCTGCATGACCTGCCACTTCTGCGGCTTCACCAAATGCGGATAATCCCGCCGCAACCTACCCCTCCCCTTACTTCCCCACGCTATTAAGGCTGCTGTGTTTAAATAAACTTTATTTGAACACAGCAAAACAACTTTTTTTGCATGCATTCTTGCATTTTAAATTCCTTGCCAGAACTCCACCCACCGAAATTAAGGTCATGTTGCTGATATTTTTTGGATACCACATGAATTCAGAGTCATAAAAACTTGGTGAATATAGCAGGCCTCACAGATTCAACGGAGGTGGAATTTAAACTCCCACCCCTACCCACGATCATTTTATTTGACAAACCGGTATAATTGTTATGCCTATTTATAATGAGATTCAAATACGACAGAAAAAAAGCGAAAAGGTGAAAAGGGATCCGAGGCGAGGAATTATTATAACCCTATGGAAATCGACCAAACAAGAGGAAGAATTATATGAAGAATACAGCTAAGAAGAAGGCACCAACGGCCGACGAAATCGCGGAATTGGCAATGAAAGGGGAAGATGTTTCCAGTTTTTTTATAAATAAAGGCGAAATGAGACCCTCTATTCAAAGAGTAAATGTTGATTTTACGCTTGATATGCTAAAGGAATTAGATGCCATTGCCAGAGATCTGAATATAAGCCGTCAAGCCCTTATTAAGACATCTCTACGTCAGGCACTGGACCATCATTACTTAGCCCGGAAAGCTGCCCGGTAAAATTTCATCCTGGATTACCTCCTGATTCACTAACACTTACTTTGCGCTGTAGCTCAAATCGCTCTTTTTGCCCCTGAAAAAGCCTTAATATCCCGGTTCCTGAACACGACAAAATGCCGGATGTCATGCTTTACGATAAGAAAAGGAAATGGCTTTTTTTGATTGAAGCAGTAACATCTCACGGACCTGTATCCCCAAAGCGGCAATATGAGCTTGAGCAGATGCTTTCAAAATGCCCTGTTGGGCGCGTCTATGTAACCGCATTTCCAAATTTTCAAGAATTCAAAAGGCACATCGCCCAAATTGCATGGGAAACGGAAGTCTGGTTGTCCGAGATTCCGGACCATCTCATCCACTTCAACGGCAAAAAATTCATGGGGCCATATGAATAAATGGATAGGAAATTTATCTTGATTTCCTTGGTGCTCTGACGAGCTATAGAAGCAGAAACATTTATTTGAAGGATTTCTCAGGTTTCATCCTCATATTGTGCACTTCTTATCCGCATTGGGACCGAATAACAAAAACACCAAACAGGCTGCTGCGTTACGGTTTGAATATCACAAAATTTCTGATGTTGCCGAAATTACGGATAGATAGCAGATAACGCAACCCTTGGGTTTGAATCATCAACGCAAAAAATAGGGGTCAATCCGAGTTTCTCAAACGCCAACCATGTGTTTTACTTGAATATTTGCTCATAGGAGTTATCCATAGCTGCACCCGATGCCCATAGCGGGCGGGCGGGAGCGGCTGTGG
>JAFDDR010000215.1 GCA_019310785.1 Deltaproteobacteria bacterium
GATCTCTTTTTTTACGACTGGCTGCGTGAGGGGCCAAGGCTTCACGGCTTCAGGCATCCTGCCATTGCCCATAGAAACGCGCGCAAGATCGCAACCCTTTCAAAAAAAGAGGAAGACATTATAAAAAAACACATGTGGCCACTGACCCTTTTGCCGCCCTGCTACGCGGAATCGTTTATAGTATGCATGGTGGATACATTCTGCTCTGTCAGGGATTATATGAAACACCATAAGGATGACAAACATGGAAAACACATATATGTCGGGCATTGATATCGGCTCTACCACGGCCAAGGTTGTCATATATGACAGGGACGGAAAGAGGGTCTTCAGCCGGTATCTTCGTCACCAGGCAAAAACCGAAGATACGGCACAAAAGATCTTTGAAGAGGCGCTGCATGATCTGGGCAATGTGGAGCTTGATCTTGCGGTTACCGGGTCCGCCGGCATGGGGACTGCCGAGGCATTTGGGCTCCCGTTTGTCCAGGAGGTTGTGGCCTCTGCCCAGTTCATAAGAAAAAACTACCCTGAAGTCAGGACCTTCATAGAGATAGGCGGCGAGGATTCAAAGATAATATTTTTTGATGACCATTTACGTCCTGACATCAGGATGAACGGCAGTTGTGCAGGGGGAACCGGGGCATTTATCGACCAGATGGCCCTGCTTTTGGACGTGCCGGTCTCGGAGTTTAATGCGTTGGCTGAGAAAGGCACATCTATCTATCCCATTGCATCAAGGTGCGGCGTATTCGCCAAAACCGACATACAGGCACTGTTGAGCCAGGATGTTTCTAAAGAGGACATAGCGGCCTCCGTGTTTCACGCCGTGGCCGTTCAGGTGCTGACCGCCCTTTCCCGCGGCCGCAGGATCGAGCAAAAGATACTCATAGGAGGCGGACCGCTAACCTTTTATCCTGCACTGCGCAATGCCTTTATCAATATTATGGGAATAGATGACCCCAATGACCTGATCATTCCGGAAGATCCGCATCTCATTCCGGCCATGGGCGCGGCTTTTGCCCGCGACGGTCAACCACCACATCTGGCCGGAATCAGGGACCTCCTGGCCCTTCCGGGGTCAGGAACTCGACAAAAAGCGGGCAAGACCACCGGGAGGCTGTCACCCCTGTTTAAAAATATGGCGGAGTATGATTCGTGGCATGAGAAGCACTCAAGAGACAGGGTATCCCGCGTTAGTCCGGAGCAGGTAAAAGACAGGGACCTTTTCTTAGGCATAGATTCCGGCTCCACGACCACCAAACTGGTGCTTGCCGACGAACAGGGCAGATTTGTCATCGGCCATTACGGCCCTAATAACGGGGATCCTATCGGCGCGGTAAAAGAGGGTCTGTCATTGTTCAGGGAAAAATTCAAAGGGGCCGGCTTCCGTCCCCGAATTATCCGCACCGCCGCCACCGGGTATGGTGAAGACTTAATCAGGGCGGCCTTCGGTCTAAATGACGGCGTGGTTGAGACGATGGCACACTACCGGGCAGCGAGACGCTTTGACAAAGAAGTATCTTTCATCTTAGACATCGGCGGCCAGGACATGAAAGCCATTTATATCCGCGACCATGCCGTATCGGATATCCAGGTAAACGAGGCCTGTTCCTCCGGATGCGGGTCCTTCATAGAGACCTTCGCCCGTTCCTTAGGATACGACATCTCCGAATTTGCCAGACTTGCCTGTGAGAAAAATGCACCCTTTGACCTGGGAACCAGGTGCACCGTGTTTATGAACTCCAGGGTCAAGCAGGCCCTTCGCGAGGGAGCGAGTATCCCGGATATTTCAGCAGGACTGGCCTATTCGGTCATAAAAAATTCTCTCTATAAAGTTCTAAAACTAAGGGATACAGAGGTATTAGGAAACAGGATCATTGCACAGGGGGGAACATTCCGAAACCCGGCAGTATTGCGCGCCTTTGAACTACTCCTTAAAAAGGATGTAATCCGCTCCGATATCCCTGAACTGATGGGGGCATACGGCGCGGCCCTGACGGCCAGTGCCAACCACCTTGAAAGACCTGACGAATCAACCGGTTTTGATGCCATCTGGAGGCCCGATATAAGGGTTGATTTCACCAAAAAGGAACTCAACTGCAGGGGCTGCGAAAACCGGTGCCCCGTGGTAAGACTTACCTTTTCCAATGGAAACCGGTTCTATACGGGCAACCGGTGCGAGCGTTATTACAGCAACAGGCCCGAAGCAGGAAGAAGAGGAGATAACCTGATTGCGGAACAGATAGACATCCTGTTTAATCGAAACACTGAGCCTGAAAAGGAACCGATACTGACATTAGGTATTCCCCGGTGTCTGAATATGTATGAGAACTTCCCATTCTGGTCCGCCTTTCTCGTGACATGCGGCTTTAAGGTGATCCTCTCCTCGCCGTCAGATTACAGGCTCTTTGAAAAAGGTGCCTCGACAGTGATGTCCGAAAATATCTGCTTTCCGGCAAAGCTTGCCCACGGGCACATTTTCGACCTGCTGGAAAAAGGGGTGGACAGGATATTTTATCCCACCGTGGTTCATGAAAAAAAAGAATACACAGGTATCCTGAACAGCTTCAACTGCCCGGTTGTTACCGGGTACCCCGATCTTTTGAAAAGCGCGATTGACCCGGAAGGAAGACAGGGGATACCCCTTGACAATCCGGCGGTCAGCTTCCGTGATAAGGAGTTATTGAAAAGGCAGCTTCACCTGTATATGAGACAATTCGGGGTGAATTACCGGACCGTTTCAAAGGGCGTGGAGACAGGGCTTGTGGCACAGGAGGAATATAAAAAAGAACTGGTAAACAGGGCTTGCGCCCTTGTGGAAAGGGCGGGAAATGAAGGGCGGATTGTCGTTGTCTTGGCGGGCAGGCCTTATCATGCTGACCCACTCATAAACCACGGGGTGCCGGAGCTTCTGGCGGGCCTGGGGGTGGACGTGATCAGTGAAAATGCCGTGCCGGTGGAAAAAAATCAGTCCATGTCAGACATAAATGTACTCACCCAGTGGACCTACGCCAACAGGCTGTATGCCGCGGCCAGGTGGGTTTGTAAAAACCGCCGGGCACAATTAGTACAACTGACCTCTTTTGGATGCGGTCCGGACGCCGTGTCCGCGGATGAGGTAAGAGATATCAGCAGGGAATCAGGGAAGATCTACACCCTGATCAAGATGGATGATATAGCCAACCTCGGTGCGGTCAGGATCAGGCTGCGCTCCATGTTGGAAGCGGTAAGGGAAAACATGCACGATTTCAGGGGCCCAAAGGATGCGGGACAGAGGAGAAAAACGACCAGGGTGTTCATGCCGGAGGACAAAAACAGGACCCTCATCGCCCCCTACTTTTCGCCCTTTTATTCTCCGCTGGTTCCGGCGGCCTTCAGACCGTCAGGCTACCATGTGGACGTGCTTCCGCCCCAGGACAGGGCTTCTGTGGAATACGGCCTTAAAAATATCAACAACGACATGTGCTATCCGGCGGTCCTTGTGGCGGGAGATATTATCAAGGCGTTTAAATCGGGCAGATATAACCCGAAAAGCACATCCGTAGTCCTGACCCAGACCGGCGGTCAATGCCGGGCATCTTCTTATGTTTCTCTGATCAAAAAAGGATTAGCCGACGCAGGCCTGGATAATGTTCCTGTGGTGGCCCTTTCCACTGAAGACATAAACCTCCAGCCGGGATTTGTAATCGACGCGAAAGGGCTGGTCAAACGGATGGGGTTAGGCGTCATTTTCACCGATCCTCTGGCACAGATGTATTTAGCCACAGTTGCAAGGGAGGAAATTCCCGGAACTTCAAAGGCCCTGCATAGCAAATATCTCTCGGAAATGGCAGTGGGTATTGAAAGGGCCGATTATCATTACCTGCTAAGAGTCCTGGAAAAGGCCGTGCAAGATTTTAATAGAGTCGGCATCGTCGATCGACCTGTTCCTAAAATCGGGGTGGTGGGCGAGATTTTTGTCAAATACAATTTTTTTTCCAATGGAAATATCATAGAATGGCTCTCCGGGCACGGTGTAGAGGTTGTGCTCCCCTGTTTGCAGGGCTTTTTCACGCAGAGGTTTGTTAATGAAGACTTCGATCAAAAGGCATTCTTTAAGCATTCTATTGTTGACAGCCTCAAACACAAGCTGATGTATATTTATGTAAGGTATCACCTTTCACAGATTAACAGGGTCATGCAAGGGTTTCGTTTCTACAGGAAGCCTTTTAACCTCAAAGACCTGGCTGAGATCACGAGCGAGGTGGTCAGTCTCGCCAATCAGTTTGGTGAGGGGTGGCTCCTGACTGCCGAGATGATCGCCATGCTCAACGAAGGAACCGGCAATATTGTATGTCTTCAACCGTTCGGCTGCATTTCTAACCATATCACAGGAAGGGGCATGGAGAGGAAACTCAAAGAGATGTTTCCTCATTTGAATCTGCTTTCTCTTGATATGGACGCCGGGGCAAGCGAAGTAAACATCTTAAACCGATTGCATTTTATGATCATTGCGGCAAAAGAGGAGATGGAGTGCGGGACGGAAGTGGCGGCCAGTCCCTCAACGGCCCTGCCTTTTTCTTTTCCCCACGTATGGCCGGGATATCTGGCCAGATTTGACAGTTACGTATCACCGGAAATAGAAAAATGGAGATCATGGGTGTCCGGGCTGGGGTTATGGAAGAAGGCAAGTCGTTTTGTGCGGAGGTGATCCTGAT
>JAFDDR010000043.1 GCA_019310785.1 Deltaproteobacteria bacterium
GAATTCTTGCCTGCCCCTACTATCTTCCTTATTTCCTCAAGGGCATTCACATGATAGGCCGCTTTTAGGCTACTGTTTTTGTATGCAACAAAAGGAGTGCCCGCGGACCGGGCCGTGTCCTGATCTATAGGCGAATCTCCCACATATAAGGCCCGGGCCGGGCCGATTTCAAAAAAGTTAAGGATTTTGAAGAGTGATTCCGGGTGCGGTTTTGGGTTTTGAACGTCTAAGGAGGAGACAACAATATCAAAAAAACCGTTAAGCCCGTTACCCTCTATCACGGCCTCGATGGTATTGCTCCTGTTGGTGGCAACGGCCAAACCAAATTTAGGGGCAAGCCACCGCAACAATTCTATAAGCCCCGGTTCAATGACCATGTCCTTGATAAATGGGGTGTAATCCATGTTCATTCGATATGCCTGGGCCTCCTCTAAGTGAGACGTTCCACGAAAGAGGTATTGCACGGATTCATCAGCAGTGTGCATATGAATAAAGGGCACCTGTTTTTCTTCCATGGCAGGCAAATTGAACCGGTTGAGAAGATGATTGTAAAAATTGACATTGGCCTGTCTGGAGTCAAACATTACCCCGTCACAATCAAAAATAACTGCAAAGTCTTTTTTCATGGTATTTGGTCCTTTATAGTACACAACTCTTGTCCAAAGCCCCCGCGAATCCAATGGCCGTCAAGCTAAAGATATCCCCAGTGGAATACGAAATAAATTCCAAATATCAAATCGCAAATAACAAACAAATCACAATTACCAAAATTCGAAATAACAAACGGTTTGGATCATTGGATATTGTAATTTGTAATTTATTTGTAATTTGGTGCTTGTGATTTGGGATTGAATCCACAAAATTGTCATGCCACCGCTGTGAATTAGCATAGCCTGACGGCTATGCCTAGGGGGGAGAGGAAGATGGGTATACGGCGAAAGGCTCCTTAATGGAAGTGTCTTTCCCTCATGAAACCAAAAAGCTGCAGGCCGGTCTTGATGATCACAAAAGTCATGCCGCATCCAATGATGCCGAGGGCGATATACAAAAGCCCGAAGAAAATGCCATATTCTACGTTCCAAAGCCATTCAAAACTAAACGGAGTCATCTTTGCTCTCCTCGTATCAAATTTTATTCATACATTGAAACCCTGGTTATTTGGGCCAGATCAGCGCTATATAGCGTTGCCTTGGATTTTTGTGTCTAAAAATACAAATTCCAAGCACCAAATTACAAATAAATCTCAAATTACAATATTCAATGACCAAAACCGTCCAGGACAAGACATTGTTTGGATTTTTGAATTTTGGTCATTGGAATTTGTTTGATATTTGGGATTTGATATTTGGAATTTCAATAAGTCAATAAAATTCCAACAAAGCACGTCCCCTCTGGGGATAACCAAAGCTTGGTCCTCTGGGCCAGGCTTTTTATTCTGTGACTGCGTTTAATTCTCTTTCCTTCGGAAATACGGGGAGATATCTGTATGCTGCTGAAAACAGCAGGACCCCGTATCCAATCACCGACAATGAAACCCCCCATTCCTGCCACGTAGGCAGGTAGCCCCAGAACCTGTCAAAGGGCATGACCGGTATGGCAAGCGTGACGATAATAAACACGAAACGATTAAAGATTATCCCGGTACAGTTCAGGATGCATGCAAGTATGAGCCAACCCTGTTGCTGTCTGACCTTGGGAATCATGAGGATAACGGCAGGGATGATTCCACAGATTATGATCTCGACTACGAGAAGCCAGACCCCGTAGGGGCCCTCCCTGTAGAAATCCATAAATTTTTGACCGGCATCGGGAACCACGCCGTATAGCCAGCCCAGCGTATCGGCGATTTTTAAAACCAGATAGAAAGAAAGGAGCCAGGCGGACATTTTTGCTAACAGTTGAATTGCATCATCGGGAACAAGTTTTTTCCGGCCTATAAATTCCGTGAGCTTGGTACACAAAATGGTGAAGCACGGCCCTGCTGCAATGGCTGATAAGATAAAGAGGAAAAAGGTCCAGGGCCAGATATAAAACCCCCCTCGTGCCGCAAAGGGCCGGCCGTACATGACGCCGAACATACCGCCTAAGGAACCCTGGTGGAAAAAGGAAAGGAACGTGCCGGTCGCTGCAAAAACGGCCATGATCTCATGCATATTGTGCCCTAACAGGCGAAGCTCCCTGATCTTGTCCAATTCCCTGTTTTCAAGGATGATAGGAAGGAATTCGATAGCCAGGACCATGGCATAACAGGTGATACAGAAAGACACCTCAACAAGCATGGAGTGGATATTGGCATGCCAGAAGATAAACCATCCCCGGAGTGGCTGGCCGATATCAATGCCCAACATGGCTAATGCGCCCGTATAGCAGATGAAACCTATGATCACGGCTGCATTGATAATATCCTTTAATTCCTTTCTGCCGATGATATAGGTGAGAAAACCGGTAAAAAAGGCACCGGCCCCCAATGCGATCACACCGAGATCAAAGACAATCCACAGGGCAAAGGCAAAGACATTGCTCATGTTGGTTTGATTCAGCGCCTTGTAAAGGCAGAGAAAAGCGGATAAACCTCCCCAGGCCAAAAGAGCAAGCCACGGTAATGTCCAAAAGAAAAAGACCGTTGGGGAACATCTTTTTGCGCCTTCCGGTAGCAATGGCGAGTCCATCTATTCATCCTCCTGGTAAAATCGCTTTTTACCCAGTTGTCCTGGTGGTCGGCTTAAACTGGCCGGGCAGGTAATTGTCCGCCAGTTTTCGCACCCAGTCCTTGGTGGAAAGGTAAAAGACCTTGGGTTTGGTGTTCAAATGTTCAAGAAGCCTGAAGGCATTTCGGCTCTTGCTCAGTTTTGACACCTTGTGTTCAGGGTTATTCAGATCGCCGAATGTGATGGCCTGGACAGGGCAGGCCTCGGTGCAGGCCGTGATGTATTCATCTTCCTCGATCTCTCTCCTGCCTTCCGCATATGCCTGTGTTTTGGCCCTCATGAGCCTGTGATGGCAGAAAGAACACTTTTCAACTACACCCCTCATGCGGGGGGATACCTCGGGAGACAGGTAACGGTCCAGGCCCTTGCCTTTTGGAAAGTATGCGTCCCACCAGTTAAAATACCTTGCGTGGTAAGGGCAGGCGGCCTGGCAGTACCTGCATCCTATGCAGCGGGTATAGATCTGGCTGACGATTCCGGTGTTGTGGTCCAATTTTGTGGCAGTGGCAACGCACACGGAGACACACGAGGGGTGATGGCCGCCCCTTCCGTCTTCGTCACAGTGCATGCAGGGCCTGGGAAAGTAACTGACCTCGGTTTCGGGAAATTCCTTGCCATTGGTGACCTTGTAAAGCTGCATCCAGGTGATACTGCGCTCCTTGTCCGATTCGTCACTCCTGACAGAGACATTGTTTTCCGCCGCACACGCAGTCATGCACGTGCCGCACCCGGTGCACTTATCCAGATCGATGACCATCCCGTATTTGTGGTGTTTCCCCCGGCCATGTTCTTTTTCCATGATCTACCTCAATGTTTCGGAGCGGCGAAGCCGCATTTCATAAAGTTGCTCAGCAATTTTATAACTTGATTAGCTTAACGGGTGTATTCCACCAGACCGGTTGCCCGCTTAAGGGGTCTTTTCCGGCATGGATAATGTCATTCGGATTTATCCCTTTTCCATGTAGAAACTCGTCATAGGCCGTGTGTCCAAAGCCCAGCGGGAGGTATACAATACCGGGCATGGCGCCTTCAAAGATGTTGACTCGAACCCGGACTTGTCCGGCAGGGGATTTGATAATTGCCCTGTCTCCCTGTTTCAGATTATATTCTGAGGCGGTCTTCGGGTTGACCTCGGCAAAAGATTCATCTTTTAGCAACTGATCGTCAAAGAGCGTCTTGTTCAAAAACGGCGGGTTCGGGACCCAGCCGCCGGCCAGGTTGATCATTTCATACGGGACCATGACAAGAGGATAGGCCGAGCGATTAACCTCTGACTGCAATTCTTCGTAATGGGGCATGAACATCTCATCGCCGGACACACCGATTCCCAGGTGTTCCGGCCGTGTGCCCCCGGAAACGGCTAATTCAATCTGCGAACTGAAAAACTCAAATTTACCGGACGGGGTCTTGAACAGTCCTTCCCAGTTCTTGTACGTGTGAGCAGGCCGGTACCATAGCCCCCCGGAATTTATCTTTTCCCACATGTCATCGAAAGATTTGTAATCCGGGCTGAGGCCGGGCTTCCTTTTCTGCAGTTCCCATACCGGCACGGAACCATCGTAGGACACAAGGCCGCCGTTTGAATCAAAAAGGCCCTTTGCCCTTGCCTTCAAGACCTCCCCGTAATCATCCCAGGGGAATGCGGACCCTGCGGCACCCCCAATACCCTTTGACAATTTTATAATCACGTCTCCGGTGCTTTTTGTATCGTAAACCGGTTCCAAGACGGGCCTGGACAGTCCGTATAGCTGGTACTGGAGTCCGGAGGGACACACGACGTCATCTGTTTTTTCGAGATACGTGTGATCCGGAAGAATAAGGTCGGCCATGTAGGCCGTTTCATCCCTGAAAGGCGAAAAGCTCACGATAAAGGGGATGTTTTTCATTCCCTTTTTAAAGGCCCCACCGTCCGGCAGCGTGTAAGCGGGGTTAGCCGAAAACACAAGGAGCGTGTCTATTGGAGATTTTGGACTGTTGATAACCGCCTCTGCCAGGTTATTGATCAGGCTTTGGCTGAAGGGGAATTGCCTGGTCCCGGCCTTATCAAGCCGACCCTTTGCAATGCCTTTTCCGGCAATACCATCCATCTTGATTTCAGGAAGCGGGCTTAAGGGGAGCGGATCCTGGATAAGTACGCCTCCCGGATTATTTATGTTTCCGACTAAGGCATTCAGGCTGAGCACTGCCATGAATTCCAGGAGGCTTCCGTTTAAGTCGCCCTTTCCCTTGCCGCAAACGGCAATCGGGGCCTTTGCTCCGGCAAAATCTCTTGCCAGGGAAGCAATATCCTCAATTTTCAGGCCCGTGATTCGGGCCACCTTGCCGGGCGAATACTTATTAAGGACCATGGCCTTGAAACCCACATGTTCCTTACCGTCCGCCGAACTCCAGTCATGAAAACCGAAGGAACTGTTATTTATAAATTCAGAGTCGTACAGCCCTTCTTTGATGATCACGTGCGCGAGACCTAAGGCTAATGCCGCCTCGGTCCCCGGCCTTGCCGCCACCCACTGGTCTGCCTTGGAGGCCGTGTTGGAGGCCCTTGATTCGACCTGCACTGTTTTGGTTTTTTTCTCGGCCGGATTGCCATGCCAAAGGCCCCAGGCATTAAGGACCCGACCGGGCGCGCCCCAACCCTCGAGGAGACCGCTTCCAAAACTCAGGATGTAATCGGCGTTTTCAAGGTCATAGGCCATTGGGCCTTGAGTGCCCTGCATCAGGCCATTTGCCGTCTGGTATGTATCTTCCGCACAAGGTATCCTTACGTAATTGGGACTTCCCACGGCACTGAGGAGGCGTTCGATCATAAGGGACATGGTCGACCTAATGGGATTTCCGTCCACTGCCGCAATTGCCTCCGGCCTTCCGTTTTTGCGCAGGGCGGAGAGGCGGTCTGAAAGCTCTTTAATGGCCTCATCCCAGGAAATATCCTTGAATTCTCCGGAGCCCCTGGGCCCGACGCGCTTCATGGGGCCGGTAAACCGGATGCTTTCGTTGTAGAGCAACTGGAGGCCGCCCATACCAAGGGGGCAAATGCCGCCGGGATTGACCGGGTAGTCGGTACGGCCTTCAATCTTTACGGCCCGGTCATCCACCTTTTTGACCTCAATGCCGCAACCGCCCGAACACAGATTACAAACGGATTTTTCATGGGTAAATGCCCCTACAGGTGGGACCGGAACCCAGGGCCAGTTCTGGGTCCATATGGCACTGTCATCCGTGAGCTTCCAGGGAACCGGGGTTAGCTGAAGGCCGGCCACGCCTCCTACGAGAAATTGGATGAAATTTCTTCTGGTTATTTCCATATTGTTTTCCCCTTATAACATTGCGAGGCAATTTTATTATTTATGGCAGACAAAACAGGCGTTATTCTCTTCGTGACCCTTCTCTGTATGACATTCGGCACAGTCATCCATCTTCATGCTGTCCCATGGGTTCGACTTCCATCCTGATATATTTTCTCCCCATATATTGATGCTGTAGCCGGTTATGCGGTTGGCCCGGTATTCGGGCAGGATTTCGCTTTTGCCATGGTCTCCATGGCAGGTCCTGCATTCCTGCTCACCCATCTGCACATGGGCAATATGGGAAAAATAGACGCAGTCCGGTTGCCTGTAATAGGAAAGCCATGGTATTTCCTTTTCTTCGGCAACGTATTTTGTCATGAATTCTTTTTCTTCCGGTGTGTCCCCTAATGGAGATTCCGGATCATCGTGGCATTCCATGCACTTTTCCAGCTTCGGGATGCCGGCAAAGGTACCGTCCTCACGAAACTGGTGGCAGACAAGACATTTTTCCGTCTCCGTGTCACCTTCTATACCATCCACTTTTTCCGGATTGAGATGAAGTGCGTGATTGAAATTCATGGGTTGTGGCTGTGAGGAATAGAGGGCCATGGGAAAAATTACCCATCCCACAATCAGGGAACCGATAAAGCCTATGAGGAAGAAGACCACACCCGATCCCACCTTAGACAGGTCTAACCACGGGATGAGGGCGCCAAGGGAAGACAGCCACCCTTCCTTCGAAGGCTTTCCAGGAGCATTTGCCGGCTTTTCCATATTGTAAGCCTCTTAATTTATGATAGTTCAAGGTTGAGTGACAAATGGGTCAACAATCTCCGCGTATTTACCTGTTATCACCCCTTTTTGTCAAGGGAAAAAGCATTCAAATAGTCGCATTCACCCTGCTCCCAGCGGGCACAGGCGCTAACTCTAAAATCCACATATACTGCAATGGGCCTTAGAACCTTCTAATTCTCTTGCGCCGTCTTTTTGCCGCCTTGGCCCGTTTTTTCTTTTTCTGGACGCTCGGCTTATCATAGAAGCGTCTTTCCTTGATCTCGGAAAAAAAGCCTTCTTTGGTTAACTTTCTTTTAAGGTCCTTAATGGCTTTTTCTATGTGGTTGTTCTGGACAATTACTTTCATAATAGAATCACTCCATTTGTACTAAGGTTGTCTGGTTCACGGTTCACGGTTGGTCGCCTTGTCTTTATCCTGGTCCATGTCCATCGTTTTTTAACCTTGAACCGTGGAACTGTGAACCCGTGAACGGTTACAAACAAAAAAAGCACCTCCATTACCAAAAAGAGATGCTTTTCCGCGCCTTCAAAAGCAGGGATGTCCCCTGAAGCGTTTGTTGATCAACGGGCTATCGGTCGGGCATGTGTTTTCACCTCGTTTAGTCTTTTGAAGGGTCGGAAGCTCTCATCTAATTTATAGGGGCATTCAAAGTCCATAGGACCGGAAGGCCTTTTAGCAGGCAAACAATAATCAAAACTTCCGGCCATAAATAATCACCCCCTTTTTCTACTCAGGTTGTCAGGTTCACGGTTCACAGTTCAAGGTTAGTCACAAAGAATTCGCTCCATATTTGTGTGCAATAGCAACTGGTGTCCTGCAAGAACTGGATGAACTATGCATTTGGTTTGTAAGCGAACCTGTTTTTCATGAATCCAACCCTGAACCGCTGAACGTTGAATCCGAGCAGTTACAAAAGAATTACTATATTCTCAAAATAAATTTTGTCAATCTTTTTCTACGGCATAATCCCCCCTACCCCCTATCGTTTCTTCCTTCGCTGCAATTTTGCAACGGCCTCAATATGATAGGTGTGGGGAAACATGTCAACCGGTTGAATTTCAATCAGTTCATAATCCTTTGTCATCAGGGCGATGTCCCGTGCCAACGTAGTAGGATTACATGAGATGTATATAATTCTTTCAGGGGATATTGCCAGGACCCGGGGCAATACATCCTTGTGCATTCCCGCCCGCGGGGGATCAATTATAAGGACATCCGGCCTTTTTGTGATGGCGGAGATCTTGTCACGCATATCTCCGCATATGAACCGGCAGTTATGTATTTCATTTTGTCTCAGGTTTCTTTGGGCATCCAGGACTGCGTCATTGCTTATTTCGATGCCGGTTATGCGGTCGGCACTGTTTGCCAAAAAAATGGGAATGGTGCCGGTTCCGCTGTACAGGTCAAGAACATCTTCATTCCCTTTGAGCTCTGCGTATTCCAAAACCTTTTGATACAGCTTTGCAGCGCCCGGCGAATTGGTCTGGAAAAATGAATTGGCCGATACCTGGAAGGTGAAGGGACCTATTTTGTCCGTGATATGACCGTCCCCCGTAAGGACCGTCTCGCTTTCCCCAACGGCAATGGACGCCTTTCTCCGGTTGACGTTGTTCACCACGGTCCTGATACCATCGACCCTGCGGCAGAGGCTTTCGGCTAAGGGGTGCACAAGTTCCGGCCTTTCCCCGGAAGTAACCAGATTCACCATCCATTCATCGTAGCCGAAAGAACAGCGGATCATTAAAAACCGCCAGAAACCCTCGTGGCTTTTGAGGCCGTAGACCGGTATTTTGCTTTCTTTTACCAGTTCTTTCACCTCCCGCAGGATGCGATTGCCGTTTTCCCGCTGAAGGAGGCATGCTTCCATATCGAGGACCTTATGATAGGTCCCGGGCACATGGAGGCCTAAGGCAAAACCACCTTCCGTCTCACGTTTTTCTAATTCATGGGGGAGGAACCAGCGCCGGTCGGAAAAGGAAAACTCCATCTTGTTTCGGTAGGCGAATATGTTGTCGGAAGGGATCACATCGCGAACCAGTACATCCTTTAGCCCGCCGATGTGTTCTAATGATTCAGTGATATGTCCTTTCTTGTATTCGAGCTGCCTTTCATAGCGCACGTGCTGCATCTGGCAGCCCCCGCAGTGCCCGCTGTAAGGGCACGGGGCATTTATCCGGTCCGGTGAAGCTGTGAGCAGTTCCGCAATGACCGCTTCCGCATAGTCCTTTTTCTTCTTGTAAATCCTGGCGCTTATCCTGTCGCCCGGAACGGCCCCTCGAACAAAGACCACAAGACCATCCACCCGGCCCATACCCCGACCGCCGAATGCCATTTTATCAACGGCTAATTCAATTGTATCTCCTTTACGTATTGTCATTATAAATTACCGTTATCACCGCACCGGTTTTTTCGCTACCCAAAATATGATGGACTCGTAAGGGGTTTTTGACCTTTTACGAAAACATTAAAGGTTAAGTCAACAGAATTGAGTACCGGGGCATGGAAACATCAAAGGCCGAATAGCAGATAGAAAAAATCCCCCCACCCCCCCTTTTGTAAAAAGGGGGGGTGGGGGGATTTTAATGGGCACCGAGGGTTAGGGGGAAGAAGATTACTCCGGGAGTTAAAACTTCAGAATTTTACCGCCGGGCTCGCATACATATTGAGTTTTAATGTGTCGCACGCGTCGGAACAACTCCCGGAATCGCAACTCTGGTTCAAATAGGCCAGACCCTTGTCAAAATCCCCTTTTTTGCACCAGGCCAGACCCAGACCAAATTGGGCCCACTGCTCAATTCCCGATTCTGCCGTATTGATGATTGTGAATTCTGCAATGGCAGCATCATTTTGATCTAACATGAAATGGGCATAGCCTTTGCCATAATGGGCCCAGGCATAATAGGGGTGTATATCAAGAGCCTTTTCAAAGTCGTTAATGGCCTCCTGGTACATACCTTTATTATAGTAACAAAGGGCCCTGTTATGATAGGCCCGTTCAAGGACGCTTTCCTCTTCTCCTCTTTGTTTTTCTACCTTTTCTTGCAGCGTACCCTCGAAATATTCTATGGTCACATCATAAAGGGTTATGGCCTGGTCATATTTTTTATCGTTGTAATAAAGGTTGCCCTTGTTGAAGTAGGCATCCGTATAATCCACGTCGTCACTTGCCTCTGCAAGAGCAATGGCCTTGTCGTAGTAATAAAGGGCATTCGCTATATCGTCCGTTTCCGCGTAGCATACGCCTAAATTATTATAAACATCGGCATGGTAAGGCTTTTCATATGAGCCAGCAAGAGTCGGCAGCGCTTCCAGGTACTTATATTTGGCATCCAGGTAGCGCTTTTGTTCGAAGTAAGTAAGAGCCAGATTGCTGACGGCCTTTTTATGTGTAGGGTCCCATTGGTAGGAATCTTTGAAGTCATCCTCCGCGGACGAATATTGTTCCTGACCAAGTTTGGCAAGTTCATAGTAGGCAAGACCCCTGTTATTATACGCCTCCGCCAGAAGTTTCTTTTCATCATCTGTCTTGCCGGTTTTATCTTTCAACAGATCGATTGAGGATGTGAAAGAAGCCTTCGCATTGGGCAAATCACCCGTTCTCAGAAATTCCGTTCCTTCATTATAATAGGTGTCAGGGCTTTTTGGAGGGGGATCTGCCCAGGAAATGCCCGTGGCAGGCCATGTCAGGACAAACGACAACAAAACAATGTATATCCAGCTTTTCATGAAAAAAATTTTCATGGCTCAACTCCGTTCACACATCCTGATGATCAACTGAATTCCTTTGCCCGGAAGTTTTTGCGATTTACCAAGGTGGCGCCGCCTTCACTGGTCTGTGTAAGCACATATAATCCCGCCTTCTCAGCATAGCGACTTACATCATCTTTTATAACCAAAGCCCCAATCCCACCGAAAAGCCTGCGGCCCTTGAACTCTGGAAAGATTTCCGTGAATTTAGGCAATTTCTTTTCTGTAAATCTGTCTACCATCCGCTTTTGTAATTTGTTCTTGACCTCAATCACCAGCACGGCATCTCCATTTACTGCCACGATATCGTATTCCCCCGCACCCTTCTTCTTCAAATTCCTCTTCACATCACTAAAAATCATATCGCGCTCTTCTTTGAAAAGATATCGGACGTTTCTGTAAAACAGATCTTCAGCTACCTCCCCCTGTACCAATCCAAGATCACCTAATTGCCTCCCAATCTCATCAAGTTTTTTTATGGTCTTTTCAAGCTGTGCATCGGTCTTCTGTAGCTGCTCATCGGTTTTCTGAATCTGTGCATCGGTCTGCTTTTGAGCTTCCTTCAATTCCAGGGTCGCCGCGTCAATTTTCTTTTGCGCCTCCCTGCGCTCCTCGCTATACCTCTTCTGGGACTCCTTCAAATCTAAAGTTCCTTGAAGAAGGGACTCTAACCCTCTCTCTATACGATCAAGTCTGCTTTCTTTTTCTTGTTTGCTTTTCATTTTGTTTCTCGTAATCGTTCACAGGTTCAAGGTTCAAAGTTTTAACCCCTGAACCCTGAACCCAAATCTTGAGGTAGAAACGCACCCTTTTGTCCAAAATATTACCCCAAATCAGCTAAAATTTCCGAGAGCTGTTATAGGAATTATAACCTGTTTCTCAGGGCTTTTCAAGTTTTTAGTCCGTTTCCCACAACATCCGTGATACGCCGCCCGGAGGTCCCGGGATGCTTGTCGAAAAATTCACTCCGGCCCCGGCCACGGCCCCGCCCGCGCTTAAGAGGCCTGCTGCGTGACCGTCCCTGGTGATTACCCTGACACCCGAAGGAATGGAACTGCCGCTGATCATTTGAAACGTGTCACCCAGGGTCTGGTTTATGCCGTCTCCCCCGTAATCAAACGCGGCCGTACCCCATGAATAGTCAATGGCATAGATATAGGCATTCCCCATGGGATTACATGGATCGTCGAACACGGCCTGGTAAGATGTGAAATAGACCGTTTTGAAGAAGAGCGTGGGCATGGATAACACCTGCTCGCCCGTATGGTCAAAGGAGTGACCAGTGCAATCCCCCTGTTTATCCATTACCCTGTAAAAGCCCCTGCACGGTTCCTGGAGCTGCATGATGGCCCTTATTTGATTCTGCAGGGTTGTGTCATCCTTGTCCACGGTGCCATCACCATTGGCATCCGCATTGTCATCCAGCTCGTCACAGGTCAAGTTAAAAAGATCGGTCTCATCAAGGACCTCGCCGTCCGCCGCGTCGTGGTCGGCTACCGCATAGAACCGGTTGGATATCATCCTGAGTCTCGGATGGGCCCTGTCCCCGGTACCGAAGTAAAGGACCGGATAACTTGTCCAGGCATTGCCGTAATATGATATGTCGGGGGAATAAAATGCCTTTCTCCCGGCGTCGGTGTCATCAAGGCTGGGTGGGCCGTTTGTGTCAAAATCGTCCACATCGCCTGAATCCTGGTCAGAGCCGGGATTCGATGTAAAGATACGTTGTACCTTCCATTTCTCCGAATCCGCGTCATCATAGGCGTGCCCGGTATCTGAATAATAATCATACTCGATCTTCCATATCTGGCCATATACATCGGCGGCGTACATAAGGAGATATTCATCTGAAAATGGGATCACCGACATGTTGGCAGGAAAACAGTATTTCATCATGCAGTATTTCTGGTCCAGGCCCGTGGTCACGTCATCGCCTTCATCCTCATCCGCGTCATCATCGCCATATGTGGCCTTGAACAGTATAAGCTGGTTATGGTCGGCATCGGTTGGGTCGTAGTCCACGTCCACCACAAATATCCCCCGCCCCATGGTATTCATGCCCGGGTTGTATTTGTCATAGAATTCCGTTCCCCCTATGGTCGCGGCATGGGCCTCACCAGAGTCCCAGATCCCGTCCTCATCGGCATCATCAAATCCTTCGGGGAACCCGTCTTCAAGCGGGGAGTCATAGCCGCCCGCGAATATGGCAACGTTATAAACGGTGGTTGCATCGGTTCGGATTTTTGCAAAGGAAGGCTTGTTCCAGGTATAGCCTAATTCATTAAAGCCCGTGGTTCCCAATGAGCCCCCTTCGATGTGCCATTTGACCGTCCAGGTGCTCGGATCAGGGTTTGTCACGTCCAGGGCCCAGTAGCTCCTGCCGCCCCTGCGCTCGCCGAATACCAGGGTCTTGTCATAGTAATCGCCGGTCTTTGTCTGGGCCTTGAAGAGGTTGGCCGAGCCGTCAACCATGAACTGGTGTATATTGGGTGCGCCGAACAACTGGAGCCTCTTGAGAAGGTCCCGGGGCACAAACGCAAAGATCTCGGATCCTTCCGGATAAGAAGTTCCGCCTATGGTGCATGCCTCGTCCGTAAACACATGGAGCATGCCGTCATTGGAACCCACGGCAATGTAGCGGGCCTTAAGACTGCCGTCCGTATTTAAATAGTCTATCATTCTCGGCTCCGAATGGATGATGTCTCCCAAGATCCATTTTCTCTTTGTAACAGGATCTCCGTTGGTCTCAGCCGCATAATTGTATCCGTAAATATAGTTGATGATCTTGTTCCGGATCGCATCGGTGCCCACCTCCAAATCTTCCTTGCTGATATTGGCATGATCGAAAGTGACTAAGGCCCCGTCCGTGGCCCCCACAGGGTATGTATAGATATTCCGGAAGTCATAGTAAGGGCCTGTTGTGGGGACATCCGTATCGTCTGTTCCCGGCATGGATTCCTTTAACAGCACCCCTACGCCGCCTCTATCCACGTATCCCCCGTCACCGCTGGTTGACCAGAAGGAGATGCTGCCGCCCTTAAAAGTGCCGTCACACTCGCCTGCAATATCCCCGTTTTTGTCAACGACCGTCCACTCCGGATCTGTTCTGCCGCATTCGGTCCTTGCCAGATAGTCCAGGCCGTATTTCTTGAGGTTCCCCTGCCAGTAATTATCCGGCATGGGCCTGAAGAATGCCATGTAGAGCTTGTCACCGCTCTGGGTCCTGTTGGCCTCGTCCACCGACACCACCGGGGCCACATGTGATACGCCTCTGCTCAGGATGTCCGTAAATGACCGGTTAAGCTGCTGCTCCAGTTTTAACGGGTTGACCACATAAAAATAGGTGTCAGGGACCCCGTTCGCATCTTCATCCCATTCGGAGTCCTGGTCAGGTTTATCATTATCATCCATGTCGATAAAGCCGCCCCACTTGGCCGCATACCAGAGAGGGTCTTTTAAGAGCGTGGCCGCAGTGGTGGTCCCCACGTCAAAGGTCCTTGTGGTAACAAGGGGCAGATCAACGTTGTCCTCCCAGGGCGGGGGGTCGCCGGTGTCGCCGGCCCATACTCCCGGAGGGGTATCTAAGAAATAGTCCACATCGGTGCCCGGCGCGTACGGGTCGCCTATATCCGCATCCACTACCTCTAAGTATGTCCCGTCCGCTGTTGTGCCCGAGATTATGTATCCCAGATGCTGGATGATACACCCTGATGCATATTCCGATGTAAGGGTGATTTGAACCTTGGTTCCATTGCTTGCGTCCGCCACAGGATCCAGGTTGTCGTCAACCACCTGATAGTGATAAATGACAATGGCATCCATATCATGGTCAGCGGCGTTTTCTACGTCCTCATAATTGATCCTGAAGGTTCCGGAGGTTGGAGTGATGGCCTCCACAAAAAAGTCCACAATGGTATTGTTGGGTTGAAATGCACCTTCAGTAGGTTGAATCCCGAGGCAGCCCCCGCACGATTTGGCAACGGGGACCAGGGTTATTTCACCGGTGCCCACCGGAATATTAATCCTGGGAAGCGGGGAGGCCAGGCCTACAACGAAGGTGACCACGTTCTGATCGCTCTCAGCGGGGTTTATGTCCTGTGTGAGGCCGAAATAGGCCACACTGGCCGAATAATAGCTCCCCTGCTTTGTGGGTTCCTCGGGGCAGAGCCCGCGAATATCACCAAAACCGTCCACGTCTTTTGGGGTGCATGAACTGTCGAAGGTGCCTCCCTGCTGGCCTATGTAGTGCGATGCTGCATCTCCCTCCTCGGTGAAGATAAAATCTGCAAGGTTCTGTACATGCAGGCCGGTTAAATCATCAGGATCAAGAGCAGGGGAGGGGTACCAATAACTCCCGGGCAACTGATCTGAGTCATTGTTCGGGTATATGTCGGACAAAACCAGCAAAAAGGGCTTGGCACAGTAATAATGGGTCTCATATGGGTCATCCCAGGCCGGCTTGGCTAGACCAAAGTTATTATCGCAGTTAGTATACGGGCCATAATCAAACTTGGTTGTGGGTGTCTTTTTCCCGGCAAAATACCTCAGCCCCTCATACATCATCTCGGCTATCGGATTGCCCCAATCAGGGAATTCTCCTTCATCCATGTTACGTGTCGTTACCCAGGCGGCTGGCCAACCGGGTTCGTACGAATAATCGCTGTATCGAAATTCGCAGATCCTAAACTTGTCAATGGTCTTGATAATCCCGTTTACAGATGTGAGTTGACCCGTACTGGGATCAATCTCATCGGTAATGGAACCGATAGGTTTTCTCAACACGCCGCCCGAGGTATTATTGGCATAGGACCCGGTTAAGAGACCAAAATCCATGCGACCCGCCTCTCCATATTTCTGGAGGATACCGGTTGGTTTACGAACCCCGGAGGGATACTGCTTGCAATTGGACTCGGGCATGGAAGAGACCCCCACCTGCACCCGGACCACGTAATCGGTAATGACCGAAGTGGGGGTTGAAGGAGTTAAAAGCTCATATGTGGTTTGGATCAGACTGCTGTAAGAAATGGTTTTTGTATAACTACCTCCGGTATCCGGCCCCTTCATCCATAGATAATAGTTGTCACCACCCCCTGCTTCTTCATGGCGAAATTCCACGGTATGAGAGCCTGCGGCCAGAGGTACTTTGGCGCTCTTATATTTGGTGCAGTTACAAGCGCCATGGCCTCCATAATAGCCCGCCACGACGTTGCCGTTTATCAGGACCTCAACCGCGTCATCTCCGTCCACGGCAAAGTAATAATTCCCACCGGTGGTGATATCGATATTGCCGGTGAATATGGTGAGATAATTATCGTCCGGACCGTAGGGGTTGCCCGACCCATCAATACGGCCATTTGCGGGCGGGGCGCCAGGCGCATATCTTTTTGAAGCTACGGCATAGGTGGTAACCAGGGCCTCATATTCAGCATGATTGTTCGGATGGCCCGGATGGGATCCGCCGCCGCCGGGTGTTTCACAGTCCCCTCCTTCCGGAGGAGACTTACATTCGATGCCGCCAAAGCCAACATCATTTTTACTACACGCAACCGGCCTTTCAGAAGCCACCCATTCCCAGATACGATGGGTGTTATTGGGGAGTACACGTAACAGAGGACGGTCCCAGTCCGGCTCGTCTGTGTTATTGGGGTCTTCTAAGTTCGTGGATGCAAACAGGTGCCTTGTGCCTACGGATGGAGTATCGAGCGGGGCATAATATTTAATGTCGTAGCCGTCCCTGGTAATGCTCTCGTATTCCTTTCCCCAGGAGTGTGCATCCTGCGGGATAAAGACCCGCTGCAAGACCGTTTCGGTCGCAGTGTCGGTTGACCGGTACCCGCCGTAAAGGACCTTCCTCAGGGTGTCCATACGGGACATGGTCAGGTAATTCAAAAAGTCGCCGCTCCATTCATTATCCGCAGGGACCCCGGAGGTCTTTTTATCATTGGTAGCCCTTACCGGATAAAAACGTTCATTAGTAGCGTCGTACTTGTAGACCTTGCGGGAATCAAAATAGCCATAGTATTCAATGGCAGGATTATATCTTATATCCAGGGTCCCGTCTCCGTCCAGGTCGGAGGCATCATTATATGCCTCATAGTACAGCTTGTGGCTCCTGCCCATAACGAGCAGCACCAATGGAGGCACACTCTCCGTGTATATCTGTTCATCTCCGGCTTGAGGGGGCTGGTAGGGGGTGTCGCCGGTAGCGAAAACCGCCACTATGGTGTGATTACCGTAAATATCTTTGAAGGTGTAAGATTCCAGAGGGCCTTGAGAGACATCGTCCACCACAACATCTGAGATGCAATAGTCCGCATTGGCAGTTATAGTATATGTCTGGTCGGTACCATAATAACCGGTTGCCGTACCTGTTGGGGTAATGGTTCCGCCGGTCCTTGCGCTGGCAGTGATAGACCAGGTCCCGATGAAATTACCGATGATTGAATAATTGTCCTTCATGGTTATTGTCGTACTCGCCGCTGTCGTATTGTCAACTTCAACAACATCACCCGTCCAGTTCACAAATTCGGACCCGACGCCCGGTGTCGTGTCCGTCGCCGTCAGCGTGACCGTTTCACCGATTTGATACCCATATATGCCTGGTGCCGTGCCTCCGGGAAACCCGGTTACGGAACCGCTGCCTGCCGTGACAGTGGAGACAGCGAGACCGGA
>JAFDDR010000002.1 GCA_019310785.1 Deltaproteobacteria bacterium
CATCTTTGTGCCGTATAGTTTTAGGTGCCAGGAAGGACCCGCCGCTTTTCTCCCCCTACCTACCGTAATGGAGGTTGGGAAGAAAATAAAATAGAAGGGGGAAAGGGGAGAAAGAAAACGAGAGAAACTTCTCGTAATATTTTCTATCTCAATTTCCTCAGCGTTTCCATTAGATGTTTATAGCCCTGATTCACTTCCATTACAAAAATATCAAATGACTGAATCCAATCGGCCAGGATATTATGGATCTCAAGCTGAAAGACTGGATTTGTGTCCCTGAAGCCATCCTCTGTAAGTCTACCAGGTACCGGAGAAAACCAGACAAGCTCCGTGTACTTCTCCAGCCACCAGAGGGCCATCGGGAAGCATGCGTCTACAACGTCGCTAAGGCCGGCGGCCTCGGCATAGGCGAGGTTATCCAGGACGGTCCTGTCGCAAATGATATATTCAGCCTCGGCCTCATCCTTGGCCTCAATCTCTCGCTGTATGTGGTGATGGAAGATCCAAAGCTGTGCCGCCTCGGACGTTTGCCTGTTGACCGGAAGTGGGCATTGCCTGGCGATCCCCGAGACCAGGGCAATGGTATTGTCCGGAAACAACCCGGTTAACTTTCGATAGATATGGTTGGCATAGGTGGTCTTGCCTGTACCGTGGGTGCCAATTAAACCTATGTGATGTTTTTTCAATTTAAGCCCGGGCCCGGGAGAATGATCCTTGGTTTTTCGGCGATACCGTTTTCAGACGGCCATCCTTAGCAGCTTTGACAAAGTAGTCGGCGATGTTCGCGGTGATGAAATGCGCACAAAGCATGGCGGATTTGAATTCAAGCGGGAAGCCCGAAACCCTCATACCGCCTCCATCAAAAAATGTGGCGTTGATCTGTCTAAAAATCTTTGGCTGTGGTGGTCCGTCCTGTCTCTTTTGTTTGGCTTTTTTCTCAGACATCCTCTTTTCCCTCCCCTCTTGTTCCTTCGTAGAACGCAAGCGTCTCATCCAACTCTCTTTTAGCCTCTGTCCAGAGGTGCCTGACCCGTGGGACCGGATTTATATCCCGAATTGATTCATGAAACCTTGTAATCGCCGGATAATCATCCAGACACTCATCCTCCATTGTAGCCTTATCAGGCAAAATCTCTGTTTTGACAGACAGCTCGCAGCCCACAATATAAGCATGGCGTGCCACCAATGCCCTGGCTATTTCCAGGCCCCCGGGCTCCTGTAGGAGACGCTTCAACACTTTCTCATGCTTCTCTATCCAGTTTTCGCGGATTGAATCCTCATCGACATACGGCCGTTTTGCAGTCCATCGACACAGGCTGCGGGGGCCACTATTCTTATGGGGTGATAAACCGAAAAGCTTAATAAGGTAGGTATCTCCGACAAGGTCACGAAACGCGGAAATGAATCCGCGGGGCGTCAAAGGGGGGGTCTTTTTGTTATCCATTCAGTCCTCGCAATTGATTGTGGCAGGGTTTATGTTAAATCATCGGCTCCCGGCTTATTCTACTGTTCAGGGTACAATTCTTTCACATCCAGACCGAGGGCGCCGGCGCTTATTTGCTGGGCATTAGAACTGTGCCTTATGCCCTTGATTGTGTTGTATAGGGTACTCGATACGATCCCATGATCCTCTGCCAATGCATTTAGCTTGATTTTGTTGCCCTTAAAGAGCATATCGCGCACCGCGGGTAATGAGAAACCGATCAGGCTTAAACACCTAAGTGCGGCCCGGTTCCGGTTTTTTTCTCCTTGTATAAATTTATACAGTTTGATACGTTTAAACATTGATTTCCCCCAAAGTTGAGCTAATTCCGATATGAGATACGTCGACCTTTTTGCAGAACTCGCCGCAGAGACAACGGGCGCATCCAAAGACCTCATATTGGCGAAAATGCTGGTTTACGAGCAACATATGGAGAATGAAAGTATTTTGTATCAAGAGATTTCTCCTGAAGATGCTGATAAATTGCGGGATGCCGCAAGGGCAGATCCATCGGGGTTTTCTCGGTCATTTGAAAAAGGCTTCGCAGATGTATTGTCTATGGCACATGCGAACAAGGCATAGGCGAAAAGCCTTCTAATATAAGAGACTGTTTCTGCCGGAAAAATATCTGTAAGGGCCTGTTCAAACGTCTGTTTCGGCATGGTGCATCCCTTTCTACTGGAGGTTGATAATGAAAGATCCCACAATTGACTTAGATATTGACAAAAAGATGAATGCTACGCTCATAATCGGTTGTCCTGAATGCAAAAGGAAAACAAAGTTGGCCGCCAGGAATGCAATACCCGGAAAGAGCATCTCATGTCTGTGTGGCGTCTCGTTCAACCTCTCCGGAGACGCCCTCCGGCCCATCCAGCGGAGTCTTGACGATCTCCAGCGAACTCTGAAGAGCCTTGGCCAGTAAATCCCTATTTTGCTTCAACAGTTGATATATGGTTTCCAAATTAACGGTTAGTTTTGATAAGACCCGCTTTGTCTCAGGCTCGAATGTTATTTTGAGATTATATTCTATTTCTTGTTTCGGCATAATCCCAACCCCCTCTTTTCTGTATGTTTTTGGTTGATTGTGAGAAGGATTTTCCATGACTTATGCAAAATTGTTTATTCAAATTATTTCCGAGGTTTCCGGTAAACCAGAGCAAGAGATTGCAGACCTGCTTTCCACCTTCCGTGAAGCACATCCGGGCGGAAATTGGGATCAGGTAATCCCAGCAAATGAGGCCGAAAAACTACTTAATGATCTTCGTGAAGAGGCCCCTGGAATTCTTGCCTGGCTGGTCAAAGGCGCCATGGACGTTGCTCGCCACGAAAGCAGCACAATCCATTGACCTGGCAAAAAATAGTCTGAGACTTTCCACACCTTCTTTGGAAACTATTTGCTTCAAAAATCTGTCCCAGTGGGGAGCCCTATCAGGTGTTGCTGGCATGATTTTAGTCCCCTTTTCCTGTATGTTTTTGGTTGATTATGTAGGGTTTTTGTTCGGTGAGAGGGAGTTTATACAGGGCTTGTAACGTTTGTCAAGGAAAAAATGCAACGTTTTGCAAATAAAACAGAAATAGCTTTTATGCAATTGGCCCAACTATTTGATATTACAATAGAAAAGGGTTGGAAAACAACTCTTGCAGAAAAGATTGGAATTAAGCGAATTCTGATATCAACCTGGATCAACAGAGACCGGATTTCAAAGAATGGGCTTAAACACATCGAAAAAGCATATTTTTCAAAAGATAAATGGTTGACCACAGTTAAGCCTTTCCCCGAAGCCCCTTACGACACAGGTCTCCCGGGCCCTGACAGCCGGCCACATCTCTATACATTACCAACCGGCCAAGAATTTGCAGTGAAGGCGGTTATTGAGCGTGATCGGCCGGATTCGGAATACATTGACGCGGTGAAGGAGATCCTGTCCAGCGGCGAAAGGGCCACCATAGAAGCGCTCAAATCCAATATCACGCAGTTTTTCGAGCAGGTAAGGGATAAGACACGTTTGAAGAAACTGGAAAAACAGGTCGATCAATTAACTAAACAACTCAACACTGAAAAAAACGCAGACGATTTATTACACGAGCCGGAGAACCCTGCGGAAGGGGAATAACGCGTAAACAGGGAAACATTTGCCATGTAAATTTTGGGACTCTTGTTTAATGCTAACCGTACCATGCATATGGAAAGGGGAATATCATGAAAAGAGCTATCATATTAACCATTTGTTTTTCACTGTTTTTTCTTTTTTTGTCAGGAAGCGGCGGAGCCAATAGAACAGGTACCCAATATGAACCCACGATTCAGTCGGACGCGAGTTTCAATAATATATTGGAGAAAAGAGGTTGTTGCTCGCATCATGGAGGGGTTTGCGGCTGTAATCAGGAAACCGGAAGGGTGATATGCTGCGACGGTACATTAAGCCCTACCTGCACCTGATAGCTATTTTATTGGCCCTGGCAGGGCCTGCTAAAGCGGGTGAAAATGAACGCCAACCTGAAAGATGGTATCAAGATAAATGGTGTTTTGAGAATGGTGGTCGCGTTGAAATAGCGCTCGAAGATCAAACCCGATGTGATTGTGTGACTGCGACCCATGCGGTTGAAATTGAATTCGCGGAGCGTTGGCACCATGCTATAGGACAAAGCCTACATTATTCTCTAAAAACAGGAAAAAAAGCAGGAATTGCTTTAATACTACATAGAGGCAATGACAGGAAATACTTCCTTAGGCTCAAGGCTGTTATTGAGCGCTTTAAATTGCCTATACGTATATGGCTTATTTCGGATGAAAAGAGCTTAGTTAACAATCGAGATTGACATTTAAGATAAGCGGAGACAATACCCATGAAAAATTCAATCATTATTGCGACTGTCATCTCCCTATTTCTCATCTCAGCTCCGACTGCCGCTGAGATCTATAAGTGCATTGATGAAAAAGGCCAGGTCACATTCACCACAAAGCCTGGCCCGGGATGCACGCTGCTGTCGGGCTCGGCATCCAAACCCCGAAAAACCACCAAGAACGTAGAAACCATTCCGACGCCACCGGAACCGATAGCATCAAAACTTGATGCAAAACGAATCGTAAGATCATTCCCGTGTTCAAAAGGTGGAACCATCGGTGATCACATACGGAATAAGACGAAACTTCCAGCAGTAAAGGATTTGGGGTGGTCGGTTAGACAGTCAGGCAACCAATTCATAGTAGAGAAGACCATTCATATCGGCGGTCTTTCTTCTTACACTGTTTATAGGTGGGCTGTAGATTCCAAGGGCAGTGTAAAGGCTATCAATGGCCATGCAATTGGCATAACAAAAGAGGAAATAATATCAGAAACAACAGTCACAATACAAAGTGTAGAAGGTTTTTCATCAGGAGCTTTAGGGATATCTCGGCAATCTTGGGAATCACAACATAGGCTGTCAGAAGCGCGTAGCGGGTTCTCTCTTTATGAAGGATTGCGATATCTTGTCGGATATCAGAATGAGAATGTCAATCATTTTGAAAGATCCTGGGGAGAAACAGGGATAGCAAAACGACAGGCTATGATTGAAATAGAGAAGATGATCCCCAGTGACAGCAAGTTCATAAGGAGCTATTCGGCCCCATCTTCTGGAAGCACTGTGCGTTTGTACTTCAGCAAGTCACTAATTTCACGTTTCCCTAAGACCATAGGGATTGGCAATAGTGAATTCTCTTTATGGACCGGTGGTGAACCTGGCAATTTCATCGTGATATTCAAGGAAAAAAAGGGGAAAGTCACGCGTGTTCTCATTGCTATTGGGAACAATCCATGAAATCGCAATCATATCAGCGTCAGCGTGCCGACATTTGGCAGTAATGGGAACCAGGAGCCATCCATGTGGCAAGGTGCGTTGTCGTCTACATTGTAATTCAGTTTATTTAACGCCGCCTGAAAGCCCTGAGATTCCAGAGAGATTGCGCGTAACAGCAACTATTGGGAATCACCAATAAGGAAATATTATGTTGAAAAAATTTAGGCTCATTTTATGCGCGTTTTGTTTTGCTATATTGTCCTTTGGCTTTGGCTTCGCTGGAATAGATTATAAGTTCATAAACTCAAAAGATACGAGCTACGCGAATATCAGAAGGGGGGTCATAAGGATTCGAATCAAGCATGACATGATTCCATCCGAATCAGAATTGAAACAGGTTTCGAAAGAAGCATGGAAAAAATATCGTGAAAACTGGAAAACCGGCACAGTCTTTATGTATGTCAAAGATATGCCTGCCAATAGCACGGCTTATGCTGCTTCCGAATTTAAGCGCTCAAGAATTCAGGGATTCTGGATTAATACGCAGGCGTTAGAGGTGCATGAATATTCAAAAATGAAAGAGGCAGAGACTGTCAAACAAGGTCCGAATGTAAGCGCTGAGATCTATAAATGCATCGATGCAGATGGGCAGGTCACGTTTACGACAAAGTCCGGGCCTGGATGCAAGTTGCTGCCGGGGTCTGTGGAAAAAAAGGCACCTCCTGTAAAAACACCTGCTCCAATCCCATCTCGGCCAGCCGCTAAATCAGTGAAAAAAGCAAAAAAATATAAATTTCCAAGATGCACCACAAATGATGGATATTTCGCATGTCTAAAGGAAGAATGGCTGGATCACGTGACCAGATTTATCACTGCCAAAGATTATGACAGCATTGATGCATACATCTCCAGTAAGAAATGTCTTGTCATGAAGGGAGGTCTTGTTGTTACGGTAATCGACAGCCCTGGGATGTTTGGCGGGAAAACAAGCTTTATTTATAACGGAATTAAATTCTGGACCTACAGAGAGGGAGTCAACTACTAAATCCCCCCGCCCCGGGTCTCGATCTTCTTCACCAGTTTCCACATAAAGGCTTTGAGTTCAGGCTCCAGATCACCTGTCTCTATTTTAATCATCGTGTCCTGAGCTGATTTATCAGCAATGTCTTTCAGTGATATCGGCGCGCGTCTTCGGAAAGGAAAAAACATTTCTGCGAGCCTATTTAACACAGGCCTTACAATTTCTAAAATCTTCTCCAGATAAGGGTCATCTTCTTCGACTTGTAAAGCCGAAAACTCCTTTACCGGAGGATTAGTATCTATCGTCGGTTTATCATCATCAGTCGCCATAAAAACTACCTCACCTCACAACATCCCTACGCGTTATTCCCCCGTGCCAAATACCCCACCAGACCGCCGCCTATGGCCGACACGGCCTCTTTACTCTCTACCCCGAGGATCAGCATGGCGCCCATGGCGATCACGGTTAGGGCCACGATGGTCAGTTCCTCGGATATATTTACGCTCCACCACGGTTTGGTCGGTTCCGTTGTCATGGGTTTAGCCCTCCTTGCAGGTTAAATCTCAACATATTTCATCCCTATCCTGCCATTTTCCACAGTAATCTCCCCTGCCTTGCTTTTCCCCGGTGAATTATCCGAGGCAAGAATATACTTAATATTCCATCGGTTTTCCCAGTCCATCATTTCGTGTTTGTGGCCGAACAGAATCACATCAACCCGATTGTAGAGAACACGCGCCAGTTTTCCGGCGTCCCTTAGCTCCATGAATGGATTGTTATATATGAAGGGATGGTGATGGAAAAACAGGATTTTCACCCTGTCATCGGCCCGGTCTAATATTTTGTCCAGTGCAAATAGTTGATTGAACCCAATCTCCCCGCAGGCGAAATCAAACGGGTGATTGGTTTCCAGGTTTGTGTCCAGGGCGATCAGCCTGACCCCGTCAATATCATTAATCACAGGGGTGTTATTGCCTGAGAAAAAGCCACGCTGCCCGAGGGGTGCGGCCAACATATCGTCAAAAAGATCGGCTTTTTTTCTGCTGTAGAGATGTCCTGCAGCGCCGAAATCATGATTGCCGGGAGCGATAAACACCCGACCGGCAAACGCCCCCAACGCATCTAAGGCGTTTTGATATTGTTGCCTGTGCCCATCGTCTGTGATATCGCCCGTGATGATCACTGCATGATCCGGGTATCGCTCTTTTATGTTTTTCAGCAGCCTGTTTGCGTCCTGGTTATTCTCCCCGTCACGATGAAAATGCAGGTCGCTGATATGTAGAAATTTCATAACTATAAGGCTCCTAATCCAAGGAAAGTTAGCCCGGATATTACCTGTGGTAATTTTAAAAGGCCTGGAGCATACTGTTGAATGATAGCCTGTAAAATTGGACCCATATGAGCAAGCCGCGCTCCCGCAATAAACCACTTTTGATATTCAGTTAGGACTATCTTCTCGGCGGGAATCCAATTGCCCTTTTCATCCTTCCACCAACTATCAATTTTGTTCAATTTATCAATTATGTTTTGAGGCAAATACCCCTCATCCAGGCCACCTCGAATAGCTCCAGACGCTTGGGGCCAATCCATCGCCAGCGTTTCTACGGATGATTCAAGGGTTTGTTCGGTTTGTCCTAACTGTGTAGTGGCGCAGCCCCCAACCAAAAACGCTAAAATAATCAGGATTACCTTTTTCATGGATTTAATCTCCTCTTAACCTGGTGCTTTCATTAATACACTTCGCGGATAGTCAAACGGCAAATATCATAACCCCTTAGAATTTTCATAAAGGTTGTAAATGTCTTACCGGAAGCAAGCACCCCTCGGTTGCCCTGCAATCTCCCAAAATGCTGTCCCAAAACAATACAGCCCGCGGTGTCCGGCAACAGGTTCCCCGGATGAAAAAGAATATTCTTACGACCGGGCACATTTATAATTTTGAACGTCTCTCCAAATCGCGGGGAGTTATGCCGGATACAGGTATATTGCTGGGCAGGGATTGAGGATCTGCCGGCAACATTTTCCATATCAGGCGGTTCCAAGGTCACGCAAAACACCTCTTCACTGATCAGCAATACCCCGAAGGTTCCATATTTAGTACGCTCTTCAAGCCGGATGAGTCTGAGTATTGGTTTTATGGCCTTACCTCACTTCCCCAACATTTCAATCGTATGTTTTACGACTCCCATGTCAATTTGCAGGCCTGTAACCTGCTCCAACATTTTATTTAAAAGGTTAGCCTGGGAATTGTAAATAAACCCTACAATTATGATAAGGATGGATATTGTCAGACCCATGAGCGTGAGAAATAATCGTTGAGAAACCTTCTTTTCAATGCCCTCCCACAAGCGTCTGATGGCCTTCTCTGTGGACGTTTTAGCCTCTTTAAGGGTCTCCACTGCTTCCATAATTCCAGTGTGTTCTTTGCATGGCGGGCATATTGGTTTATCTCCAGGCATTTTCTGCACCTCAGTTAGATTTCATTATAAACAACTCATTGCCTCACGATCTGAAATCGCGCACCCTGCACTACACAGGCATCATCTTCAACGCTAATAATAAATGTTACGTTGTGCCTTATGTTCCCATTATCCAGAACAAGCATATCACTCCTGCAAGCGCGAAGTGGATTATGGATACTCTGAGGTGTTGTTTGCTGGTCATATTACTCCCTGTATTCCTCCATCACAAATACAGGATCATAAACCAAAACCCACCGGCCATCCCACATTCTTGCGAACACAAGTTTGATGTCAGTGCCAAACACGGTCAGAAAATACTTTGAAGTCTCATACTCCCATTCTACGGAAATATCGTCTATTGATACCGTTACTGCCCCCCACGGACACTCAGCATCTTCACCCTCTTTAAAAGTCATACTCAACCCGGACGCTTCTATTAAGGTTGTACCAGGCAGTGACCACATCCAATTACACTCGGAAGGATCGTGGACTATCGGATCAGGGTCAGGATCAATAGGGGGATTGTAAGGCGGCCAGAATGGGGCAAACGGGTCATCATTAGGGTCATTATCTACAGGGGGATCATCCTCTCCGGTAGAAACGAAATTGCAATTACCTGTATGAGTAGGGGTTATTCCATTCGGTAGGGGGTTGCCGCTCGAATCCCAGCTTGCGGTAGCATACCATGCCTTATAGGCATTCGTGTCTATAGTCACCTCAAAATTGGAAGCTGCCAAGTTAGGGGCGCTTCGGCCATCATAGAGCACCTTTACATAGAGCCATTCACCGTCTGATGAGGGACTGTAATCCTTGACTATTGGTATGGTTCCGGAATGATTCCTGATACGTATATCATTATCTCTAAATTGCTGAAGTGAGCCGCCAGAAAAACCTGCAGCAGATAGCCAGGGCAAGCCGTAAAAGTAGTCTTCTGATGCACTGGTACTGGTGCTATATCCAGCTACATTGCACTGTGGCGGAAACCCCAACCGTACAACCACGCCGATCATCTGGTTCTGGGGACAGAACACGGCAAGGCTTACTCTATCCTTTACGGCAGGCGGGATATAAAACCTGAAAAGCCACGTATTTTGTCTGCCACCCTGAAAACCCAGTTTCGTAGTTACGTTATCCGGATTATGCGTCATCTTGTAGCCACCCATCGGGTAAACAGACTTATATTGCGAAGCTGATTCCACTGCGCCGGAAACTGAAACACCCAGGAACAACACCGCCATAAAAATGACGGTTATCATAATCGCTATTTTTTTCATAATACCCTCCGTTAAATTCCCACTATTTTTAATTTACTCGTTATCACTTTATTCCATACCTCCTTTAAAGTTTATAAAAATGAATCATGTCTTTTTCGGGATCAGCTTTCCAGGCATCAAAATCCACTGGAGTAGACACCTCGCCATCAGCATCTTTATGCGGTTGGGGTTCAAAGAACCAAAGTTCTTTTGTATCGAGCATAATCAGATTAACGGCATGGCTTGTTCTATGCCCATGTAGCCTCGTGCACCAAACTTCTGCCACAGCCCATTCAAGTTTAGCAGAAGGCTCAAAGGCCCTGATTGACTGTAACCAAAGCACGTGGAGATCCGCCACCACTGCCACAGCCGCCGCCATGTTGGTGCACATCCAGACATCGTGGGTATATTCTATATTCTTAGCTATCATATTCCATTGCTGACCGATCATTTCATCCACGTTCTTCTTTGATGGCGCCCAGTAATCGAATCGTGGTATCCAGATAGATCTGGGGTTGTCATAACCCACTGTAAGGTGAGGCCACAGATCCTGTAACGCTCTCGATATTTCAGTGCTTGATACTTTCATTTTATCCTCCCTTATTTCACCCACCACAGAACAAACAGCAGTCCATTAAGTACTACCGACATAACCAGCATGGCCCTGAGCAGCTCGTTCCGTGTCATTTCATCCTCTATTCAAAATCCATATTCTTAATCAACGCCAAAACAGCCTTATAGAGCTTCTTTAAACTGCTTTTCTGTGCTGTTGATAAAGCGCTGAACGTACTGTCAACATGCGTGTCAATCTGCGCGTAGGTCATGGCTGATATCTGAGCAAGCTTGTCTTGTGCCGTTGTACGATCTGTGGCAACACCCTCAATAGCTACCGTAGCCGTGCTGGACTCTGCCTCTGCAATAGCGTTTAAAACTTTTAATTTGGACGGCTTGCCCTGGATTGTGACGTAGTTATACCGGTAGAAAGTCTCTGCCTCCATCGGTCCATCACCATCCGGGTCCTTCTGGATTTCCTGGATGTTGTAATTATAATAGTAACTCTCCGGTGCGATTTTCTGAATAGTCGGCGGTGACGATTTGGACTCCGCTGTTTCAGCAAATGTTGATGCCGGGCAGAGTAGGCAGATAAACGCTGTGATTATGAGCAGTTTTTTCATTTTAGTATCTCCTTTAGCTAAAAATATAATACCTGTTTATCTTCTTAATGGTTGCTGAAAATGGGATCTCATTCCCGTATTTTTCGATTTGCTTTATTAGTACGTCAGACCCCGTAAAAACAATCTTCACCTCGTGTTCAATCTTAATTTGCAGAGTCAAATATTTACCCGATTTGTTTTTAGAATAATTACTGTCACCAATACGATACCCGACAATCTCAATTTCCTGATTCAAAATGGTGTCCAGCTTTACTTTATCGCCATCTAAAACAGGCGGCTCTGTGGCAAAATCCGAAAAGCGTTTCTTCCGTTTTTCCGCCAATTCTATCGTCATGTGAATCTCTTTTCTAATGGGTTACTGAACCCGCCTCTCTCACACACATCCGCCAGTATTCCCTTGATTTTTTCGTCAACATGTCTGTGCCACAGATTGAGGCAATTAGCATGCCTCATCCATCCGTGATAACTCATAATCGTACTGGCAATGGATACAGGATATTTTTCGTCGTATTTACCCCTCCGAATAGTGCGCATCTTCCGTTTGAATTCAAATGCGGTGGATTTCCGCAATAGCGTGTATCCCGGAAAAAACCGATACCCGAGAAAATCAATCCCGCGGGCAGCCACAGGGTACACCTGCCAGTCAGATTTCAGAGTTAAGCTTAATCTGTCGATCAGGTAGGTCTCGATCTCTCTGCGGATCTCATGTAGTTTACTTTTGTCCGCTCCCAGAATCACCATATCGTCGCAGTATCGGATATAATATCGGCATCCCAGGCTTTCCTTAATCCAGTGGTCCAGACCGGTAAGATAGAGATTGCCAAAATACTGGCTCAGGTAATTACCGATGGGTACGCCCTTATCTGTAGAATCTATAATCCGTCCCAGCAGCCATAACACATCCGGGTCTTTGATCTTTCGGGCCAGGATGCGCTTTAATATGCCGTGGTCAAGAGACGGATAGAACTTCTTCACGTCCATCTTGAGACAATAGCGGGTTCCCTCCGGATCGATCCTGAGGGCGTGCTTTATACACTTTACGCCCTTATGGATGCCGCGCCCCTTTAGACACGCCAGGGTGTCCGGAATTAGCCAGGGCACCCAGATAGGCTCGCAAACCTGCACAATGCAATGGTGAATGATCCGATCCGGAAAGTAAGGCAGTTTATGAATCACCCGATCTTTCCGCCCCTTTTTCACAAACACCTTATAATGTGAGTTTTTGAATATTTTATTCTTCAACATCGTCTGTATCCGTCCGAGATACATCCCCGGGTCCGCGTCAACCATGCGGACCTCATGATAATGGCTTTTGCCCTTTCGGGCGTTCTCATGTGCCATGCGGACATTGTCCATATCGTATATTTTGTGATACAAGTTTCCGTATCGTTTCATAAGCTGCTTATTTCGCCCTGGAGCGTTCGAACCCTCCGGCCTACCAGCACCAAAAACGGGCCTTGCTTTGTGTTTTGCCAAGAGGCATGGTTTCAGACTCCAATGAGCTTTTTTTGCTTATCCATAAGCTGAGCTGCCCGCCGATATTCACATTGTCATTCGACGACGTGTTATTCGCATTGACGTAAAACGCTCCGGTGTTCGAGCTGTTATTCGCATTACTGCCGAATTTAACCACGCGCCAGCCGGGGAGCCTGAAACCAGTAAAAAGTTGCGTGCGTTCTGCGATTTGCGATTAGAAGCAGAGCCGCCCGCCGAAATGCACAACGTCATCCGACGACGCGGCATGCGCAACGACGCAAAACGCTCCGGCGTACGAGCCGTAAGCCGCACTACCGCCGAAGCTAACCACGCGCCAGCCGGTAGACTGATAATAGTAATCAGTAATATATGTAGAGCTTGACCCGCCAACCGCAGAGGGTAGGAATCCTCCTTTTGTTTGTTCTAAGGTTGTTTGATAACCATCCCCGTTATGCAGTGTAATCCCGCTGCCGCCGGTATCTAATAATTGACTGTACGCTGTAGTTGTGTCATCTGCAAAATCTGTCTCCGTGTTGGAGACATACGGGATATTATTGTTGATATTGATCCCATCAATCCACTGATAAATATTGCCATAGAAGTTTTCAATACCACGGTAGGTCATATAGGCATCTTCTGCACCGACATCGTCGGCATCGCCCGAATATTCGGCATTATTGGTTCCGTTTCCATCCCCGTTGGACAATCCTCCCTCAGAAATATAACTACCGTTTACCCATGTCCCGCTTGATAGTTGTGTCCGACCTTCGCCGATGACATCCTGGCTATAAAACGACGCATACTCAACCAGATAAAGTAACTGAATGGCACTGTTTAAATAGAAGTCGAGCTGTCTCCAGCCAGCCCCACGGTTAAGGGCGATGGCCCTGAACTCAGCCCGTGTCTCATCGGTAATTGGGTTTTTTCCACTGACACTGCCAAGTATATCATTAACTGTATCAATAGTGCCGCCGCTCCATCCCGTAGCCGCTGTATTACCGTGGTCAATATAAGCACTTGCGGAATCATCCCAGCCGACACCCTCATACGCCCCGATATACCTGTAATCTACCCAGGCCCCGTCTTTGTAGAACGCGGGATGTGGTTCGTAGCCCGGTAGTGCAACGCCTGATATGCTCCAAGAGTGGACATTTGTGGCCGCAACGTATGAATATTTATAGTAAAACTTCGGGATTTCGACCATAACCTGGCCGTCTGTACCGTCTAAGACGGAGGCAGTAGAGCAGTCCTCTTTATCCGTGCTGTCAGTGGCACAGAGGTAATATTGCACTACTCCGGCATCGCTGAGAATGCACCGTCGCATAGCCGCTTGGACAGGTAAGCAAACATTGCCTGGACTTGATGCCGCTGCTATACCTGCCAAGGCTCCTGTACGAGTCAGTGTGGGGCTTGAATTATCCTCATCCCACGAAACACCATATGCCAACAGCCCCGCCATAGCGTAGCCAAGCCCTTCAGGGGTTACCGCCCTGTTTTCATCGGTGAACGCAGCCACTTCATCATTCGTGGCTATCTCCATCACGCCTGTAGCCGATGTCGTGGCAGATTGTTTTAATGCAGTGAACGCAGCCGCAGCCGTGCTCGCACCTGTGCCCCCATCAGCTATAGGGACATCTGTCCCGTCAGCTCGATATATATATTTTGCCCCGATAGTAACGGCTGTAGGGATATTTGCGCCCCACACAGGATCACTCCCGGGGCCGCCGCCGACAAGGATTTCAGTAGTCGCGCCGGCATCCCAGACTGTACCAGCCCCCACTAAAGCCGTTCCGTCAGCCCTCGTATAATCCAGGCATCTCCAATCCCCTGAAGCATATTCATAGAAGGCCGCAAGATCCCCGGCGGCAGTTGTGATGTTAGCCCCTGTCGGTAAAACCAAATCAGCCGAATGGGTGAGCTGAAGGATCGCGTCAAACTGAAGGACAACCATCGTTCCAATGCCCTTCGAGGTAATCGTATTAATGGTCGTGGTCCCGGTAATATCAAAGAAATTTCCATCCCCCAGGGTCATAGCGTTTGCGCTTGCTACGTCTGAGCCTTGATGAGTTTTGAGGGTCTTTCCGACGGTGACATCACCAGGAAATACGCCCTCGGACTTGCCGGGATTATTAAACGGGTTGCCCTGTTCGGCGTGGGCGAAGCCGGCGGTAATCAGTCCGGCCAGTATGAACAGTATTAAGGATATTCGTTTCATGGTTTTTACCTCCGACTGCTTCGAGTTTTGAGTTTTGGGTTTTGAGTTTTGAGTTATCCCATTACTCGTAATATGTAATGGAGACCTTGGCCGCATAGGCTGATATAACAGACATCTGCGTTTCGCCTTCAATCCATCGACAGATGGGGTTCAGTTCGCTTCCGGTCCCGTTATTTGTATCACCCGCGGGGATCGCAGCCGTCCCGGTCCCGATCCTGACCCAGATATCAGCGGTGGACGCGAAAATGACATACCGGGATCCGGTTGGAATGGTTATGGTCTTGGCAGCGCTGGCCGTCAACAGATATGTGTTCACATACCCCTGGGGAATGGCAAAGGTCTGATCCCCCTTGTAGTTCCGGAAGATCTTGAATGAATCAAGCGCCAAAGCGTTTGAAGCGATAAGCATAATTGCCGCTGTGATAATAATAAGTGTTTTTTTCATAGTGTTTCGCCTCCTGTTCTGGATACTGGATACTGGATACTGGATACTCGTTATTCGTCATTCGCTATTCGTCATTCGATTATTTTCTTTCATTTAATGAATCAAGCGCCAAAGCGTTTGAAGCGAAAAGCATGATTGCCGCTGTGATGATTAGTGTTTTTTTCATGGTGTTTTTGCCTCCGTGAGTAATTATTATTTTAGAAATAGAGACTAAGCTCCTTTTCGATTGCCCTTGTTTCGTCTTTTTGTAACATTTTGTTTTCTCCTTTTAATTTTCGTTGACCAAAGAAGGGATCAGGTTCTTTGGGATTACTAATAAACAAAATCTATATAATCCAATTCTACCGCTATGGAGGCTGCAAGAGGCCCTTCTGTGCTTAAAGATATCGTAAAATACTGTATTTCTTCCCCAGGAGCCATCGAAGCATATTGAGTGAGATCAATTACTGTTTCTTCCCCTAATGTAATAAGAGGCCTGATCCACTCAAGACATAGAGCAGGCTTACTTCCGATTGTATAAGGTAGGGTGTCAATTATACCTTGTGACGCTGAAAAATATAGGCGAAGGCCTTCATTTGAGTTTTGTCTAATATATATCATCCCGTACCCGTATTGATCTTCTCCGTCTAAATTAGCCTCCGCAATGTTTAAAAATTTAAACTTGAGAGTTCCAAGGAGGGGGTGTTCCTCGTCTGGATTATATCTGTCTCGCTCCCAAACAATAAAATTAAATAAACTTTGGCCGGCATTGCTGTGACATTCTAATTGAAGACTGTAATTTTGCCTGGAAGACTCATCCGGTTTCTCAATTTCGTTGAGCTTCATAATCCCGGTTCCACCATTATTCTCCTCATCATCATAAATCCAGGTTGTATCAGGGGGACAAAGAAGATACTCAGGCATCCCTTCCATATAACACGCCCAATTCTGATTTGCACAAAACGTTGCTCCAAACTCTTCCCATTTTGCAAAATGAATATAATCAATGCTAAAATTTATGTTTCCTCCCAAGTTCCCCATTCCAAAAAAACCTATTCGGTCAATAGGGTCACCAGGCTCAAATAACTCAAACCTCTCCTCAAAAAGATCAAGAATTAATTCTTCCCCCACTTCTATCTCATCACCAATCCATACATATTTTCTATCAACAGGTGATGCTGGGGCTTTATCAGTCGCATAAGCAAACCAAAGTATTAAAAGTTTCCCTGCTTCAGATTTAATATATATATTCCCCTCTACATATGGATACGGCCCGCTGTAATCATAACTATAATTAGAAAACTTAATTTTTATTTTCCGGCCTAATACGTGTGGCATTGAATCGGATTCACTATTGTAAACGTCCATCTGAGCAAGCGATGTTGTGTTATCATCTTCATGATGCACAGTATTGCAAGTCATTGAAATTACTTCATTTTCAAGGGAAAGATCAAGGTAGCTTCCATACTGACCAGTTTCATTAATAGGTAAGGTCACGCAAGAATCTTGATAATGAAGCTGATCACCATCTATATATGCCCCCACTTCCCACTCATGTTTTCCGCAAATCAAATCATCTTCCCAATCTTCCCAATAATCTGTTTCTGATTCCAAGAGCTGCATTACATCTTCATATAAAGTACCATCTCCAAAAATAATCATATCGGTTTCTTTCCACCAATCACCCTCTGTATCCTTAGCTAAATACTGAGTTGTCTTATATCCTCCTTTCATATATCTCACCCAAAAAGGGCCTGAGCAATCGTAACCCTCTTGGTCACGATTTAAGGCAAATCCCCAATACTCCTCATCTTCATCATATTCAAGGTTTATCACACTTTGAGCTACCTGTTCTTCGTTGTAGACTGAGAATAAAACACCCTCGATCAAAGCAGGACCATCGGCACCAACAAGCGAAAAACGAAAAAAACAGCAAGCCTTCGGCTCACTCTTAAACCCGATCACTTTAGGGTTTATCCAATTATTATTTGCATCATGGCTAAGCTCTACGATCACCTCATCACCATCACTAAAAGCTGAAGCGTCACAGTCCATATATTCGATAGGAACATCTCCAAGTGATGTTTCCTGATTGACATCCAAGCTCTTCCCGTCAGGTGTGTCAGTTGCCAAGCAAGCCTCTAAGGTCAAATCACACTTATCTGTGTCGCTATAAATATGGGTTATGGTTCCGTATCTGTATTTAGTACGCCACTTTTGCCAGCCGGGACGCATGGCCCAGTTCCAGTACACCTCGCCTGTGGGGGATGTTGCCGGGAACGGCTGGATCTGTTTCATGGCGCCGTCCCGGGCAGCGTCATAGACGGCATTTCCATCATGCCCCGGCTGTATGTTCACACCCTTGTCAATATCCCCTGCGATCTCGATCACACCCACCTCTCCGGAGAGATCCTCTGTCTTATCGGCGCACCAGGCCTGCATGGTCTGATTATCACCATCGAGCATGTCAATCTCGACATTATAATCGCCATCCGCTCCACCGCTGACTATGGTTCCCTTGCTCATATGGTACCTTGCGCCTTATGCCTTCGTCACTCGTCGCTCGGCTGTTCGTCAATCGATTGCTTTCCTTAACAATCGAGGTAAGCGAAGACTCCGATCACGAACAATCGAATAATCGAATCACGAACAATCGAACAACGAACAATCGAACATCAATCATCAATCTCTAAGTAGCCGCTTCCTCCACCTCCATAATCTGCAGCTCCGGCGATATACTCAACACAACCTGGTTCACCGTAAACGAATCAGACCCGTACTTTGCCGTGTCTCCCGGATTCAGATACAAGTCACAAGACGCGCACCGGTAGGCCAGATCTCCGTCAATATCCCGCTTGTAAGTCACGTCATGGAGCCAGCTCACCTTGCTCACAAACGACTCGGTCTTGTGCCCGGTCAGTATAATGGACTGATTCCGGCCCCCTTCATCAACCCGGATTCCGTCAGGGTCTAAATCGGCCCTTATGATCTCCTCCTGGTACTCGATCACGCCGTGCAGTTCATAGGCCATTTCAATGATCATCTCGCCGTTTGACCTGGCGTTTATGGCCGCCTCATAATCGGTCCCCGGGATCACCGCGGCGAGAAAGGTCGGGTCCCCGGATTTGCGCCGGGCCTGGAACGATGTCATGGGGATGGTGATATCTGCCACAGGCGGGGTTTCATTATCTCCGGTCAGGGTCAGATAATAGTATTTGGTGGCCAGATTCCCGTATGCTTCAACCCATGCTTTCCAAGCTGCACCGTCCCAGACTTTCATTGAACCAGCGCCCAGAATCAACACAGCAGGATCGGTTATGGGTATTTGAAACTGTGACATCCCGGAACCGGTCAGACTAAGAATTGCAGCAGCGGCAGGAACTTGCTGTTGGATGCCATTAGACCCGCTCAATACCAACGTGGCGGCAGCTAAAGGAATCTGCTGCTGAACACCGCCCGAAGCAGTCAGATTAATAATTGCAGGCGGGAGTGCCACCGTCGTCATTATGTCCCCCTTATAATAACATTTTCAAGCAGCAAGCTCGTTCCATCCGTAACCGTGTAATCCGTCCCGAAATCAGTACAGTGAATAATGGTGCCAAGTTCTTTGAGAGAAAAATTATCAAAGTCACCCGCCGCCGCAGCGTTTGTCTTTGAATATATCCTCAGCTCATGCGCGCCGGTAAACGATTCATCGGCAATAAAATCAATCGTCTGGGCTGTGCCTGCAACCGCGTCACCAAGTACCTGTAAAGCCGCACCATTTATTTTGAATTCATATCCTGCCAGTGTTTCGCTATAATCGTATTGCAGCCTATATCGACCCCCAGCGACCAGGGCCGTGCCAATGTCAGTGAATGTGATTTTACAATACTGACCGGTAGCATCTGACACGAGACTCAAATCAGTAGTTTCATCAAACGTTGTTCCCAGGTCCCCATTCGTCCAATGAGTCCCTCCGCCGGTGAATGTCCGATCTATTGCCGTGGTAAAAAATTCAGTAGCTTCGATAACATCAAAACCAAGGATTATCGCAGCTCCGGAAGGCCCTATAGATCCACCGGCAGCCGACCAACTCACATCGTCCCAGGCAATATTCACCCGGTCGTTTACGTCGTCCTCGGTTATAACTATGTTGGCCAATGTTTTATCATTTTGGGTGTATCCATACGCAGTCGCCAATTGATCTGCTGCTATGTCCGACAAAGTCGCATGAGTATCTTTATCGAATGTAAAAGTATTATTCATCAGAATGATTTTAAACACATAAGCATTGAAAAACTCTGACAATGCTTGAAACTTTCCGTGATTTGACCAGGTTGTTACTATTGCCATGATTACCTCCTTGTTTTACTTCGTCACTCGTCATTCGTTGATCGTGATTCGATTATTTTCTTTAACAATCTTTAACAATCGAATTACGAACAATCGAATTACGAACAATCGAATTACGAACAATCGAATTACGAACAATCGAATTACGAACAATCGAATTACGAACAATCGAATTACGAACAATCGAATTACGAATTGCCAGTACCGGTTATTCCTTTACTCCGCCACAAGCAGGGTCAATTTCAGTTGCCCGTTATCAGCCTCTATATTTTCCGGCGCACAGACAAAAAACCCGGCGCGACTCGATATGTTCAACCGGGAATAGGTCTTGATCATGTACTCCAGAGTCGCCTTCTGTGCCTCGGTGATCTCTGCCTCCACAATCAGGGTCCGATCCATATCCGAATAACCCGAGTCATTCACGACTGCATCGCCGTCAAGCGTGGCTCTCCTGGACACTCTCCGGCTGAAACGGTCAAGCTTGCTCCCGTCCGGATCCTCCTGCAGCACAACCACATAGCTGCTCGATATCTGTGTGGTGATGGATATCATGAAACGTTCCCCTATGGTTTTGATTTGTTACTTACCAATCGTTTGGGGTTATCGATAACCGCTTCCGGAACGTTGAAATTGGAAATTAGAAATTCGGTTTTCATATGTGTGCGGACCCTGTTCCGCTTCCTAATTTCCAGTTTCCAGTTTCGAGCCGTGAAACGGCTCACCTACGTCGCTGCCAATAAAAACTCCGCCCCGCTCTTATTTGCCCTGACCTGTACCTTCTTCAGCAGCTTCCACATAAACGCTTCCATTTCCGGTTCCAGACCGTGGGCGTCTATCTCAATAGTACCCCCACCTGCTTCACTCGATGACTTCATGACATAAGCCGCTTGATACAACTGAGTAGCCGCTGCATTAATGTTATCTGCCAGCTGTCTTTGAATATCCATCTGCTGCTGTATCGCCCTTTCTATTTGCAGTCTGGTGCGTAGATTATCGGCATTTTCCAGAGCGTCAAACAGATCAGGCAGACCTGAAGGGTCAAATATATCCTCTATGGGAATAGGCTTATCCTTGAACTGGGACGTAACCTGGTCGTATATGCCTCCCACACCCTCTCCTATATCCAATCCTATATTAACCGGCCCCATTGACGCAGGACTGAGATACTGCTTTATTTTATTTCTGGTATCTTCAAGCTCCTTGTCATCAACATCAACCCCGAGATCAATCTTGTTATCCTCGAGTTCCTCATCAATCTGGTCCAGAAAATCTTCTATTCCCTCAAAGGCATCGGGATCCATACCCATCGAGTCAATAGAGTCCTGGGTTTCCTGTAAAGTGTCCAGGGCCTCCCTATTATCGATTGTGAGTGTCTTTATGGCCTCTGCATATTCCCATTCAGCCATCGCGTCATTTACTATAGCTAAGTTACGCTTAAACGGATCTATGTCAGCATCAATGTCTACTTCAGCACCCTTCAGGCCACCGACTGCGTCACCCAGTTCTATTGTTTCATCCGTGACCCTGCTTAACGCGATTTTTTGAGCGTTCAAAAAAGCCTCATTTTCCTTTAATGTCTGGCTCGCGCTCTTCTGGGTCCCGGTCCAGTTGAGGAGTTTGTCGGTCCACTCGATCACCGCGGCCGCACCCTTACGCACGGCCGGCACATTATCGTGTATAATAGTCCCTGCCGCATACCCGGCCGCGGCTGCCAGACCCAGCATCCCGGCCTTGCCGGCGGTAGTCCCGATAACCGCATTAATGGCAGCGGGGATGCCCTTGATACTGGCCAGCATAGTGGAGGCGGACCCGGAAAACGACAGGAGCGTCTTTCCCGCCGAGACCCCGGCCATGGCATAAAATGCCCCGCTCAGACCGGTTAGGCCCGATGTCAGCGGCGTCACCAATCCGGCGACCTTATTTACGGCCTGGCCAAAGCCCAATATCTTGCCCACAAACTCCTGCACATCGGCCCCGCCCTGGGAGAACTTGTCTATCCCCTCGCTCAGACCCCGGATAAAGGGCTCCCAGGCATCTAATAAACCACTAACGACATTATTCAGGGCTGCGCCCGCATCGATAATCTTCTGCATGGCCTGGGCCAGGCCCTCGGGCGTGGTCAGATCCACATCGCCGAACATGGCGTCAAAGAGATCCCCGATTTCATCGAGCACACCCTCTAAAGAACCGGTAAATCCGCTCCAATCCACCTGTTTGAGGGCCTCGGGCATGGCCTTGGCGATCCCCTCAAACATGCCGCCGATGTTATCGGCCATATCGCCCACCACATTCAGCAGGTCGTCAAAGGCGCCGGATTCGGCCAGATCCTGCAAGGTGTTTTCAATATCAGTGGCCCCGGCAATGGCCCTTGTGGCCGAGTCCCTGAACTTGTCTCCAATCACTGTGGCGAGATTGGTAAATCCCACCTTAAACCGTTCTACAGCCACCTCGCCGGCCGCCAATCTATCGGCCACCTCTTTGGCTGCGGATCCGGCGGAATTCAGCGCGGTCTTTGTGATGTCAGTGGATTTACTGAGATTATCAAAAACCTGGACCATCCTGGCCGACTGTTGTATACCCACCAACTGCTGTGTGACAAAGAGCTTTTGTGTGTCATCAAGGGTCAAAAAGGCCGTTGACACGTCATAGAGGATATCCTTACCCGAGCGGAGATTGCCGTTTGCGTCTGCCTGGGCCACACCGATGGATGCCAGGGCCTCCCTTACCGGCTTGGAGTCATCCACCAATTTTAACAGCCCGGTCTTCAGGGCTATGGCCGCCTCATCCCCGGACCGGAATACCTCAATCACAGGGGTGATCACCCCGGCAGTCTCTTCAAATGAAAAATTCATGGCCTTGGCAATGGGCGAGATCCCGGCCATGCCCCGGCCCAACTGCTCCACGTCCGTGGCGTAATTATTACTGACCTCGTTAAGGATATTTATAAGACGGGCTGCATCGGACGCGGGCGCGTCAAAGCCCTTTAAGGCCGCAATCAAAACATCGCTGGCCTCGGCCGCCTCTAAGTCCCCGGCAATCACCAGATCCAGGGCGTCCTTTGTCAGAATCATTGCCTCCTTAACTGTGAAACCGGCCTGCTTGAATGCGGCCGTGCTCTTCAGCACATTGGAGGCGCTCACCCCGTATTCGCTGGACAGCTCAAAGGCATGTTCCCGGGCGGAATCAAGCAGCTCGATCTCCTCGCCGATGACCTTTTTCAGATCAATAGTGGCCCCTTCAAACTCGATGGATTTGGCATAGGCATAGGCCAGACCCCCGGCCGCCAATGCCCCTAAGGCCGCCTCGGTCTTGAGTACGCCCGCGGCCACATCGGCCAGGGGCTGTGTCACGCTCTGGGTCTTTGAGGCAAACCGGTCCAGGGACCCGGTAACGGTCATCATGGTCTTGGACACGTTGTCTGTACCCGAGAATATGATTTCTACTGTTTTTTCAAGATCAGCCATGTGTCGCTCCGATAGGCGTAAGGCGCAAGGTTTAGTTCGTTGCTCGTCATTCGGCTGTTCGTTGTTCGATTATTTTCTTTTCCTCCATTTTTCTTTAACAATCGAATCCCGAATTACGAACATTATCTCCCTCTCTGTGTCCCCTGCCCGCAATGCTTCGCAACCTGCCCGCCAGTGCCAGGCGATGGCAGGCGGGCGCGAGGCAGGCGGGTCTGTGGCTATTGTTTTGAATCGAAATAATTCGCCCATAGCTGCAGCTCCACGTCGGTCAAAAATCCATAGGGAAAGAGATCCGGGCGGGTCTCATAGAGGAAGGAATGGTTGATGTGACAGAGGGCCAGGGAGGCCCTCACGCTCATGTCTTGCCAGAGGATGTCGACTTTTTTTTTGTATCAAAGCCCATACCGGTCAGGCGGTTGATGGTATTGGTAATGGAATAAAACTCGATCGGATAGACCCGGCAGATCTTTATGGCCAGTTCAATATCGGCGGCGGGCTCAACCGATCCCAGGACCAGCATCTCCAACCGCTTGGCAATATCGTCAGGTACATCTTCCCGGGCTCCCACCAGTTTACGTACGGCCTCGGCCTTTTTGGCTGACACGGCCGAGACAATCCCCTCTAACACGGCCTCGATGTTCCGGTTCCGCTCGGCAGATGCGTTGGCCACCCCCAACTCCTGGCCGTTCAGACCCCGGACCCGCCACACCGGCTTTTTATCCTCACCGAAAAAATCCTTCATATCCGGGACCGGCACATCCTCTTCCCGGGCCACAAACTGGGCAGACATAAACTTCTTCACATCAAACATTCGTTACTCCTGTTCTGCTTTCATTCGTCATTTGTCACTCGGCTGTTCGTCGTTCGATTGTTTTTTTTAATAATCGAATAACGAACAATCGAGGTAAGCGAAGACTCCGAACCCTGAATTACGAACAGTAAATCCCTGCCCCTTAACTTGCCGCCCTCTGTGACACTTCCTCGGCGCTGATGGTTGCCCCCGCGGTCAGGTTATCCCCTGCCGGATATGTGGGCGCGATCCCGAGTTTCCCCTGGCAAATGATATACGGATCCTTAAGCCGGTTCTGCTTGAACTTGAAGAGGAGAATCTCATTGGCCAACTTGATCAGGTTGTCGGTTATCCCATCCAGGGGGTAGAAGGTGAACGATCCCTGGCCTAAGCTCGCCGTGCTGGCCCCGATCGTGCCCCCGTACACCTGTTTCGAACTCACGGAATGAGAGTTCTCGGGCGGGACAAAGTTCTCGGCCCTGGGCAGCTCGGCCCAGATCGGCTCGTAATACTCGGCATAGACCTTTTTCCCGGCAGTTGTAGACCCGGCGTCATCAGAATGGATCAGGGGAAGGGCCGAAATAAAGTCAATCCCCGCATATCCAACCACCTGATCGGTCACGCGGATCCGCTTCTCATCCCATGTGGGATAATCCCACCGCTCCACGTGGGTCCCAACTACCTGGAAGATCTCATCGGCGGTAACTACTGCTGCAGCAACACTGGTGAGTCTCACCTGGGCAATCTCGATGGACCCGGTGGGTATCCACGGAGGCCCGCCGTTGGCACCTCTGGTCGTCGAAAATTCCGTGTGATCGGTCCCGGCCACAATAGCAACGGATCCGCCAGAATCGATGGTCACGGAATTGATGATATGAGTATCGGTAGTTACACCACGGGTTATGTCCTCATCTGCCGCGGCCCCCACATCGGTTTCAACCCCGGCCAGATAGCAGATCAGGGCGGCCACATCGATCTTGTCATCGCTCCCTGATACACCCGGGATCACGGCCCCGCCGGTCATGAGCCCGTTGGGTCTCACCACAGGGGAATACCCGTCCCGGTTGGACCAGAAATTGGCCGCAGAATTAAAGGTAATATGGTCCCCGTCATCGGTCAGGGCAACCATGGCCGTCGGATCCTGCCCGGCCTCGTAATAAAATATTGCATTTTCTGCTGTTGGCATTTGTCTACCTCCGTTTCTGGATACTGGATACTGGATACTGCCTGCCCGCAACGCTCTCGCTTGCGCGGCGGGCGGGGATCCTGGATACAGCTCCCATTCAAGATTCGATGTTCGATGTTGGATGTTGGACGTTTATCTTTTCCAACAGTTTCTCCCCATCCTCCTGGGTCAGCTCCTTATCCACATGCCAGCCCTCGGGCTTCACCTCCCGCAGATACATATTGACCACATGGGCCAGCTTTCTCCCGTATCTCTCAATTGGTGTATTTTCCATTTGTTCTCCTCCCTTCGTCACTCGTCATTCGGCTGCTCGTCAATCGATTACTGTTTTTCTTTTTTTTAATAATCGAATAGCGAATAATCGAGGTAAGCGAAGACTCCGATGACGAGTGACGAACATCATACTTACACCTTCGTTATTGGTGATACGGATCCCCGCTCAACGTCCGATACTTGATATTCCAGTTTGTCACCACGCCGGTGGCTTCATCTGCCCCTTCCGGGTACTCATCGATCCCTCCGCCCGCGTACTCTATAGCCTCGGCAAATCCGCCGGCGGTTCCGTCCACCGGATCCGTGCCGGTAGGTGCTCCGGCAATGGTGGCAACATTCAGATCGGTCCCCACATCGAGATTCTCGGCCTGGAATGTCCCGGTCACCCTTCTCAGGGTCAGGGTCCCGGCCGCGTCGCCGCCGGCCCATGTACCCGTCGCAACACTCACGCCGGTCACATAACCGGTGGCTCCACCCGTGGCGCCCTCGATGGTATCCCCCACCTCGATCTCGTAGGTCCCGCCCGAGGTAAAAGAGAGAGACCACACGATCCCCACCATTGCCTCTATCAGATCACCCAACAGCAGTTCCGCCACAACAGACGGATTGACATCCGCATGCAGCTTGAGCCCTTCCACCTGCAGCGGCATCATATGCAGCCCGGCCCCGTAGTCGTACTTCATATCCTCGGTCTTGGGCCACACCACTACCCCTGGCAGTTCAGGCGGATCCAGCTTTTTCTGTACCCGTTTCACCAATGCTCCGGCCTCGGTGTTATACCCGTTGGCCGTGCGGATAATGGCTAATTTACTGATAACCGCTAAGATGATCTGTTCTCGTATGGTTTCCATTTTTCCTTCGTCACTCGTCAATCGCTATTCGGCTGTTCGTCAATCGATTATTTTCTTTTAACAATCAAATAACGAACAATCGAATCCCGAATTACGAACACCTTCCTCACGATTAATTTACCTCAATTTGCTGATCTCATAATTAAGCGCCCGATCCATTTCCTTCTTCAGCCTGGGTCCGGCCAGATCCAGCACCGCCTTGATGGTAGGCGGGTGACCCAATACGTCGGGCACGGCAAAGCTGAAAAGTTGTTTAATGGGAAGTCTGTATTTATGAGGTAATACACCATACCAAGCATAAGAATCTTGGGATTTCCTAAGAGGCTGCCTGACCCCCCCCCACTCAGTACGCACAAAAACTCCCTTGTGGCCGCTCCTCATATCATCAATAAAAGCGTGCTTAATGAGGCTCCTGGACCCTTTTTTCAACACCTGGACGGTCACGCCCTTTTTTGTCTGACGGGCCTTAAAGTGTATCAGGGGCATCTGTTTTCCCTTGCATCGCACATAGGCGCTGTCATCTGCGGTCGTCATCTTTTTCACGCTGATGCTCGCACGGATCCTGGTCTTTGTAGGCGTAATAACCTTGCTCACCTCATTGGTAGCATCGGTCCTCACGCCGGTCAGGGTTTTGTTGACCGCCATCCTGGTGACTTTAGGCACCGCATCGCTCAGTCCATCGAGCAGGCTCCTCACGTCATAAAGATCCTGCTGATTTACCTCCACCCTCAATGGTTGATTCGCCGCCATCCTAACGCCTTTTTCCTTCGTCACTCGTCAATCGCTATTCGTTATTCGATTGCTTTTTTTAATAATCGAATCACGAACAATCGAATCCCGAATTACGAACGCCATCGCTATGCGCTCTTCACCGCCACCTTCACAAACCGCCCGTCATTCTCCATCACATCCTTCACCGTGTAATCCGTCCCGCCCACGGTAAAGACCTCATCCCGGTCCGCTTCCTTCCCCACCTCGGCCAACCTGTATTCGATGGAGGTCTCCGATCCCCAGACCTGGGCATCCAACCCGCCCGGCTGGAAATCGGAGCCTTTCTCCAAGTTGACCTTGCACGAAACCGGATCCCCCACCGCAGGGGTGAAGACGGCGTCCTTGCCCAGCCGATCAAAGATCCGCTCTTCAGCCTTATCGAATATCTCCTCCGCGGTCATCCTCTACTTCCTTGTTTTAGGTTGTTTAGGCTGAAGGCTGAAGGTATTTAGGGCTCTCCTCTTCCGTTGTCCTTCGTCACTCGTCAATCGCTATTCGATTACTTTCTTTAACAATCGAATAACGAATAATCGAGTCCCGAATTACGAACATCATCCTTACGCCTTCCTCACACTCCCGCCCCACTACAAACATAAACGCTGTAAGTCTTATCAGCGTCAAAGCCGGTCGGCGTTACCTTGATGGCAGTCGCATATCCCTTGAATTGCAGGATATATTGCGTGCTGTCGGTCATATCTATGGTATGGTCCCCAATATTGCCGAGCGATGCGAAATCCGTGGCCCCCGGTGTCTTAATGGACACATCGAGAGAGCCGGCCGACGGAGTCGCGCTCACCTCCAATTGAATCTGATGCTCGCGGAACCTGTCGTCGGTACCCAGGCTGATAGTCTGCGCGCCATCGGCCTGGGATTTGCCCTCAACATTTCCGACGAATATTTCACCTGACATGGCTTCTCCTTCGGATTGTTGACTTATGATTGATGATTTATGATTGATTTTTCTTTTTTCAATCAACAATCAACAATCAACAATCATCAATCCCTAGTTCGAACTATGAATCTTCACCAACACACCCGGTCGATAGCACAGAGGCAGCGGGTTAGACTGCGTATGCAGATCGATACCGCGCCCGAACTTGCGAAGCTCCTGTTTGGCGTACAGCTCGATGCCGAGCGTATTAGCCGTTTCCACGAAGTCGGCCGGCGCAAAGATGGTCTTAAAGGTATTCATTGTGCCCTCGGGATACGCATGCCCTTCTCCGCTGGCTATAAACCTGCGCGAGGTCCCGTCCGGATCCGTGGCCACACCCCGGTATTCCTCAAAGATTATGCCACCGAAAATGAAGTTTTTCCGGGGGTCCCCGCCCAACCGGTCTAATGCGGCCGAGTGATTGGCAAAAACATCCCTCACTTTTGCGTGAGCGATCAGCTTGTCAAAGAACTCCTGGCTTATAAGGGCCCTGACCCCGCTCATAACCTCACCCTTGAGATTATCCTCAATATGCCTGGCTACCTCAAAACACTTGGTCTGGATATTTGTGGCAGCCGTGCCGAGAAGAAAATCCACCACTTTCTGGGTGATCTCAAACTCAGTATAGAGATTATAGATGGTGGATGCGTCGGCATCGAGAATGACGCCCTTTAAAGCGCCCATCCTCAGATGCTCCAGGGTGATGGCATGCTTGGCCCGCATGGTCTCGAGATGATCGTTCATGACCTGGGCCAGGGCCGCCATGTCGGTTTCAGAGCCGAATGCCCTGATCCCTTCATATTCCGCCGGCAGGATCACGTCGTCATGGGGAATATGCGGGACGGTCAGGCTCCGCACCTTACGCTTGGCCCTGTTGCCCGTTGTGCCCGGGCTTCCCGGCGGCTGGGTGGGCAAAAGATTGAGCACGCCATGTTTCTCTTCAACCACCACAGCCCGGGTGCGCACGCCCTTTCCCGGCATAAGGTTTAGTTCTCTGACCCTGCCGTAAGTATTGGGCAGGATATTGATGGAGTCGGTAAGAGACACCACATTAAAGGCATCGATCTCAAAAGGATTTAGTAACATTGTAGGACCTCCTTGTCTGGATACTGGTTTCTGGTTCCTGGTTCCTGGTTCCTGGATATCCCGCCTTAGCGGGAGATACTGGTTTCTGGTTTTATCCAGTATCCAGTATCAAGCATCCAGCATCCAGTTAAGCTCCTTCTCTCTCTATAATGCCTGCAGCAGCTAACACGGCTAAGTTATCCACCGTCTTAAGGGCTGCCGCGATGGCGGCAAAATTGGTGATGCTCCGGGCGTCGATATCGAGATTCTCGGCCTGGAACTCTCCGGACACTTTTCTGAGCCACAAGGTCCCGACCGCATCGCCTCCGGCCCATGACCCGCTTGACAGGGTGATCTTGACGATCTCGCCGGTGTCGGAACTGGTCGCGCCCACCACGATATCACCCACTGCCGGCACATCGGTGCCGCCCGAGGTGAACTCCATAGGCCATGCCAAATAATCGGGATTGATAAGCGCATCCCTTATAATGGCTACAGCTAACAGATCGGCCAAGCTGGCATCGTAATCGTCTATGACAAAGCCATGGGCATCTTCTGAGCCGTCCACCGCGGCAAATGCGATCCTGACCATTTTGAGTGAGCCTGCCGTAACAGCGATGGTGAAAATATCGCCGACAATAAAATCCGCGGCCCCGTCATTAAGGGTTAAGTCGATCTGCTCGCTGGTATACGCGACAGCGACAGTTGCCTGGCCCAGCGTGATATCGTCCGGGTCCCTGACCTCGAATGTCCCGGCATTGCCGGCCGCCGCAATACAAGTCAGGATATAGGTCCCTAACTTCACCTGTGCCCCGGCAGTGACGCCGGTACAGGTACCGTCACCCGTGTTTCCACCGTCTGCCGTGCCGGTAGTGGGGCAAGAAGTCTTGACCTTTCCTACGACCGCGCCGCAGGGCAGGTCCTCACCGCTGAGGATGGTGATTTTCTCCCGGGAGAAGAGATTTTCCATCTCCCATTTGAGCACATCGTTCAATCGATCATTTTCAAGTAGTTTTGCCATGATTTATCTCCTTATTAAATTTGAAGTTCGGAGTTTGAAGTTTGAAGTTCGGGGTTAACTTTAGGCACTCCACACTTCAAACTTTCGGTGCTGCCTGATCGCGCCGTTTGCGGGCATCGGCCAACAGCGGATTGACCTCGCCGGTATTATTCGGCCCCACCGTTGAGATGATTTCATCCTTGCCGTCCTGTACCGCCTTGTATTCAAGAATTTTTTTCCGGGCATCTTCGACGCTCACGCCCTCTTTCAGGAAACCGGCAGCCATCTCCGGCACACCGCCTAAGACACAGAGATCCAATATCCCCGTCATGGTGTCCATAGCGTCCTTTCGCCCCTGGGCCACGGCATCGGCGGTTATCTTTTCCAGATCCACCGGTTTCTCTTCTGACCGGGGGACATAACCGAGTTCCGCTAACACTGCCCCGGCGTCCATATCGGGCATGGTGAGAAGTTCCTGCAGTTGTGTTTTAAACTCTGCGCTTGTAATTGGATTTGTTGACATAATTTGACCTCCTTGCTTAGTATTGGAATTTATATATTTAATAGCCTGATCCCATGACATGATTTCATCGGCCAGGCCTGCATCTATGGCGGCTTGCCCCTGAAAGGAACCCGCCTCGGTTGCCATAATCGCCGCTGCTTCGACATTCCTGTTTCTCGCTACGGTGTCTACGAACAGGTCGCGCGTTTTCATCACTCTTTCATGGATTATCTTGTAAGCCTCGGTGCTCAGTTCCTGATGGGGCGAGAAATCGTTCTTGCGGGCCCCGGCAAAAATCGTGGTATATTTCAGGCCTTCCTTTACATCAAAAGCGCTCTGATCGACATGCTCGGCAATCACTCCGATAGAACCAACCAGACCCGTGCGCGGCAAAAATATCCTGTCCGCTGCCGAGGCAATAGCGTAGGCCGCTGATAAGGCCATCTCATTGACCATGGCATAGATCGGCTTTTGCCCCCTGGCCTCATAGATCTCATCGACTAAGTCAAAGACCCCGGCCACCTCTCCGCCATGACTTTCAATGTCGAAAAGGGTCGCATCCGCGTCAGCATCGTCCATGGCTTGCCTGAAATCGGCCCGTATCTGCTCATACGATGTAAGGCCGGACAGGGTCGTAAGGCCGCCGGTACGATGCACTAATGAGCCGTGTACGGGGATAACGGCAATTCGCTCATGGGTCTCCTCCAATATCTGTGGATTGGCAGGGATCCAATCCTGTGCCGTTAAGGGCATGGGCACCTGGAGCCCGATCCGGACACCGATCACGCTGAGTATTATGTCTAACATCTCGCGTTGGATCATAAGCGGCGTATTGATTATCCTGCCTGCCAACCGCGTCAAAACAGCTTTTTCGTTCATTTGAATTACCCTTCGGATTGATGATTGTTGATTGACGCTCTTTTTCCTTCGTCACTCGTCATTCCTTATTCGTCATTCGATTATTTTCTTTAACAATCGAATGACGAATAATCGAATCCCGAATTACGAAGTTTTATCCTTTTGATTCCCGACCCTTTATTCCTCGTTATCTATTAATTGCTGCGCCTTCCCGCTCTTATCGGTCATCCGGCCGTCGCTGTCGTAGACGTTCTCGTGTTTATCGGCCCGCTTATTGTCCCTGCTGATCTCCTCATCCACTACCTCGCTGTCATGCCCGCGCTCACCCACTACCTGGGACCGCGACTTAAACCCTGACCGGACCGCGTCTTTTTCAGCCTGCACATCCTTGAGGGGATCCACCCATGGCCAGCCGTCTATATCCCATTTGATTCGATGATATTTACGCCTGTTGGAAGTATAATCAGGCATGATGAGACCACGGGAAAGGACGGCGGTATCGACCCACCGTTGTGTGACCCGCCTGCAAAACTGAAAGACCAGCACGGTGTAGATGGTCTGTTTGCAGATTCGTTGAAACTCCAGATTGCCCGCGCGAATGGATGAGTAATTGACGTCCTCCAGATTGCCCGAGAATTTTTCGTATGTGAGCCCCCCGAATCCCCTGGCGGCCCTGCGATCCTGGCGCTTGGTGAATGCCTCGTACCCGCCTCCCACGTCCGCGGGATTGGAAAACTTCACGTCCATTCCCGTTGGCAGAACAGGAAACGTCCCCGGCTCCAGGGCCACCACGTCGCGGCCCTCGGAATCGTCATCGGTCTTCTTTCCAAGAGGCGGGTAATCCACCGACTCGCCCGGCATCTCGGTAATAAACCCGCCGAACATGGCAGCGCCCTTTTTGCGCACTATTTCGGCGTCGTCAAACTGATTGGTTTCGTGTTGGGTTACGATGACCGAGGCGAGCCAGGGAGTGCCGAGAAGCTGACCTGCCCTGAGGGGCCGAAAAACATGGATGATTTCCGAAGCTGGGACGCGGATCCGTTTAGAGTGGTCCCCGGAAGTAAGAAACGACTCGCCCGGGTGTTCTTTCCACAGCCAGTATGCTGCGCGTTTTCCGGCCTTGTTAATCTCGATCCCCATGCGGATCTCGTTTCCGTTGGGCGCCATAGAGTTATATGTTTCATCGAGATGGTCGCCCTCGAGGAGCTGAAGCTGGAGCGGCACGGAAAACCCTGACTCGGGTCTGCGCGGTCTGAACCTGACAAGCATATGCCCGCCCTCGATTATGCCCCTGGTGAGCAGGGACTGAAGACCGTAGAAATCGCATATCTCATCCGCATCCGCCTCTAAGACCCAATCGGCCCAGAGCTCCTGGATCTCGGCCTTGAGATCCGGATCTTTCAGGAGCCACCTCGGTGTGATGCCCGTACCCACGAGATTGGCCACCAACGTGTCCATCCCGCCTGTGGCCAGGGGATCATTCCTCACCAACTGACGCGATCGTGCCCGGAGTGTACCGAGAGAGCTGAAGAGCGTTGTATTGGCCCCGGCCGTGGAAGTACCCCAGGTGCTCATCCGCCTGCCATAGGCCGCACCCTCATAGGGACCTGCATAGGCTTTCGCGGGTATGGGATCACCCTTTGCGTCTACGATTTTAAGGTATGCTGATCTGGCCATTTTGGATTGTTGATTGTTGATCGATGATTGTCTTTGGATTGTTGATTTATGATTGTAACTGCTGTTGATTTGTGATTGTTTGTCCTTTCAATCAACAATCAACAATCCCCTTAAAGCCCCTTACTCGTCTGTGTAAGCAAAAACCGCCTGCGACCGGCACCGGCCTGCAGTTCCGTCTTTATCTCCGTCCGGAGGGTACGCAGCTTATCTATTTCGGCCTCGGCATAACGGATCTGCTTGTCGCCAAGCGAGACACTCACCTCCCGCTCGCCGGTGGCCAACGCCACGATCGCCGCTTCAACGTTTGTTAGATCTGTGTTGGTAAAAGCCATGCTGGATCCTGGATGCTCGATGCTGGATACTGGTTTCTGGATCCTGGATACTGGTTCTTGGATACTGGTTTTTCCTCCATCCTGCAAAAAAAAGACCGGCCAAAATGCAGGGTGTGCAGCCACTGCACTGGCCGGTCTAAGAAGGAGGAAAAGATTAGATAGGATTATATCATGGGTTTTTTCTCACTTTTGAAATCTTTTCAAATCTTTTGAAATCTTTTCATATATATGTCATCTTTTTTCATATCTTTTCATCTTTTCGCTTGACAGGCTGTTTTTCCCCCTTCTTTTTCGGCTGTTTTTTCATGCTCCCGTTCAAGATCTGATCCTTGCGCCACTGATCGATCAACCCCGTATCCGATGCCCATATTCCGGAAAGCTTATTTGCCGGAAAGCCCCTGTGTCGAATCAAGGCCAGGATCGTCGGGGCGCTAAACCCGTAATAATTAGTAATCTCTCCCATCCCGTTAAGTGCTGTCATGGTTGATCTCCCCTTTACACAATTTCCGATGTTAAATATCGCCACATTAACTTCAACCACTAACCTATGCCCCCGCCCTTCTTTCCTTCGTCACTCGTCACTCCTTGATCGTCATTCGATTACTTTCTTTAACAGTGTAATAGGTGGAAAATAGCCTCTGTGCGCTCTGTGTCTCCGTGGCCTTCTATTCGATGTTCGATGTTCGACGTTCATCTTTTCTCCGTGTCCTCTGTGAGAGGGTTTTTTCAATCATCAATCAACAATCATCAATTTATTTCAACTCATAAACTTCGATCGCGCAACCTTGATTGATCCTCTGCCTCCAGCCTTCTTGCCGTCCTTGCCGCCGCTATCCAACCCCAAGTGCTTGAGATAGATATCTGCCATGGCCATGTGATATCCCGAGATATCCCACGCATGGTTATCGCGACTCTCGATCACCTCCCATATCCCTTTCTCGTCATTCCTGACCTCCGAGCACATCTGCCTCGCCCAATCGATGGTAGTGTCCTTATGCAGGTGCCATGCCCCCGGGTCTATGGGAGATATCTGAAGGCGATTTACCAGCATATCCTTATAATGATTTACGTTAAGCCCGTATAGCCTGATATCGCGGCCTTTCTTCCGGTGTTTTTCCCCGGGTTTATCCCACCGCCAGGCCAGGGCCATGCGGTTGTGGCCTCTGATCCCCATCACGCGCGGGTTATGTTTCCGGCACCAGTCATAGACCTCTCCTGTCCGGTGCCCGCCCGTATCGATAAAGACCAGTTGTACGGGGTATTCAGCCCCGTCCATATCCCTGTAGACATCCGAAAACAGTACCTGCTCCAAGGCCCTGAAATCCTTGGAATGCACTGAGGGGACAAATCCCTCGCGCACCTGCCAGCTCTCCAGGTCGGGCCAGGGGCCCCAGGCCCGGATCTCGTACCAGAATCCGTCATCCTGCGTATCCGCAACCGCGGTCAGTCCCACGAGCGGTTCTGACGGCACTACCCCTCGGTCCCGATCGTCCCGCAAAGCCAAAATGTCATCTTCTTTTCGTGCCCGGATCTTTGGCCTGTAGGCCTCGGCCTTATGGGCATTGATAAAGTCCTGTAGCTTTGCCGGATCCTTCCGGCCCCGCAAAAAAGCCGCGGCAACCTTGGACAAAGACATAAAAGAGCTTATCCATGAGGGGACCTGGACGCCGATTTTTCGGGGGCGCTCTTTTTCGAGATATTTGAACATCTCTATGCCGCCCTCGACCTTTTCTCCTTCATCCCGCTGTCGCGTGCGCCATTGGCCCCCACGAACCGCCTTATTCCGCTGGTTGTCATCCCATTGGGCCTTACAGATCGCGCATTCATACCAGGCAAGGCCCAGGGCTTCCATCCGCTCCGGATCCGGATGGACCTCCTTCTCCTCGTCATTGACCTCCTTATCCCACTTGATCTGATCAAACGTCATCAAGTGATGCTTATGGCATCCGGGGCATTTTACCCAATAATCAAACACCACCTGGGCCTCGGGCGGTACCTTGCCGGGGATCCCCAGCAATGCCTTCGAGATGGGGGCGCTCTCGAGGGTCGGCTTTGATATCTTGATAATCTTGTGATCATGCTGATATGTGATGGTCCGTTTTTCACCCTGAGAGATGGGGTCTGTTTCTCTTTTGCTGGGTTGATCGGGATATAGATCGGTCTCATCGAAGATCATGACCTTGATGGGCCGGTTGGCCATCCGCGCGGGAGATCCGGCCCACCCGAGGTAGATCGGCATATGCAGCAGTTTTATGCGCAGCGACGATTTGTCATCCTCGTACCCGGTCAGATAACTCCTGAGGCGCTGCGAACTCTCGATCATCGGCAGTATGCGGTCCTTGCAGTTCTCTGCCGCGGTCGGACGGTCAGGATAATTGTACTGCACCGGGCCCGGACTCCGGTCGATGCACCATCCGACAAAATTATGAACGCATTCCGACTTCCCGACCTGATTGGCCGCGCATATGATCACCGTGCGCACATAAGGGAGGGCCATGGCATCCATGATCCCGGCCAGATATGGCGTCACCTCATTGCGCCAGGGACCCTCAAGCTTGCTTAGAGTCACAATCCGGTGCCGCTCGGCCCACTTGCTCGGTCGGATCGGCCGGCGCGTGCGCATGATCTTTTTTTCCGCCCGCGAAAACGAGCCCACATACTCGAGGCGGCCTTTCTCTTTCAGTTTCTTGAGGAGAACGGGCGACAACCATTTGGAGGGGTTATTAACGACTATTGAAGATTGAATATCCATTATGTTCTCACGCAAGGCCGCTAAGCTTTTTCTATATCCGCTGCTTCGAATACAACTTGAAACTGACCCATCTTGGCCATCTGATTATTCACCTCATCAAACTTCCGAGCCATGGCCGCTATAAATTCCGCCTCGAGGTTGGGGTCTCCACGCACAAGCTCAATCCATGCGAGGGCCTGGGTCAGGTGCATATTCCTGACCTCCTGATCGTATACGATTTTATGCGCAGACGTCTGCAGTTCCACCTCGGCTGTGAGTGTATACATGTCATCTTTTATTCCCAACTCATAATCCAACAGCCGGTTCTGTTTCTCTATTTTATCGGCCTCGCCTTTGACTTTCCGCCGCTGATTCATATCCATCACGGCTGCCGGGTCACCACGGTAAGCGACATATTTTTTAGCATAGGCAATAAGATCACTTTCCAGTACTGTGCTATCCTCCTGCACCGTCATTTGCTGATATTTGTTTTTGGCGGCCAGGAGTTTACTTTTTCCGCACGGATAACCTGCCCTGGCCAGACACTCTTTCATTTCCTCGCCGGTTTTAAACCGCTTTTCGCTCTCGGCAGGAGCCTGCTGCTTCTCCGGAAAATAAACCGGCCACAACCGGGCCACACACTCCGTCAGTGCGTCCCTGGCCGCATCTAAATTGGACTTGTTGGCCTTGGCCTCGGCGGGATCGTCCTTAAATGCCTTTTCGCAGGCATCCTTGGTATCCTGGAAGATCTCCAATTCCTCCCGGTCCGCATCTTCCGCAACCTCTATGAGCCTATTGAATTTATCCGGCATATTTCCGTCTCACATTAGGATTAATGATTGTTGATTGATATTCGATTAAGAAAATAACCCATAACCAGATCCACCAGCCACACCAACCCAAACCCGGCCAACAGCCCGATAAACGCCAAAATCCCAAAAGTCCCATAAACTGCCGCCATTTTTTCCTCCTTCCTTCGTCACTCGTCACTCGGCTGTTCGTCATTCGATTGATTTTCTTTAACAATCGAGCAACGAGTAATCGAGGTAAGCGAAGACTCCGATCCCGAATTACGAACATCATCCTTGCCAAAAACGCTAAAGGATTTCTTGGCGCGAAGTGAACTTAACTTCCTCCCCTTTTACGATAGGCTCTTCACCCTCTCGTCTGTCTGCCCGGAATACCCACTTCCAGCAAAGCCCGTGTTTTGTTGCTCTAAGCAGAACACAGGTCCATGAACCGCCGCCGGGAACGTCATGGATAGTTTTCTAACAAGCGGGGGCAGTCATCCGTTCCATCTTAATTCTTCGCGCCAAGCGTTTATCAAAATAAACACAACTGGTTTTTATTCCTTTTCTTCCACCGTGTCAGCGCATGGTGTTTCGCATCATACCGAAGATGACATGGCGCACACGCGGCACACAGATTCTCAGGTCGGCAATCCATCGGCCTGTGATTACAATGAGCCACAGTCAATGTCCTTTTGTGCGTATCAAACATCTCTCCCGGTAACCGGCACTGCTTCCCGCACATCTCACACTGCCAATCCGCCTCTTCCTTCACGGCCAACGAGATCTCCGGCCAATCATCCGGATATTTACTCCAGTCTACGGGCATCTATTCCCCTCACCATCCTTGCGCCTCACGCCTTACGCCTGTATCATATCCACAAACCAGTACTTATCCACCTTGCGGATGTCGATCTCATACAAATGCTTTAAAACATATTCCTTGATATTTTGATCCAGGATCCACCAGTGATCACCTCCCTGGCGCTCGTTCCGGGCCGAATGCCCGGCCAGGTTCTGGTGCATCTTCATCCGTCTGAGTTTGAGCACGATGGCTGTCTCGGACCGGATATAGCCCCGCTCCTTCATCTTTATCCGGATTCGTCCCGGAGAATACCGTGCAAACTTCTGGAGCTGCTCGGTCTCTGCCTCGGTCCAGGTTGGCCCTTTTGCCTTTTGTTTGGCGATCCACCCCTAGGTAGTGGCATACCGCGTGATCTTCCATCTCGGCAGATGTAACGCCTTGGCCAGTGTCGCCACCTGCCCGTTGCCCGAATCACGCTTATAAACCGTTTCAATCCGCGTGTGCATCTCCCGCGTGATAATATACTTGACCGGTTTGCGCGGCTGCCCGATCATCCCTTCCGTCATACATGGTTTACTGCAGAACCGCGGAGGATGGCCTTCAGGCCGCCACGCCTTTCCCGGTCTCTCGCAAACTTCACATATGTATTTGTAAGTCGGCACTTTATAATTGAATATTGACTATTGAATATTGAATATTTTCTCACGCAAAGGCGCAAACAATTTAAGTCAGCGGGCGGCTACCGCTCCACTGGACTGGCTTGTTAGCCCGATTGTTCCATGCTTTTATCGCTTCCTCTTTGTAATGCCACCAACATGTTTGGCACCCACATTTCACACAACGTATTTTATACCCATGATCTTGATTTCCAATAGCGTAGGGATAACGATCTGAATAACATTGACCATGAAATATGTTGGAATCTGTCTCTATCTCAGATGGATACCCACAACATGGGCAAAACTTAATTTCTTTCATTTGTGTGCCTGGATGCTAACAAGTGATTATATAGATCCGCATAACTCCGCTTTTGTAGTATTATCCTCACTCCGCCAGTATCTCCTCCGGCACCACACCGGCCAGGTCAACACCGCTTTCCAGAAATATCCGTTTCAATTCGCCTTTCTTGCAACTCTTGAACTTCTCCCGTTTTTTCAACAGCGTTTCATAGAGAAAGGTCTTTGCCGCTTTCTGTTCAAACACCTTAAAATCTTCAGCGATCTTGTGTATCTCCGAAATAGTCTTTTTATTCAGATACTCTTCCGTGATCCGCCACTCCTTTTCAAGGGATATCCCTATATGATCCGCGATCGCCCGCCGGCCCTTCGTATCATATTGATTCTGCATGACCACCAGGATAGACGCCTCGTTGAGTTCATCCATAGCGTCGACGTTCTCCATGGCGGACACTATGTCCCATATTTCTTCATTTCGCATGCAAAAGCCCCAGGTGTCATCCTTCGCCTCTTTGCCGTGCTTGCGGCCAAACCACTCGTGAAGATCCGTGTTTGACTTTAAGAGCGCAAAGAGGTCTATCCGGGCCGATACCTGTCCCTGCAGCCTCTCCGGCAATACTTCCTTATAAAACTGCTCCCGGAAGTAGGCCCCATGCCAGGCCGGCGGCTTGCGGACGGTGGCGCCGGCCTGCCCGGTATCCCCGGCATCGGAAGCCTTGCTTGATTCCCTGCATGCGCTGAAGCAATTTTTGTCTCCAATACACACCTTCCCTTCATTCACTCTTCCATCAAGATGCAGTATTGTTATGAAAGAATCACATTCCTTACATTTTTTAAGGGGTTTATGATTACTGTAACCGTCAAAGGCCTCATAGTCTTGCCAGCCCACATCTCCGTAAAACCGGAAACCATTGGTCCCGTGCTGTTTCCGGTACCCGGTCTTTTTCCAGTTGGCCGTGAGCCAGTTGTTCTGGTTTTGTTTAAAGCATTTCAGGTTCAGGCAATGGGCGCCTTTCAGGTCCGTCAGTTCGAACAGGCTTTTCTGGATATCGCTGTTCTGTTGGCACGCTGAACAGCCTGCCTTTTCACGGTTGAACTTGGCGGATTTCAACTCGGGCGCATCACTATTAATGTCATTCTTTAATCGTCCGACAGAATACCCGCCGCGCCATTTAATTATCTTCCCCGTGTATTTCTTAATCTCCTTTTTATCCTGCAACCTGGAGAGCTGCTCTAAATGCCCGTATTTGAGATTCCCCTTTTCCCATGCCGTTAAAGTCTTTGTTGGCAGCGAGAGTACTCCCACACGCCGGCGGATATATCTCGGGTTGATCCCGGTCCTCTGCGCCAGATCGGGCAAGGCATCCTGCCCCCGTTTGTCAAGATAGGTCTTAAATCCCTCCGCCTCCTCCAACTCCGTGAGGTCCTCACGATGTAGGTTCTCGATACACATCATGTCAAAGGCGTCCTCATCGGATAGGTCACGCACCAACGCCGGGATTTTTTGCCCGTTGAGGCCTCCCCCGGTTTCGGCCACGGTCAGACTCGCCCGGTACCGCCTCTCCCCGGCCACAATCTCCAACCGGTCCTCTTCCACAGGCCGCACCAGGATCGGTTCAATCACCCCCTTTTCCCGGATCGATGCCACCAGTTCGTCAAACTTGGCCCCTGAAAACCGCTTGCGCGGGTTCAGCGGGTTAGGCTGCAACCTCTTCAACTCTACCTCCTGATAAATCTCATTTTCCATTCTCTTTTCCTCCTTTACCTTTATTAAGTTTTATTGTGTTCGCTGCGACACCAATTAAACTCAATCTGCACCTACCTAATAAAACAGACTCTCTTGTTGCACCCGTCTCACGGCCTGATCCCTGGCCGCCTTATACACACCCTCGGTCACCGCCACTGCATCGGCCATAACCTTTACATCCCGGCCGGGAAGACACACCAACCGGCCGCAATCCTTATCTCTCATGATCACCGCATCCTTGACGCACAAGAGGAGATCGTCCTTAGGGATCATCCGGATATGGTTATCAGAGTCTCCGTGTTCTCTGTGCCTCTGTGAGAGACATTCAGTCATCAAAGTTCAACTCCTTCAGCATTTCATCCTCGGTATTCATTGCCACACATTCGATCGTCATCCCCGTGGCCTCCCAACATGTCCCGTAACAATCCAAACCAAACGTATGAAGATCCATATGCCCGCAATCAATCCCTTTATCCCGGCACTCATCCGCCTGCTCACATATCACGTCCATGGTCTTGCCGCTTTAGTCCTGTTCTTTTTCCTGTTCGATTATTCGTCAATCCTTGATCGTCATTCGATTACTTTTTTTCAACAATCGATTAACGAATAACCGAGTTACGAATTATGAACATTAAACACTTTACCCCGTACTCATCACGCGATAATCGCCACCTCCGGGACCATCTTCTTTATCCAGTCCCGTATCCGCTCAATCGCCTTCAGGCGCCACGCTCCGCCATCTGCCTCAAACAGGGCACATAACGGGCTGCCGTTGGGACCGGTCTTTAACCTGAAAACAAACAGGCTCTCGGGCTGACCGATCTCAAAAAACGTCCTGTACGGCTGTAACACTATCGGGTTCGGGATCTCGGTCTCTTCCACCCGTGTTATACCGGCCTTTACGGTCACCTCCTGGGTAACACCGTCGTCTTTGAATTTGGTTGTGTTTGAGTCCTTGAGGTTCCCCACGATGCTTAACAACTGCCTCTGCAGTTCGGTGGGCAAAAATATGGCCTGCAGTTTTATGATAAACATCTCAACACTGTAATAATGGTCATAAAGGAAATCAGGGCACTCTGCCGTTGCAGTCAGATAGTGGGGACGTGATAAAAAATCCCCGGTCAGACGCGAGCATAAAGCGACATGTGCGGGTCCCTGCACGTGGATCAGGAGTTGGGACATATCTAATTTGTCAATATTGGTTTTTAGATAATCCGTCAATCCGGTCAGCGTATGGATATCAGTCAGCACGGCAGGCACAGGCTCCATCACCGGGAATATTGTTTTGCTCGAGTATGATCTTTCGTTCACCTTTATTAGTTTCGGGGTTGCCATTTCCACCACTTTTTCCATCGCTTCCTTTATCATCTCATTCCCCTCCTTCCTGGTTCATCGATATCACGTTTCCCTTGTTTTCAAATAACGACCGCTGACCGGTCTCAAGCTCCCGGGCTTCCATCCGTCCCCGCGAATCCTTGCCAAATATCACCCTTGTCATAAAGGCCTTGGAGCCTGCCAACTTAGATGATACGGCCACATCCACCTGGGCCAGGTCCCGGTCCTCATCCGGACGGAACTTCACCTTGAGCACAATCTCCCTGGCTGCCTTAGGTTCGGTATTGGGATCCATAATGTTTTTCAGGATCCTCCCGAGCTCCAAGTCAAACATCTCCATAGCCGCACCATCACCAATGTTCGACAAACTCAATAATTCCTCTTTTGTGTGCATTTTCATCTCCTCCCTTTCCTTTTCCTTTATTCGATTATTCGTCAATCCTTGATCGTCATTCGATTGCTTTCTTTAATAATCGAATGACGAACAGCCGAGCCCCGAATTACGAACAGCATCCCTATTCGTCAATTTTTGTAGCGGTATGACCCACTCTCTCAACCACCGCCACACGGAGCGCTCACCGCAGCGGGGACAATTCTCCCCCTCAAAAATCTCCTCACAGTCAATGCAAAACTTCGCCTTTTTCAATTCCATCCTGCACCCCCTTTTTTAAAAAACCTTATCAATGATCCAAATGACCGCTTTAGTCCTATTTTTCATTTCGTGGGCTTTTTCCATTCGATGTTCATCTTTTAAATCCGCCACCCCTTCGGCAGCCCCACCTGTATCCACTCCCTCAGATCCAGCCTCTTAATGTGTTTTTTAAGTTCCTCCACCTCCCCGATCATTTGTATGGAATCCACAGAAAGACAACGCAGTTTAATTTCAAGTTCCTCCTGGACTCTTTCAATTTTCTCCCAGTGTCTTTCAATTTCCTCTTCACTTTCCTGCTGAACTATTTCAGTCTCAAGCTGCTTCAGTGCCCTTTTGCTTGAAAACACATCCAGGACGTCCGGAGGAAGACAAGTTAGTTTAATATCGAGCGCCCTTTTGACTAGCCTCTGCTGCTGGTACATCTCACCCGGATCTTTACCCTCTACTACAATCCACCGCTTGCACTGGGGCAGATGCCGCGCCCACCACTCGCTCTGGTCTCTGCCGGCCTCGTCGTAATCGAGGGCATTGAGAATCACCGCGGCTCCCTGCAGGCTGTGCCAGGTCCGCGCGTCCGGCTTCCTTGAGGCGTTACCGAGAGGGATTGGCGCGGCCAGATCTCCGGCCTCGTTTTCGATCAGGTGCGCATCGAGTTCGGATTCGACAATGATATAGGCCCGGTGTCCCTCCCACCGGAGCATGCAATCCATATTTGACCCCGGTATCACATAATATCGCGGGTCATCCTTCTCGCGCCGGATCCGGATCCGCCAGACTTCTCCGTCATGGAAGCGGGTCTGCCGGATCATGGGGATCACGATCCCTCGAGGGATCCACAACCGTTTTTTCTGCCCGTTATCCTTAATCTCTGTCTCGAGACCCCAAGACTCCCTGGGGCGGAAAAGATCCTTCCCGTCCTTTCCCGGGTTCCATCCGAGCCGGCCAAACTTCATGGCATGCTCATTAATCCCCCGCTCGAGCAGCATCTTCTTAGGTCCCTCATCCGCCTCCATCCGCATCAGATTCATATGTGCCCACTCCACCAGGGTGCCGGCCTTTTCCCGCCACAACTCCGGCGGCGGTCCCTTCTCCGGATCCGGTTTCCATTCTTCCATTTTCCTTTCCCTTTTCGCCTTTGGCCCCACATAGGGCCTGAACTCTTTCGTCTCTATTCCCAACCGGGCGCACGCCTCCTTGTACCCGAGCCCCTCAAAGTCCCTCAAAAACTGGATCGCATCCCCGCTCTTTTTGCATCGCCTACACCAGTAGGCCCCCTGGCCCTCATTCGCTTCCGGCCAAACACAAAACCGGTCCGACTTCCCACCTTTCCCCCCATCACCACACCCCGGGCACGCACAATGATATTCCCCACCTTTCCTGGAAGAGACCTTCCGAGGCTCATAATATTTTCGTGTCAGATCAAGGACGTTCATGACTTAGGCGCTCTCTCGAATATCAGCAAACTCGGGCTCAGTTAAGAATTCTTTAAACGTCAGTTCGGGGATCGCGTCACACAGATCCAAAAACCTGGAATATCGCCGCTGAGGTTTTGCTTTCCGGATTGTTCTATGGCTCCGTATTGCGGCCAGTTTCCCGGCAGCAGTACACTGAAAATAATCATAATCGGACCCGGCCCTTGCTTCATACCTTTCCACGGCTCCTAATCGCTCCATTTCAGCAAATTTCTGATCGCCAGGATTTACCGCAGCATAATTTCGATACGGACGCGGAATTCGATCGTTAGGTTTATTGATCCCCAACATGTGCCGCAGGGTATATAATTGCTCTTCTGTGAGATTCATGGTGCACCTTCCGCGTTCTTTTCCATAAACGCCTTTGCCTTATCGCACAAATCGTAAATATTACTTTTATTGCTCCCATCAAGTGCCATATTTGCCAGAGGGATAACGAATTCATCAACTATTTGGTCTTGAAAAGAAGGCAGCGTCAAATGTTCGAACCGGATAACATATGGCACACGATGCGGGCCGCCCATCGCGGCAATGTAGGCCATGCGATCCGGCCAGTACCGCGTGCCGCCGTCTCTCAAAAAACTATCTTCCGTCATGTCCCCTAAAGATTCCTTACGGCAAAAAATCACACGCGCCGGGTGCATCCGTTTCCCGTCGGCACGGAAATCTTTGGTGATACCCATAAAAACAACACCAGGTCTGAATTTCTCAGCGTGCCGGGGTTTCCAGAACCGTCTCGTTTCGGTTTTAGACCGGTCAGTAAAAGCCCCCGATGTCATTGCAAATGATACATGTAACATCTCAATTCTCCTTACCTAACCAGCAGATTAACGGTTGATGTATGGCACCGGCTTTAAGTCTTTCTTGAGATACAGCGGATGCCTGGGGCTACCCGCTTTTGTCACCCCCAAACATTGCGGAGCTTTTAAAAGGTGTATTACAGTCGCGGCTCGATCAAGGTAGTCTCCGTGGTTTCCCCACGCTGCAACTGTGACTTGAGCCTTACTGCTTGCACTGCGTATGTGAAAATCATTGTCAGGCCCGATAGGGTCATCAACGGTATAAAGTCGCTTTGGATCGGTGGAGCGATAGGCAAAAAGATTCAACATAATCACTCCGCTATAACCCCAATCTTTCGCATATCTAATGCACCGCCTGATTGTCGGATCGTCTTTGTGTTCATCTGCGGTCGACGGGTTTAAACCTACAAATGCGGCGTACGCGCTATCCTTGCTCCAGAATCGCCATAGCGAATACCGGTAAACTCTATCAGGCGAGAACTCTGCACCGCTTTCGATAAATAGATTTGTTTGCATATTCACCTCCCTCGGTTTCTCCGCCTACTCGCCCGCGCCATCCGGTTCCGGCTTTTCCGCTTCATTTTTTCTTTAGGGGTCAAACGGCCTGCGGTCTGCTCCCTCGTTTGCCCCCTGCGGCCAAAAATACCGCCCCAAGATCCGCTTTAGATTGAGAATATCCATATCTACTCCTCATTCATTATTCGATGTTGAACGTTCAATGTTCGACGTTCATCTTCTTAATGGTCCATATGGTCCATCATTTTTCATTCAATGGTCCACACTCTTTTATTTATATATATCAATACCTTATATTATCTCTTTTTATAGTAAATGGACTATTGGACTATAGTTGCATAGAAAACGGCTTAAACATTCCTATAAGAACACCCTGGCTTTATACGGTGCATTTATGGTCTTATGGTCTCACTGCTGCTGTAAAGTGTTGATATTTAAAAATAAAAAGCGTGGACGTTTATCAGGACCAATGGATTTATAGTCCGTATGGTCCGGCATTTACGTGAGCAGGCGCAGCCCCTTGTAAAATGTGACACCTCTTCTACGTTTTTCGAAGCGACCAGTCATGAGCTTGTTAAATTTTTTCCAGGATGGGACCCAGCTTCTTGATATATTTGTCGTGAACCATTCACGAAATGCAACATATAAACCCCATGTCCGAGTCTGCCATGCAGGATCGATAAGACAATTTTGATCAATGAAATCTGCGAGCAGGTCGTCGTCCGTGATATATCCTCGTTTAAGAATCCGCTCGTTCATCCGCGCTTTTATTCTCATGCCACAATCATTACAGATAAGCATAAAACCATCGTGGCACGATTCAGGAATGCGATATTTTTTCCCTTCTCGTTTCTTACAGATCCCGCAAAGCATATGGACATCCTCCCTATGTCAACAGGCGCAGCCCCTTGTAAAAATAAACCCCTCTTTTGTACTTCTCAAACCGATCTTTCATTAAATTTCCAAATTTCTTCTGTGACATGGAACTCTTTTTAGAGACATTCTCAGAAAACCATTCCTTAAACGCATCATACAGACCGGACGCCGGCGCTTCGGCCTCCGAATCGACATGGCAGCATTGATCTAAGAAATCGCCCAACAGATCTTCATCCCGCTTATATTCGGCAGTGGCATCGATGATCACCTGTGGAGGAGCAAGACCCATCTTCTGCCATTGCAGGCACCCGCGCACCAACCAAGCCAAAATCCCAGGGGCCTCTTCCATAAGCTTATCAGGTAGATCATTGTCCGCCCGCAGCTCATTGTCCGCTTGCGGCGCTCGATCGACAAAACTGAAAGGGAAAGGGATCAAATGCACCCGCTGCCAGAAGGCGAAATCATTAGCAGGGGCATGGGGTTTGTGATTGGTCAATAAGACGAGAGTGTGTGTGGGTAAAAAGTAGGTCTCATATCGATCATGGGGCGCCCGGCCTACCAGGCTGTCACTGCCGGACAGCCACTTGACCCGGGAAGGAGAGAACCGGCGGCCCTCATCTGCCTCGGATCCGAACGCGATCCGGAGGCCGCGCAGGGCCATGATATCCGGGCTGGGTCCGGAAGAGTTCTTAACCCGGCCCTGGTCCAGGAGCATCTCCGACTGGATCGGTGCCGCCAGGGGCCCCAAAACCTTGGAGATTGTTTCCACGATCGTGGTCTTCCCATTCCGTCCCTGACCCCACATGATCGGGAGGATATTTTCTTTGGTGAGCCCGGTGCAGGCATATCCCAAAAGACGGTTGACGTAGGCGACCAGATCCTTTGTTTGCCGGATCTCCTCATCTGTTTCGGCCTTGGCCCCCCCGAATATCTGATAAAGAGTCTCCTCCCAAATGGGCGCCGGCGCATCGATACCCTGGTATTCGACCGGCGAGGCCTTACAAATCATATCCTGCGGTTTCCCGGGGCGCATCTCCCCGGTCTTGAGATCGATGACCCCGTTCTCACACCCCAACACCCAGGGATCCTGATCCAGCTCATCACCTATAATATCAAGACTGTGCTTCAGGTTGACCGCCGAGAACTTGAGACAATTCATTCTCCCATTCTCCGTCCGCAACCTTCCAACCCGTTTATAAATATCCTCCTGGATCTCCTTCAGGGATCCGGCCCGTTTGGTATCCTTTTTCTGCATGGCCCAATCGATCTCTTTGACCAGATCCTGGGCATCCTGCAGGTACCTCTGCGCCACATTTTCCACCGATGCCACGGCTCGCTGACGGATATCCCGGTCCCAATGATGCCCAGTCCAGGACATCCACTCCCCGCTGCTCTGATTCAATAGAAATTGCCCATCATGAAGCGCCGAATACAGCATCCCATCCCCTAACTGATTGGCATAAAGACAATCCCGGACAAACCGGGAATCAACCTCTCCATTTACTCCCGCCCGGGTTTCCGCTTGCTTTTTCTCGGCCCGTTGTTTAAACTCCTCCTCAACACGTTTCCGGACCATCTCCTCAACTGACTTTTCATCCATAAACCAATCCCAATCCACCGGTCCGATTCGGTCCGATCCAGTAACACTTACAGTATATTTAGTGTTATTTGATGCCGTTGGTAAAGGCGAAGTGTAATAAATTCAATAAGTTATGCTACTTACAATAAGGTTCGGTAGCCTGCTAAGCGAGTGTAGGGCGCAAGTTCTACCGAGGGTTCGAATCCCTCTCTCTCCGCCATTTCAACCACTTACATAATATTTTTATTGAATCCCTTCTTCCACCTTACCGGTCTGATCGGTCCGATCTTGATTTTCAACGCTATCTAAAATGTCCACTGCTTGTTGAATTGCCGTTGGAAACATATGGGCATAGATGTCGGTTGTGGTGACCCGTTCGTGGCCCAAATATGCCTGAACCGCCGGCAGAGGTGCATTTGATGTTAAGAGACTTGAAGCGCCTAAATGCCGCAATGCATGTAAAGTGAATCGCTGCACTTTCGCTTTTTTACATAAGCGTCGCATCATATGGTCCAGAAAATCGGTATCGAATTGAAAAACTCGGGGATCTGATTTGTCGCGTTTCTGATATCGAGAATATAAGACCCTGCGAAGAGTTTTAGTCATCGCCTTAGGCTTCGAAGTCAACGCGCCATCCTTACGTTTCCTGGTCCAGGCAATAAGCGATGAGGACCCAAAATTAATATCCCGGTCCCACAATAGACGCTGTGCCTCAATTCTTCTTAAGCCTGCGTGAAATATGGTTTCCAAGAAATCAACCTCATCAATAGAGGCAACCAACTTAACCACCGTATAATCTTGAATCGGTGGGATGTATCTCACTGTAAGATCCTCACCTATTTTATAAATGTCATTGGCAGGATTAAAAAGCACAGCCTGTCTCCCAAAATGCCAGTTAAACATCGCGCGAATATCCCGGAGATCCCGATTATGTGTTGATTTTCCCGAATCGATTCGTGTATCCAGATACGATTCAATATCTTCTTTGGTCACTTTATCGACCGGCTTATCTCCAATGTCGGAAAGAAGACTTGTTAATACGAAATACTTTTGCCGTACCGTATTAGTCGCCATCCTGCGTTTTTTGCAATATTCGAGATACTCGAGGATTATCTCTTCTAAGCAAGCGGAGGGGATGGCCCCTGTTTGAGCTGGAGCATTTACCCAGCTCCGCTTTTCCGCCTCCGCAAGGATCGCCTCCCTTTGGGTGGCAAACCCCTCTTTTTTGTACCTTTGTTTTTGGCGTTCGAATTTGTACTTCCATCTTTTTGTTTTTGGATCCTGCCATACGCTCATAACCCACCCCCTTCTTGATTTTCAGATACAATAGCACATCCGAAATATCAAAGCGAGCGGCTTTTAGATCGGTCCCGGTTCCGACGAAAAAATGGGGATACTGCCGCCAGAGCCTCCGCACGTTTGAACGAGTAGCCTGTAAGTATTGAGCCAGCCCGTCAATTTTGACAATTCGCTGATTGACCGTTTCCATTTTTCCGTTCCATTTCAAATCTGAAAAATGCACGTTTACTGCGCATCTTTGTGC
>JAFDDR010000216.1 GCA_019310785.1 Deltaproteobacteria bacterium
CAGGCAGGGGCCATGTGCGGCTTGGGTGACTGGCGCCCGAGCAGTCCCAACAGCGGCACGTTCGGCAAGTTTGAACCGGTAATTAAGGCGATGTAACGGGGTAAGGGACGTGGCTGGGCAGGGCCTGGCAGGGCAAGGCGAGGCGAGGATCAAGGCCCGGCGAGGCGGGGCATGGCCAGGCGAGGCGAGGCGAGGCGTGGCGGGGCATGGCCATGCGAGGCGAGGCGAGGCGTGGCGGGGCGAGGATCACGGCTTGGCAAGGCGAGGCGTGGCAGGGCCGGGCTTGGCTTGGCGCGGCATGGCTGGGCAAGGCTTGGCAAGGCGGGGATCACGGCGTGGCAAGGCATGGCGGGGCTTGGCCAGGCAAGGCGGGACAGGGCGTGGCCAGGCATGGCCTGGCGAGGATTAGGTTGTTATGAAAGCAGTTATAGATCCCGCGATCAGCGGGGAACAGGTCCGGCATGACGTGGGGCGGGGTGAGGCGGTTACTTATTCTTTTCGGTTCTCCGATGCGGAGAGGAAAATATACCGGAAGAGAAAACATATGCCCGTGTCTAAATGGTGCGAGAGGCACAGGGTTATTACTATGGGACGTATGCCGGGTAAGTGGAAAAATGAGATTACCCCCTGCTTGGCCGGTATTATGGATGCCTCGTTTTTTCCGTCCGTGGAGACTACAATTGTTTGCGCTGCGGATCAGGGGGGTAAGAGTGAGAGCGTTAATAATTGTATTGGTTATGCCATAGACCGGGACCCGGGCCCTACCCTGTTTGTGTACCCGGACGAACAGACGGCAAAGGAGAATAGTAAGGATAGAATACTCCCAATGATACAGTCGAGTCCCAGGCTAAGGACGTATCTGAGCGGGACGGTTGATGACGAGGCGGCACTCAGGATAAACCTGAAACATATGCCCATATACATGGCATGGGCCAGATCTGCGTCCAGACTGGCAAATAAGCCGATCAAATACATAGTGTTTGATGAAACGGACAAATACCCACCGACCGCCGGCAAACGCGAGGCCGATCCCATAAGCAAAGGGGAAAAACGGCTCAGGACATACAGGCACAACAGGAAGATATGGAAACTCAGCACTCCCACAATAGAGACCGGGCCCATATGGGCGGCACTTACAAAAGAGGCCCAGGTGATCTTTATTTATGAAGTATGCTGCCCGGATTGCGGAATGATACAGCGCATGGTGTTTGAGCAGATAAAGTGGCCGGAAGGGGAACGGGACCCGGAGAACGTGGAATTGAAGGAATTAGCCTGGTATGAGTGCATCCGGTGTAAGAGTAAATGGAACGATCTTAAACGGGATGTGGCGGTCAGGTGGGGCCGGTGGAGGAGTATGGAGGCAGGGGAAACGATAGGGGACTACAAAGAAGATAGAAGCGGGGAAGGGGAAAGGAGCGGGTTGGAGTTAATAAAGTATCTCAGAAAATACAGGCCCTCGAAGATCGGGTTTCACATGCCTTCATGGTTGTCTCATTTTGTGGGTTTGAGCGAAGCGGCGGCCGCTTTTCTGCGTGGGCTAAAAGACAAGATAAAACTTAAGGACTTCAATAATTCCCATGCCGCGATTCCGTGGACCGACTGGATGGCGGAGAGAAAAGAGGATAAAATACTTATACTCAAAGATGACAGGCCCGAGGGGTTGGTTCCGTCGGGCGGGATTGTCTCTTGTTTGACCGCCGGTGTGGATACTCAGAAGTATGGTTTCTGGTACGAGGTCCGGGCATGGGGCTGGGGTATGACACAGGAGAGCTGGCAGGTACGATGCGGGTTTGTTGATTCAATTGAATCAATTGAACAGGTGCTATTTAAGGAAGAATATTTAGATTCGGACGGCAAAGAGTACTTTGTCCGGTTTGCGGTGCATGACGCCATGGGTGGTCGCACGGCGGAGATATACGATTTCGCCAGGATGCACAGGGGGAGATTAGCACCCTTTAAAGGTGAACAGAACATGGCCCAGCCGCATAAGTTCGGCAAGATCGACACGTATCCCGGCACAAATAAGATGATACCGGGCGGGATCATGCTGCTGCGGGCGAACGTGACCTATTTCAAAAATCAATTGGCTAATAAATTGGAGATTAGTCCGGCTGATCCGGGGGCCTGGCACATGAACGCGGATATGCCGGATGAATGGGCCATGCATATGTGCGCGGAGTATGTCAATGACAAGGGTTTCTGGGAAAATCCGCCTTCAAAGGCAAATCACGGCTGGGACTGTAGTGTATATAACCTGGTCGCCGCAAATGTGTTAAGGGTGAAGTTTAAAAAAAAGGAAAAGGCGGAAGAAAAGACAAAAAAGCGGCGGGTGATAAGCAAGGGCATGTAAAGAAAGAAATGAGAAAAGAGGAAATAGAAAAGGCAAAGGGGCAATGAAAAGCGAGAAGATCCTGACGTGTAAAGAAGAGATTAAGACGTTTTTAGGTAATGTCTCGGATTATATGTTTGACAAATATATAAAGGCAGGTATGCCTGCCCGGTGTACCGGCAAAGAATGGATTGCTTATACGGGTAATATCGAGAAATGGTTTGAGGCGTATACGCGGGTAAAAATGCCAAATGCCTTAAAACAAAAGGATGGGGACCCCAGTGAAATAAAAAGCCAAAAGCATTTCACGGGGCAGGCACAGATTTGCGCGGATGAACACGGATAAGGAGAAAATAAAATGGCGAAAAAGAAAGGGATTAAGGTAGAGGCCCAAAAGATACAGATGATGGCGGTGGACGAGTTGATTCCTTATGTGCGGAACCCGAAGGCACACCCGGCAAAACAGGTGAACAAGATTGCCAGATTGATCAAGGAGGTCGGTTTCCAGGGTGCTATCCTGATAGATAAAGGGAAGGAGATCGTGGCCGGTCACGGCAGGCTTCTGGCTGCTAAGAAGTTAGGATTAGAAAAGGTGCCGGTTATTATTGATGAGGATCTGACGCCCGAGCAGGTAAGCATGTTTCGCATAGCGGATAATAAAGTAGCGGAAAGTGATTGGATTGAGGAGTATTTGAAACAGGAAATAACGGAAATAGATGCTTCCTTGCTTGATAGTGAATTGACGGGGTTTGATTTTGAGGAGTTGGACAAATTGATTTATAACCAAGGCAATGAAGTGGAAAGAGGTAAACAGAAAAAATCAATCGAAAGTATTGATGAGGCATTTGAAATTGTGGTTATGAACCTTACGGAAAAGTCGCAGGTGAAATTATTGGGTAGACTGTCAAAGGAGGGATACGAATGCAAGGCATATGTATCGTAAGGGAAAGCAGTATTGAACGAACGCCCCGGGTAATGCAGATGGAGTCTATTTTTGATGTGCCTCCGCGTGAGCGGGATGCCCTTACATGGCAGGTGGATCTCCCACTTGATGCCAGGGACTGGAACGTCGGGCTGATAGTTGGTCACTCGGGGTGCGGAAAGAGCACAATAATAAACGAGATATTTAAAAAGCATATTGCAGGGGAGTTTGACTGGCCCGAGGATAAGAGCATTTTAGATGCGTTTCCTTCTGATATGGGAATAAAAGATGTTACAACCCTGTTATCTTCCGTTGGTTTTTCCTCGCCCCTTGCATGGGTCAGGCCGTATCATGTGTTGAGTACGGGTGAAAAATTCCGTGTGACAATGGCCAGGGTATTGGCCGAAAATACGGATTTAGCTGTAGTGGATGAGTTTACGAGCGTTGTTGACAGGACCGTGGCACAGATAGGGAGTCATGCTATAGCAAAGACCGTGCGTAAAAGGAAACAGAAGTTTATTGCAGTGACGTGCCATTATGATGTCATGGACTGGTTGCAGCCGGACTGGGTTTACTGCCCGGTGGAAAATTCTTTTGAGTGGAGGTTTCTTCAACCCCGCCCAAAAATCAAGCTCGATATTGTCAGGGTTCGTTATACCGCGTGGAAAATATTTCAAGCGGCTCATTATCTGAGCCGAGATCTCCACAGGGCGGCCAGATGTTTTATGGCTATATGGGAAAACCGGCCGGTTGCCTTTGCCGGGCTCATGGCCTTCCCGCATGTGCACCTTAAAAATGCATACAGGGGCCACAGGCTGGTTTGCTTGCCCGACTATCAGGGTGTGAGCATAGGGGCGGCCATGGCCGATTTCTGCGGGGCCATGTTAGGCGGAGTGGGTAAGAGTTTTTACGTGCGTACGTCCCACCCTGGAGAAAAGGCCCGGATATTAAAGAGCAATGCGTGGCGGGTGATAAATGCCCCTAAACCGGGGACCCTTACGGCCATGGGCAGGGGGATCGGCAATACAAAAAGGAAGCAGAGCGCGAGAAAAAACAGGAGGATTTACCGACCTGTGATATCGGCGGTATATGAGGGTGAGAAATATCCCGAGGAAGAGGCAAAAAGGATATGGGACAGTCAGCCCATGGAGATATAAAAGGCAAAATAAGGGCCGGTCGCATCGGGATATAGCTCGGAACAGGCCCGTTTTGCTGCGGCTAAAGAGGGGAAGCCGGCTTTTTTATGCCGGATCTTGAGAAAATTAAAAAGAGCGGTTTTGGTTTTAAATACCCGCCTTGAAGTTACCTTCACATAAAAATGACCGTTTATGCTTTGTTTATCACCAATACCAATATTTTGATATCGTTTACCGGCCCTTATCTCAATCGTTTTTAATCCGGCCTTGATCTGATCGCAAAAAGGCTTTTTGACAAAAAACAGCATTTTAATTGCCTCCGCATGGGTTTTATCGTTAATATCACATATTATAAGACAATGTCAATAAAAAAATGGCTTCCAAATTTAGCCCACATTCGCTTTTTTGGGGCCTACCCTATCCTACCTATGCGTTTTTGTCCGTTTTTTAATGCACAGTTTAACTCATTTATGCCTAATAAGCAAGCTAAGGCAAATTTAATCTAAAAATCAAAGCTAAAAAAAACGCATTTTAAACGATTTTTTAAAATCAAAGCTAAAAAAAACGCATTTTAAACGATTTTTTCCTTGACAAACCGTTAACGGAGAACTAAAATCATAGCTAACAATAAGTTTTAGCGCACCGGACGCAATCCGGGGACTCAGACCTGCACCTGGCCAGTGGACCAGGGCGAAAGGAGATTAAAATGGATTTGGAAGTGACCAGAAATCAGTACGGTGAGGAAATTGCGACCTCTGCCCTGACCTATGACCAGGATAGGGGTGTTTTTGTCCACGAAACCCTCTCATGTTGGAATGCAGAGCACCTGGGCATGGGGACATGTCGGTGTGTCTCCCATAACACGTGGGAGAAAGAGGACATTAGCCGATCGGAGGCCATAGACCTGATCGAAAAAGCCAGCCTGAAGTTTTGGGGCGGCCTTGACCAGGAAGCGCAGGCCGCTCTGACCGACGAGAGGCTTGAGATCTGTATCGATGAAAGGATTGTCTTGGCCGGATTTTCGGGCCAAGCCGACCTGTGTGCCACCTTAGAGGCGGCATACAGACTGGGGCTGAACCCTCTGCCGAAGGTGCGGGGGATTCTTAAGGGATTACCCCTCACCGTTGCTTTTGCCTACGAGGGCAACGTCCATTTTGACGCCAGCCCCAGAGATGCTGTGTTTGCAGTTTTTTTGGACTCCGACGCGGGTACTGTGCGGACAGAGCTGTTCTGCTCCTATTTTGACAAGGGGCGGGACTGCTGGATGGAGGTCCAGGAGAATGAAGACGTAAGGATCTCCTAACAGCTAACGCAATCAGAAAGGAGGTGAAACAGGAAAAAATGGCAAAAAGTTGGCGCCGGGTGCGGGCAGGAGATGCCCTCCCCAACCGAAATATAAAAAAAACGAAAGGGGAAAAATTATGACAAAGAAGGACTCCATTAAAATCGCGAAAAAAGCAGGGTATCCCGTTAATACAAAAATGGATGCCCAGACCCTGGAATTTTGTGCCAACATTGCCCGGCGAGCAATGCGGGACTGGCTGAAACCTGTTATAGTCCAGGAAGATTGCACGCCTACCGGGAACTGGAACGTAGCTAAAGACTGGTTCCCGGAAATCGAGGTTGATCAGAAAACCCGGACTATCAGAATCACAACATATGATACTTACGGACATCAAGATCGAGCGTCAGTGTCTACGGAATGGATTGGGGCAGACGAATCTGACGATCATAAAGCAGTCTATGTGCGCGGTGAAGTCGATTGCAGGAATTGGAGACGGGGTAAATGTTCGGGGTCTCAGCAATTTTGCTTTGCTGTTTTTGAAGGTGACTCAGGCCACGTTTACACGCATCGTGCGCCAGCAACAAAAGGCTGGATGGACGGAGACCCGAATAAAATTTTAAACCGGCTCAGAAAATTAGGGATAGGCGCTGATCGGGGGGTTGTACAGCAGGGCGATTTCCTCCTTAAACCGGCCAACGGCAATGCTTATCCTGACGCCGCCTTTGCCCATGAGCGAATGGGATCGGGACATCATAATTTTGAATTTCCGGTTTTTTATGAGCGCGGGCAGTTTTGGATTACAGAGCCAACAGCTTTAATCCATACCGCGGTCGATGGCGTACAACATCCGGACGTGATCGTGCCACCCGGAAAATACGTTGTCGGCACTACGGCAAATCAATTAAGACATAATAATGCACGCGATTGATAAGGGAGGCAACGACGATGGAAGATGAACTCGAAAATCAAATTCATGAATTTATTAACGAAGCAAAAAAGAGAAACATTGGGTTTAATGATTTGGCAGGTTGTCTTGATTCAATAATTTTAGGCACGGCTATGACAAGCAAGGAGAAAATTGCCTGCGATTTTCTCGGGGAACCGGAGACATTCTGGAACCCTGCAAAAAAATACATGGATTATAATTGGTTCAGAGACAATAAAAGTAAGATAGAAAAGGAGTTTGTATGGCAAAAAAACAATTAGGCCCGCGCATAGGGCCGCAGACCGAGAAATGGTTGGAGGGGATTTTTTCGGCCAAGCATCCGGGGGCCGAGTATGTCCTGGAAATGACGCCGTCCCTGTACTCCCGGACCCTGGATGACCTCAAGGGCCGGTTCGGCGATGGTGAACTGTCATTGATGATCGATGTTTTCAACTCGACAATGCTGACCCCTCAGTTG
>JAFDDR010000217.1 GCA_019310785.1 Deltaproteobacteria bacterium
GGAAGTGATCTGATGAGTGATATACTCAGGGGACCCACAAACGGCGCGGTTTTGTTAACAGGCCTTAACAATATACAGGTCATCCGTACCTCGGTTATTGCGGGTGTGGTTGCCGTGATATTAATACGGGACAAGAAACCCACGCAGGAGATGGCCTCCCTGGCCCGCGAACACGGATTGCCTGTTTTATCAACCCCTTTTACCATGTTCTCCTCTTGTGGGAGGTTGTTCAATAAAGGGCTTCGAGGTATTGAGTAGGGCAAGAATGCCTTAAGGACTCTGATATGCCTGATCTACAGAGGAGTTTTAAGATTAAATTCAATGACTTTATGAAAGCGGGAGATGTTTCTGTTAAAATCCAGGGCATTCTCAAAACTATCGGGTTTGACCCTGACCTTATCCGTCGTGTCTCGGTTTGCGCCTATGAGTCGGAAATGAACGTGGTAATGCACGGCGGTGATGGGGATGTCTTGTTAACCGTTGACCCAAAAAACATCACAGTCCATGTCAGAGACGACGGACCCGGCATTGAAAACACTGAACTGGCCTTTCAAGAGGGATATTCTACTGCAACACATGAACACCGGGAAATGGGGTTTGGAGCAGGTATGGGCCTTCCCAATATAAAGAAAAGCGCAGATGCAGTTGAAGTCAATTCAGAAAAGGGACAAGGAACCCATTTAAAGATAAGTTTCAATGTAGAATAAACCTGTTGGCTAAAAGGAATTGTATTAGTGGCCGAATCTTCTACAGAACCCGAACCGGTTCAATACGTTGAGATTGACGAAACCCTCTGTAACGGATGTGTTTTGTGCATGAAGGCATGTCCAACAAAGGCTATCCGTGTCAGAAATAACCTGGCGTCCATCGAAGGTGTCTGCATTGCTTGCGGAGAATGTATTAATGTCTGCCCCAGGGGAGCTATTAAGGCGGTAGTCACCGGCAATGACTATCTCAATGGAGCCGGTTATTCAATTGTCAGCGCATCTACCGCCCTCTATCCCCAGTTCGGGGAGAAAGTAATGCCCAATGACGTTCTCCTGGGTCTCAGGAGAATGGGTTTCAGGCATGTCCATGATCAGGCATATACCAATGAAATCTTCAATGTTGCAACGGAGCTGTACATCAGGGAGAGGCTTGTAGGAATGAAGTTGCCATTCCCAGTGATTTCACCAATTTGCCCAGTGGTGGTGCGGCTCATCGCCTACCGGTTTCCATCACTGTTGGAACATATTCCCCCTCTGGTCACACCCCGGGAGATAGTGGCAAGGGAGGCAAAGAGGCGATTTTCAGCAAAATACGGGGACGGGCCGGAGGATGTCAAAGTCTTACATATCAGCCCCTGCCCGGGGAAAATGATCTGCATAAAAGAATCTGTACTCCAGAGCAGTTCTTACCTTGATGGCGCCATTGGTATCAACAGCATCTATAACTCACTTAAGCAAAATATCCTTGAAGTGAAAGAGGATATTGTGCTTCATCACTCCGGCGGCCTCGGGCTTGGCTGGGCCATGTCCGGTGGCGAGGTTGCCGGACTTGATATGGATTGTATTGCCGTTTCAGGTATCCAGGAGACCATACGTTATTTAGAAAAAATTGAAATGGGATTGCTCCACGATATCGACTACATAGAGTTCAGGATCTGTACTACGGGCTGCCTTGGCGGACCATTTACCGTGGCAGACAAATATCAAGCAAGGCACAACCTTAAAAGGTATGTCCGCATGTTTGGGGTGGAAAAAAGAGTCAAATATGAGTATGTAAAAAAGCTATATGAAGCTGGGTGGTTTTTCACCGACCGGGAGACAGTTCCGTTGGAGGAGAAACCGCCCCGTATCTCTGCATCCGAGATCTCAAAAGGTATTGAAAGACAAAATCGTGTGGAAGAGATCCTCCGATTACTGCCCAGGAAGGAATGTGGGGTATGCGGGTCGCCCGATTGCCGCACGTTTGCAGAGGATGTGATTGACGAAAAGACCTCCCTTGAGAGTTGCGTCTATTGGCAAAAACAAAAAAGGAAGATGAAACTGAATTAAATACTTGACACATGTTCATCTTCCTGTTACGCCACTTTCAAAGTAAAGTCTGTCCCCTACTAACATCATCTGCGTGAAGGCTATATTATGTTCAGTAAAGCCGAAAAGTTATTTGCCGGTGTCCTTTTGATCGTATGTGTTGTTGTGGTCATTACGGGCTATTCTTTTCCGCAGGCGTCTTCTCCTCCTTCCAAGGTATGGTTTGACGCATCAGGAGGCGATGTGATTTTCGATCATGCCTACCATGTCACTTTAGCCGAGTGCTATGATTGCCACCATGATTATGAAGAAGACGAGGGAATTCCATCCGACATTGAAATGAACTGCCGCGCCTGCCACTATTATGGAGAAGCGCGGAAACTTGAGAGTGACGACCAGACCCACCCTCACTTTATCGGGGCCAACTGCATCGAATGCCACAAATCCGTGGCCATGGAAATCGTCTGCGACGCCTGTCACGTACGCCAGGGTCTTGCATTTGAGGAATCGGGTCGTGTCATGCCTGCCCTCCCCGAGACAGTCAAGTTTGATACAGACGGGGGAGTGGTGAACTTTGACCACAAGGTCCACATCAGCAAGGACGTGGGGGAACCCTGCATAGCCTGTCATCATGAATGTAAGGAAGGTAAAGACATGAAAGGCATGGCGTGCAATAAGAATTGCCGCGCCTGCCACTACGACCAGGCAGACAAAATCCCTGAATTCGACAATGAATATCATGTGCGATACATAGGCGCCAATTGCGCCCACTGCCACGACGGAGATGATTGCAGTCAGTGTCATGAAGACTGACAGTCTATATAGGCCGAGATCTTGGCATTTTTGTCATTTTCTTAAATAGCAAGCAATTCCTTCTACTTACAACATGATAGTTGATCCTGGTTTCTGGATGCTGAATTAGAAAAGGAATTGGTTTTTTATCCAGCATCGAGCAACCAGTATCTCTACGCTTCAAGATATAAAATTGATAAATGCGCTCAAACTCATCGGTTTGAGGCAAATCTTCGCTTAGGGAGTTCCAATGGGACTACGATCATTTTTCGGAATTCTTCCACCTAAATTGCCTTATAAAGACATGGCCGCTGAAATCGAGGCCCTGCCCATCCCTGGAAAGGCAACCCTTCTCTGGTGCAAGCATGCCCCGTCCGATGTGGTCCCGCGAGTTGGGGATGAGATAAAGACCGGCCAGGACTTAGCTCAAAAAGGAAAAGGCCCATTCATTTCCACCGTGACCGGCAGGATCGAAGATATCGCCATTTTAACAGGTCCTGACGGTTATGAATATGTGGCGGTCGCCGTCACCCCGAATCCAAGGGATTCTTTTGACACCTCTTTAGAATCTATTGATGACTTCTCGAAGGCCGATTCCTTAGAGTTGCGCACAGCCATCAATCGCGCCGGCTTTACCGCCTTAAGCTCAATTTCGAGCGACCCTTCAATCTGGCCGGCCATTGGTATTCTCATCATCAGCGCTCTCGATCAGGATCCATTGAGCATTGCAAACCAACAGGCATTTCGAGACCAAATCGATCAAACAGAAGAGGCGATTCAACTGCTCGGCCGGGCCACGGCAGCATCCCGTTTGGTTTTGGCGCTTCCTGACCACCTGACCCATATAGGCAGAAAATTTACCCGTGGCCCCACCACGGTCGCGGTTGTCCCTCCTGTGTATCCTAATGGACTGCCGGAAATATTAGCGAAAAAATACGGCGCAGGTCTTCTGATGCAAGGCAGTGACGGCGGTTTTGTTGGTAACACTCTGGTCGTGAGCATTGAGCAAGCACTCGCCATGGTCGGCTGTCTTAAAGCGGGCAAGCCGCTTCTAAATAAAACCGTAACCTTTTCATCCGGAAAGAATGGCCCGTTAAAAAACTTCAGGGCCCGTATCGGAACCCCGGCCGCTGACATACTAAAAAAGACGACCACGGAACTTATTCCAAAGGGCAAACTGATCCTGAACGGGGCCATGCGCGGGTACGCATGTTTTTCAGACGAGCAGCCCGTAACCGCTGCTATCGACTCCATCCATGTCCAGGCACCGTCCGAGGTTTTTTTCTATCAGTCCAAAGCATGTGCCAATTGCGGCAGGTGTAATGCCATTTGCCCGGTCAACCTGGAAGTGAATCTCCTGGGAAGGTTTTCGGAATACGGCATTTTTGAAAAGTGCCGGGACTTAGGGGCCGAAAACTGTATTGACTGCGGTCTGTGTGCTTATGTCTGCCCGGCCCGCCGGCCCTTAGTGCAGTTGATTTCCCACGCCAGACACGTCATCCGGACCACAACGATAGAGCATGTCAGCACGGAAGATATTTTATCAATTGAAGAAGGAGAGCACCCGGTTATCAGGCTCTTTGAGACCGCACCGGAAAATGAAAAACCCCTAAGGAATAAGGCATGAACAAAACCATAAGCATGAAAATGTCAGATCTCACCGTCTCTCCCGGCCCTCACTGCCACTCAGGCGCGAGGATTACGATGGGTTCCTATGATTTTCTGTTGGCCCTGCTTCCGGCCATGATCATGGGGATTTGTTATTACGGCTTTGATGCCGTGCGCGTAATCAGCGCTTCTATTGCATCGGCCATGATCGCCGAGGCCCTTATCCAGAAGATTCT
>JAFDDR010000218.1 GCA_019310785.1 Deltaproteobacteria bacterium
TGGAGTACCTTCATCATCCCCACAGGCTGAAGCATCCCTTAAAAAGAGAAGGGGAAAGGGGTAGCGGCAGTTGGCGGAAGGTTTCATGGGATGAAGCACTGGAAGAGATTTCTATCCACCTGAATAAGATAAAAAGTGAATCAGGGGCTGAATCTGTAGCCTTCGTACACGGTGCGGCAAAAGGTTTGCAGGAAAGTTATTTATCCAGACTGGCAAATGTTTTCGGGACACCCAATGTTGCCTGGCAGGGACATGTCTGTTTCCTGCCCAGAGTCTTAGCCTCCAGGATTACTTATGGATTCTATGCCGTACCGGACTATGATTACCAGCCGTCTTGCATCATGGTATGGGGTAAGAACTTGGATGCCACCCTCCATCATGCCTACAAGAGGGTTATTGACGCAGTAGAGAAAGGCTCCAAGCTTTTAGTGGTAGATCCAAGGGAGACTGAATTGACGAAAAAGGCAGATCTCTGGCTGCAGCCGAGACCCGGATCTGATTTGGCCCTGGCCTTGGGTATGTTATATGTCATCATCCATGAAGAGCTTATTGAAAAAGGTTTCGTAGAAAAATGGACCATCGGGTTTGACAGATTGAAGGATCATATCCTAGATTATCCACCGGAACGGATCGAAGAGATAACGTGGGTTCCTGCAGAAAAATTAAGACAGGCTGCGAGAATATATGCAGAGCATAGTCCCTCCTGTATCCAATGGGGAAATGCCATTGACCATGGGCTGAACAGCTTTCAAAACGCTCGCGCTATTTGTATTCTAAGGGCCATTACCGGTAACCTGGGCGCACCAGGTGGTGAGATACAACCCCTCTCCCTCCCGTTATTTGGCCGCCGATCATCCGAGTTGGAGCTGATTGAAAAGATGCCTCCTGATACATGGGAAAAGCGGGTTGGCGCAGAGATGAAGGGATTGCCCATGATCCGATATGTTCAACCGCAAAGCATCATAAAGGCTATCATTGATCAAGATCCCTATCCCATTCGCGGCCTTTACATTCAGGGAGCCAATCCCCTCCTGAGTTATCCGAATGCACAAAAGACATATAAGGCATTCATGAAGGTGGACTTCTCGGCAGTGGCTGATATGTTTATGACCCCAACTGCCGCTCTGGCAGACATGGTTTTACCAGTTGCGAGCTATCTTGAATTCGACAGTATTGTGACGCCACCCTATTCCTACCCCATGACTATAGTTCAGCAGAAAGTAACCCGGGTAGGCGAATGCCGATCAGATTATGAGATATTAGCCGGTCTTGCCAAAAAGCTGGATCTTGGAGAATATTTTTGGGACAGTGAAGAGAAGTGCCTTGACTTTGTGCTAAGACCAGCAGGCCTTTCCTTCGAGGAATTCAAAAGGATAGCTATCATTCCCGGCTCCCTGCAATATAGAAGGTATAAAGAGAAAGGTTTTGAAACCCCTTCTGGAAAAGTGGAAATATACTCCCATCGACTTGAAGAATGGGGCTTTGATCCGTTACCCACCTACCAAGAACCTCCAGAAACGCCATACAGCGAACAGGCACTGGCTGAGGAATACCCCTTAATTCTCACTACCTGGAAGTCGGCTCCTTTCAGGCACTCGGGGGGCAGGCAAGTGAATACCCTGCGCGGGGAATACCCGGAGCCAGTGGTTTACATCCACCCAGAAACAGCAGGGAAGGCAGATATTAATGACGGAGATCTGATATACATTGAGACCATCAGGGGCAGGATTAAGCAAAAGGCGCGTTTAACCAAAGGGATTGATCCTAAGGTGATCGGTGTCGATTACGCATGGTGGTTTCCTGAAAAGGATGCTTCAAATTTGTATGGCTGGGCAGAGGCAAACGTCAATATCCTGGTCGATGACAAACCACCTTACAGCCCGGAAATGGGAACAACGAACCTGAGGGGAAGTCTGTGTAAAATTTCTAAGGTAGGAGATAATCATGACCTATTCAGACATGCAACGATTTAAGGATGCATTAAAAGGGACTCCGAAGGACAGGGTTCCTATTTTCCCTCTGATCGGAGGATGGGCAGCAACCAACTTTTCCGATTTCTCGCCCCTTGAGGTGGCCTCCGATCCGCAGTTAATGGTTAACGCCCAAATTAAGGCAAAAGAGTCCATGGGATATGACGCCGTTTTCAGCTATGTGCATCCTTTATACATCCCAGAGGCGTTCGGATGCGAGATTCGTTTTCTGGAATCCGGGCCACTGGTAGATCCTCTCCCCCTTGAAATTACCTGTGAAAAGGATGTTGATAATGTGCCGCAACCTGATGCGAAGAGAGAAGCAACGCTACCAATTATATTGGAGGCTACCCAGGGATTAAGTGAATATGGCAATGGTGAGATCCCTGTGGTGGGCCTGTTTGAAGGTCCTTTCACCACGACCTGTCGGGTCATAGAGACCGAGCTAATTATGCGAATGATCTATAAAAAGAAACCGGTTCTGGAACAGCTTATGGATAAAATCACCGGTTTTCTGCTTGATTTTGGCAAGGCCCTGATCGAGAGTGGGGCAAATGTCATCCTCATTCCGGAACCGACGGCTTCCGCATCCATGATCTCTCCGCCTATGTTCAGAGATATTGTCCTGCCCAGGCTCCAGAAACTTGTCAATGAATTAAAGGTCCCCTGCATTTTACACATTTGCGGAGACACCACCTCTTTGCTGGAAAGCATGGCACAAACCGGTGCGTCGGTCCTGAGCCTGGATCAGTGCATGGATCTTGCTGAAGCGCGAACAGTAATCCCTAAGGCAGTACTGGGTGGAAATGTAGATCCTGTCAACTCTCTGTTCATGGGAACCACAGAACAGGTAGAGGCGGATACACTCAAGTCTCTATCAAAGGGAGGCCGAAGCCGCTTTATTCTCATGAGTGGATGCGGGGTCCCTCCCAAAACCGCGGTGGAAAATATAGAAGCCATGGTCCTTACTGCGACCAAACAGATTCTCAGGAAAATTCGACAGGGTAAACATTTGCCATTTACAGCCGTGAATTATGCTGGTCATATCATATTGTAATTTTCTTCATATGGGAGGTGGAAAAAATGAGTGAGTTGTTCCGTGCGCTTTCGTCTGTATTTCCAAAGGATAGAATAAGCGATGATGAAGTGGTTTTGGCCGGCTATGGGGCTGACGCGGCCATTGCTCCGGGATCAGTAACTCTCCCAAGCCTGGTTGTGTTACCAAAAACCATGGAGGAAATCAGGCATCTTTTGCAAATTGCCCATCGGAGCAGGGTTCCCGTAACGCCAATGGCACGGGGTTCCAATATTGCCGGGATGTCGGTACCTTTACAGGGAGGGGTCGTGGCCGACCTGAGGCTTATGAATAAGATTATTGAGATCAATGAAGATGCCGCGTATGCACTAATCGAACCGGGCGTGACATTCCATGATCTCTCTATGAAACTCAGGGAAAAGGGATTCTTTTGTCATCTTCCGACCGCTGCAGGGGGAAGCAGTCCTTTGGCCAATTACATGATGCGCCCCTCAGGCAACTTTACTGCCAAATGGGACCCCGACCCCTTGCTTTCCCTTGAAGTCGTCACCCCTGATGCGGGAATCGTAAAAACCGGTTCCGCCGCCTTTGAGACGGCAGGCTGGCGCGCAAGATACCACTGTTTCCCGGACCTTACCGGTCTTTTCGCAAATTCTTATGGCACTTTGGGGATTGTGACAAAAGCTGCCGTGAAAATATTCGATCGAGGGGAAGATGAGCGATTAGTCTTGACTACCTTTGATGATTTCCCTCCCGCCATGGAGTATATGAAACGCTTAGTAAGGAGAAACCTGGCGGAAAGTGTGACGTTCTGGACCTGGGGCTGGAATATGTTTCATGAAATGATGCTTTCCAAGTCGGAGAAAATGCCGGAAGTGATGTTAAAGCCGGACCAAAAGACCCCGCCTCCCGGCGTTCCCTTCGGTATCGCCTCTGCCCGTCTCAGCGGATACAAGGAGGTCGTTGACGCGCAGGAACAGACTTGCATCAAGATTGCCAGGGAGCTTGGCGGTGAGTACCTTAATAATGAAGAAGCAAAAGAGAAACATCCCGGCTGCTATGAATACTTAGACTCCTACTTTGTAAAAGGGATACATCCCAAACCGGGTGAAGAATCTCAGATACGGGCCGGGCTCCATTTGCCGGGCTGCCTGCTCACGGCCGAACCCTCTAAGCTCCTGGAAATTGAAAAATTTATGTGGGATTTGGCTGAGCGGGAATTCAAACCACCTTATTTCTACCGTGCGCTACCCTACTCACACGGGAGGGAGTTCTTCTTCGCCTTTGTGGTCTATGTGACAGGTTCCTTGATCGAACAGCGAGAATATTTATTACATTTGAAAGGCATATACGGCGATTTATACAGGAATTTGCTCCGTAACTATGGGGGGGTCATGTTCAGATATCGAAAGGATCCTGCTTTTTTCGGAATGACCGGCTCATATGGAGAACTCCTTCGGCGGATAAAGAAACTTGTAGATCCCAACAACATCATGAATCCCGGAATGATCCTATTTTAGGAGGTAAGGATAATGGAAAGCCGTTTCAACATCAGCGAAGATCTCTATACTGCAATGCACAAATGTATACGGTGCGGGCAATGTGTTTATGGCAATGAAGATGCCCGGTTCAGCCCCATGCAAATAAAGGCCAAGTATTTTACTTACAGTGCCGGCGGTATTATGCAAATCGCCCGGGCAATTTATGAAGGGAAGATGGGTTTTTCAGAACCCCTAAGGGACTTGCTCTTTCACTGTACTACCTGCGGCGCCTGCGAAATAAATTGTGGCGTTATTGGAAGCCAGGTTGACCTTTTTACTCTGCTGAAAAGGGAATTGGCCAAAAATGGTATTCCCCTTCTTGAACCCCATAAGTCCATTGTTGAAAATGTACTCAGCAAAAAAAACATCTACGAAGGTAACCTTCCTGGAAGAACAGATTGGTTGTCGGATGAGGAAAAAGAGAGCATGTCTTCAAACCCTGAAGTATTCTACCATGTGGGGTGTATTTCATCCTATATGGAAAAAGAAATTCCAAATGCCTTTGTGAGCGTACTAACAAAACTCGAAATCCCTTTTGCCATTAACAATGATGAGTGGTGTTGTGGGGCGCCCCTCTATTTTGCCGGATATGAAGAAGAGACCTATGACCTGGCAAAGCACAACGTCGAGGCCATAGAAAAAAGCGGGGCCTCAAAGGTGGTCTTTACCTGCCCCACCTGTGCTATGATCTTCAAGAATTATTATCCCCGTTGGGTCAAAAGACCGATCAAGTTTGAAATCCTTCACGCCACCGAATTTTTTGAAAGGCTTCAGGATAAGGGGAAATTGAAGCTCGGCCCTATCGGAACCCGTAAAACCGTCACCTACCACGATCCCTGCCATTTAGGTAGGGGTCAGGGTGTATATGATGCCCCCCGCAGGATACTGAACGCGATTGAAGACCTTGATTTCAAGGAATTCAGCCTCTCCCGTGAAAACAGCTTATGCTGTGGAGGAGGGGGACTGGTGCCGACAGGCTTTCCTGATTTTGCAGACGACCTGGCCCGGATAAGGGTGTCCGACATGAAGAACATGGGGGCCGACCTATTGGTTACAGCCTGTCCGGCATGCAAGGAAAATATGAAAATTGCCGTAAAAAAATTGAAACGAGGGGCAAAGGTTAGCGACATTACGGAACTCATCGATCAAGCACTCCAATAGGACCCGGCATAAATAAGCCCTAACGCTCGACAAACCCACACCGGGGTAAACCCCTACGATCACACCCCTGGCGGGACGCACACTGGCGCGTTTTTCCTCAATGTAGGTCTGCAACGTTTGGGGTCGTTCAAAATTTTTCTTGACAAACTTTGAGAACTTTATAGTATACAGAATATTATTCTATATACAGAATTTTTATATCCCTTGGGAACTTGATTCAATGAAGATAACAGCCAAGCATCCAAATGATCCCCAAAAAGCTAGGTCAGCTTATAAGCCTCTGGTTCCGGCTGTGGAGCAGGCTTCAAGGGTTCTCATCTGTCTGGGACGAAGCCCCAAATTCAAAATGACGCTTACAGAAATATGTAATCAGGTCGGAATCCATAAAAGCAAAGGTTATTCAATCCTTAATACATTGAAGCAATTTGGTTTAGTGGAAAAAGACCCTCAGACAAAAACCTACTCGCTGGGAGTTGGTCTGGTCTTTCTGGCACGCAACGTTCTGGATAATCTGGACCTGAGGGATATCGTAGAGCCTTACCTTGGAAGCCTTGCCAATGAAACATCCAGCACTGCCCTCTTCGGTTTGATCAGTGTTGAACAGGTCTTTATTATTGCCAAGCATGAAGCGGACCATAATGTCGGAGTAACCATAAGGCTTGGTCACAGATTCCATATTACTTCCGGGGCCCATGGAAAGGCCATTGTGGCGTTTATGCCTGATGAGCAGAGAGAGAAGATTCTAAAGAGAGCAAAGCTCTACTTCTATGGCGGTTCGTCGGCAATGGACACAAAACGGTTAAGAAAAGATCTTTTGGAGTGTAGACGATC
>JAFDDR010000219.1 GCA_019310785.1 Deltaproteobacteria bacterium
ATAGTATCACTTGCCTTAGCCTTGTCAGGTATACCAGCAGGCGTTAGCTGTAATTGCTGTACCGTATTCTTTACAAGCTTTGGCAGGTCGTCACCCTTTGAATAGCTTACGTTACATTCACTTAAAATACTTTTACAGCATGTCTCTACTAATTCCTTTGCTGTTCCTATTGCCAACTCAGGGTCTTGATTAACTGCTACCTCCATTCGGGTGATTTGCTGAGAGACATAGGCGGCATCGGTGCCAGATAATATTTCCTTTGCTGCGTTTATACCAGGCGAGATAAAAGTTCCAATAAAGCGTCCTATAAAAACGGGCTTACCTGAGATCCTTGTTTTTTCTGCTATCTGATATCCATCATTTTTTAGGCAGTTATTATAAAGCTGACATAATCTTTCGCATTCTGTCACATCCGGTCGTACAACTGGATGGATCGACTCACATAGAAACCTTAAAAGGGTTTCATCATCACCCGTCATCAGGTTAAACCTATAATCACTGAAAACCCATCCAGGTTCCCAGTCATCGTTATTGACTGTATGCTGCCAAATATCACCCAAAGCATTTTTAAATCTTCCATCTGTTGATGGCATCAAATTTAAATCCCAAATTCTCGAGAGAAACTCTGTCTCCTCAAGGCGCCCATAAATATTAACGCCCTCTAAGAAAATCAGGTCTAAAATGTCTCTGCGCGTAATTTCAGTAATTTTGCTTGCCATTTTCTGTATCGATAGAAGATTCGATTAAGAGCTCGCTACGACGGAACCGAGATGACCTCCAGTGATTTTGTTTTTTACCTTTTCTATTAAGGAGTACTGATCTTAGTCGTGCCATCTAATTTGCGATGTATGAAGGAAATCATTGAAAATATATCCAGTGCGTCTCGTTCTGTAATTGGCCATGATATTTTTGGAGCATGTGCAGTAGGGTTTCTAATAGCGCCGAATATCCCAATAAGGATATTACCAAACCCTTTTTGCTCACTCTGTTCAGTTTCAGTTGATAAACTATTTATTGCAAGAATAGGTGCTTTAACAGAGAAAGCTTTGTTTGCAAGTTCAGCCCCATCTGATGTTAGGCCAGATAATTCCCTTATTCTGTTTGCGACTCCCTTAATTGCTTCTAATATTGCATGAAAATAGTTCTCTTCCAAAAGTTCTGCTTTGCAATACTTGAAGATTTCAGAGTGGGCGCCTCTATCTTCAAGTTTGGATCGGAGAACTCCTGCTCTAGCCCGTGCGCCTTTAAGAGTTGTTTCTTTATTGGTATGGATTACCTTCCCATCTTCGCGAACACTAAAACCTGAAAATGAAAGAACGACGTTTAACTCGCTCCGTCTCCATTGGAATTTATCCTTATCTCTGGCGTATTTTACTGGGTCAAGAGCACGATTGATAAACATAATCAGGTGATTACCAACTTGGTATTTATTTTGCGCCTCTACAAGGGCATTGAATAGCCGCTTCCATTTCGTCATGCTTGGGCTAACATCAATTAGTTTGCAATCTTGAAGCAAATATCCAATTTCAGAGCCTGTAAGACCACGCTCTGTATCAGCAAGGACACGGCATGCTGCTTCCAATTTTTGTGCATTAAATGGTTGAATTCGTTCCATCGTCTATAAAAGCTAACGGCCGGCATAAGGCGCGGCGGCTTTCTCCGTCGCACTTAATGCCATTGTTATATTTATCTTATCAGTTTACAGATTTCGATTACTGGTTTTGGGAAATCTGGCCAACGATTCTCCCAACAGACAACATAGTCAATGTCATCAAATGGATGGTTCCAACTTCCCTTTGAAAGAATGTACTTCAGCTCAACTTGAATTTCTCTATTCCCCGTTTCATCAAAACAAGTGGCATCGATTCCCTTACCAGCGCTGAGATCAAGAATTTGCCAAGGCAGGATATGTTCTGAACAGAGAATCGTGAATAGCGCAAGAACTCCTTGTTCCTCTTGTGGTGCATAAGGGAATCCAGAAAGCCCTGTCCGTTCCCATTTTGTTCGTTTGGTATTGAGTGGAATCGGGGGAACGGGGCGTTCTTGCTTCCTACTCTTGTGAAGTGCATTCTTTATGAGCCTAACAATCTCCGGCGGTAAGTCTGCAGCCTCTGATTCTGATGTTTTTTGAAGTTTGCCTTCACTCAAATCCTCAACATAGCCAAGCTCAATTGCTTTCTCGATGAAAGCTGTCAAAGTCGGATGCCGACGTTTGCTTATGTTGAGGCCGAACTTCTTTCTCTCTGAAGCCCTCGGGTATCGCCCAAGAGCTTCTGTCGCCTTAGCAAGACGCTGAAAATAAGTCTCATCGGAAACTGGTTGTTTAGTCTCGGGTTTGATTCCAGCCAACTCGCAAAGAATAGTCCAATTTCGGCCACCGTCATAGATTTGATAATGAGTAAACTTGCCCTGCTGATAGTATTCACTGCGGCTGAGTGTCGCCTTGCCAAGGAGATGAGCCACGCGCTTGATATCCTCGACTATTGCTTGTGTAGTGTCTGATTCCATTGATTTATTTCTGAAACATAACGCCCAGCTTGAGAGGTGCGAATGAAGCGCAGTGAAATGAGTCCGCTGCAAAAGCCTTGTTATGCTTTGTCCTTTTCATCAAGTAGGCGCTTCTTTGCGTTCTGGACTTCAATAGAATGAGGCTCCAATAAAAGAAAGTTACCCAGTTCTTCTTCTACACGATCTTTTAGTGTAGTTTTTACAGAATCTGAACTTAGTCGATCCATTAACGCCAAACCGTAATCTGCTTTTTTGGTAAAAAGCTCAAATTCTTTTTCCTCTACTTCCAGTTCTTTTAATCTTGATTCGGCTTCAAGCTTTTTAAGTAATGCCTCTCGCCCCCTCTCAGAGACAATGGCTACGGTTCTTAGAATAGAGTGATACGATGTTCTCATTTTTGACCATAAAGTAACATACCAACTTCCCGGTGCCAGACATTCAATATAAAGTAATTCGTCATCGTTCAATAGAAGTTCAAGATCATAATTAGGATCTTTCAATAAGACATCTTGCACCATATTAAATCTATCAGTTAAGGACAGATGTACTATGGAGTACAGGGTTCTCAGAGCTCGCAACCTTTTTTCTAAAATTCGTGCTGGCACTCTTTTTTCACCATCAACAATTTGAAGCATTAAGGGTGGAATTTCATTTTTATTTGTTGTTGATATGAAATTGGCATGAAGACCATCTGGAGTCCAAAATATTCGAACCATGCCATCCCCACTCAATCCTAATTCAATACGGTCTTTACCCCAGTCAGCGCCGCTTATCACACTGCGTCCAGTCACAATATTGATAAACTCGGCAAAGTCAGATCGCTGGGTTTCACCGAGTTCTTGTGCTCCTAATGTGAATTCTGCCATTTCATATTCCTTTCAAGCATAACGAGAGGGGTAAGAGGTTGCAAAAATGCGCCAGCGTTTTTACAATCCTACTTCACCCCATGGTTGGGTAGCAATTATGTGTTGACAGCTTGCCGCCAGCATTCAGCTATCACAGTATCAAATGCAGCCGTCGCGATTGCCTTCCGAACGTCTGCGCCTGATATCGGGACGACCAATGTGCGCTCGCGACTCCCTCTCAACATCTCCTTAGTGATCGTTGTCTTGAATCCGTTCCACGAAATCAGGAATCCAAGAGAACATCGATCACTACGGTTCTCGATCTTCTCTTTAAACAGAACAAACTCATTTTTGCCACAGCGCTCAGTCCAGTTTTTGCATTCTGCGAGGAGAATCGCGGACTCCCTCCTGAACCGTGGGTCCATGCTGTCATTTAGAATCTCAATATCAATCTCCTCCGTTTTCGTTCGAACTCGACCGACGACTGAAAAACCGGGAATCTTCTCAAACAGTCGCGATATGAGTTCCTCGAGGGACCGTCCTTTGTCGTCTGGAGATTTAGATGTCTCGACTCGGGAAAGAAGCTGACCGATATCCGTCTGAAACAGGCCGGATAGCCGCCTGGCTGCGTCAGCAACTCTCTTACCAATATCGTCTGATATCGCATTAGGCGTTTCTTCTATTTCATGACATACTGCCTTAATGGCTTCATAAGCCGCGCCAAGGTTTTGTTCTGTCGTTCTGATTTCGAAGGTTAGAGATATGAATGCGCCATCGTCTTCAAAATGTGATAGGGATACGTCACCGCGCTGAGCCTGCCGTACTTCGATACCTCTCCGAATAAGGTCGAGGTAGTACTCCATGCCCAATGGAGCATACCAGTATTTCCTTGTCCAAGTGTAATCGGCCTCTCCCCTGATGCTGCCGGACTCACAGTAAAGCCGCCCATTCCAATCAAGATGGCGAACGCCATCCTTGATCTGACCGACCTCGATCATGACACCATCTGGAATATCACTGGTATTGAGAAGCTTCAGATATGGTGCGGGTACGCCAACAGGTTCACCCTCTGCGGATGCACTTCTGATGAAAAATTTGAGCTCCTCGGCTTCGGCACGATCTTCGTTAGTTGTCATCGTCTTTACCCAACATTAATATTATGATGCTGCATGTTTTTAACGGAATTACGGCAAAAAGCTATATATTTATAATTTAATAATGAAATACCCAATATGTCAATATTAATAATGAAATCAATATA
>JAFDDR010000220.1 GCA_019310785.1 Deltaproteobacteria bacterium
TTGAGTTCCGCCATGGCCTTTCCTCGGTGGCTGACCCGATTCTTTTCCTTAGTACTCAGCTCTGCAAAGGTCTTTCCCAGGGGAGGATAATAAAAAAGTGGGTCATACCCAAACCCCTTGGTCCCTGTCAATTCTTGAGCTATGACGCCTTCACATGTAGCCTCATAGATCAGGGCAGGTCCCATTGGCACGGCAATGGCAATAGTACACATGAATGCGGCCTCTCTGTTGACCTCACCTTCCATTGCCCTTAAAAGTTTAAGGTTGTTTGCCTCGTCGGTCGCGTCCTCTCCGGCATAGCGCGCGGAATGGACCCCGGGCATTCCGCCAAGGACCTTTACCATTAAACCGGAATCATCCGCAAGTGCAGGAAAGCCAAGGACCTTGGCCGTAAAGTGGGCCTTTTTTACCGCATTATCTTCAAAAGTTTCTCCATCCTCAATTACAGGGGGGATCGGCCCGAAATCCTTGAGACTCCTTATTTCAATATCAAAATCAGCGACCAGGTGTTTAAACTCGGCTATCTTTCCCTCATTTCGCGTTGCAAGCACCAAGGGTCGATCAAGCTCCATATACATCTCCCAAGTAAAATTTTTATGTATAATTCAATTTTCCTTATCTTGCAACCTGAATTTTTTTCTTTAGTTATCCAGATAAAAGTAGACATGAATAGTATTGCCTCTTATTCTTTCCTTCGTGCTCTTCGTGAAATTCGTGGTGAAATATACAAAGGAGGTGTCAAACTTTCATGTTTTCTCTGGAATCTTTCCATAAAGAATACGAGACCGATACAACAGACCTTACAATCAGGGAACGTCGTTTCAGTTTCCTTGTCCCCAGGTCTATTGACAGGTTTGTGGATACCGAGGATGTTTTCCATAATTTTCCCCTGTGGTCCAAGATCTGGGAAGCATCCATTGTACTGTCCGAATATCTTGCAGGAATTCCTGTGGAACCTGAAAAGCGTTTTCTCGAGATCGGGGGCGGTATGGGCCTTGTTGGAATTATTGCCTCGGCCTTCGGTCATAGGGTGACCATGACGGAATACAACCCTGATGCCCTCAATTATGCCCGTGCCAATGCCGAAACGAATATGCCTTCTGAGGATTCAAATTTGGAAATCACTCAACTGGACTGGAACAGGCCCCGGCTTGAGGGATTATTTGACTATATTGTGGGCTCGGAAGTGATCTATAAGGAAAAGGATTTTGAGCCTATACTGAGGCTCTTTAAGAGGTATCTTAAGCCGGAAGGGGAGATCATCTTAGCTGAAGGGCTTCGAAAGACAAGTATGGAATTTTTCAGACAGATGGGCGAACTATTCGAAATAAAGGCACAAAAAAAGGTCCTTCGCTCCAAAGAGGAAGAAACCAGGGTGATACTTTGCAGGATGCAATTTAGGGGATGAGTAAAAATCCTGGCCCCGCAAGGTCCGGTACAGGTCTGTTAAAGACTTCTCCCTGGAATGTAAAATAAATTCCAAATATCAAATCACAAATAACAAATAAATCACAATTTCCAAAATTCCAAATCACAAACTATTTTGATCATCAGGATATTGTACTTTGAGATTACTGCCTGTATTTGGCATGATATTTGTAATTTGGTGCTTGGAGTTTGGAATTTAATTGTGATTTGGTGCTTGTGATTTGGGATTTAATTTGTGCAAAATTCAGTTTATTATTGCATTATAATTTTTTTTCCAATTTCTCCATAAAAATCTGCCGGATCTCCTCAAGACGCTTCTCATCGGTCGCTTCAAAACGGAGCACCAGCACCGGCTGGGTATTGGAAGACCTGATCAATCCCCAGCCCCCGTCAAATAACACCCTGGCCCCGTCCACATCAATTACGTCATAATCTTTTTTGAATTCCGCTGCCAGTTCGGCAACGATATCAAATTTCCTGTCGTCAGGGCAGTCAATGCGGATTTCCGGGGTGTTTGCCATTTTCGGGACATCGGCCAAAAGCTCTTTCAGCCTTTTTTCGTTTCGCGAAAGGATCTCCAACAAACGTGCACCAGCATAAACGGCATCGTCAAAACCAAAATAGCGTTCGCTAAAAAAGATATGCCCGCTCATCTCACCGCCTAAGAGAGCGCCTTCCTCCTTCATCTTGCTCTTTATAAGGGAATGCCCGGCCTTCCACATGATCCCCCTTCCCCCATGCTTCTCGATGTCGTCATAAAGGACCTTGGAACATTTTACTTCCCCGATAATCTTAGCCCCGGCATGGCGTGAAAGCATGTCCCGGGAAAAGATAATCATCAACTGGTCACCCCGGATGATATTTCCTTCGCTATCCACCACGCCGATCCGGTCCGCATCCCCGTCAAAGGCAATCCCTAAGTCGGCGGATACATCCCGCACTTTGGATATCATGGTCACGAGGTTTTCCGGAATTGTGGGGTCCGGGTGGTGGTTTGGAAATCTCCCGTCAGGCTCGCAGAAAAGGGGGAAGACCTCAAACCCCAGCCTCTTGTAGATTTCAATGGCAACAGGCCCTCCGGCCCCGTTCCCTGCATCCACAACGACCCTCTTTTTGAACGGGCCGGGCTCTATGTTGCCCTCTAAGTATCGCAGATAAGGATCGTTCATATCGGCCTTGTCCAATGCTCCCTTACCGCTTATGAATTCCCCTGATTCACTGATCTTTCTGATCTTTTGGATCTCTTCACCGTGGATAGTGGCCTTGCCTAAGCAGACCTTAAACCCGTTAAATTCAGGTGGATTATGGCTGCCGGTGATCTGGATCCCTCCGTCCGTCTCTAAGTGATGAAGGGAAAAGTAGAGAAGCGGGGTCGGGACCATGCCCAAGTCCACGACCTGTACTCCGCATTCCATGAGACCCTCGATAAGCCCTTGTGAAAGATCCGGGGAACTCAGGCGGCAGTCGTGACCCACGGAAATCCGCCCTGCTCCCCTGTCATGGTAATAGGTCCCCATGGCAAGGCCCAGGTCATGGGCCGTTTCTCTGTTCAATTCCCGGGGCACGACACCGCGGATATCATATTCTCTGAAAATATGTGATTCCACAACAATTCCTCTTTGCCGGTCCTTCTCAGTTGGTCAACAACCTCTCGAATATCCTGGGACCGATCTAAATCGGCCACCAACAGTGCTTCGGGGGTATCCACCATAAGGCAGTTCTTGAGCCCTAACCAGGCCACAGATCCCGCATAGCCCAAATGCCGGGCATATATTGCTCCCAGTCCGATACAGGGAGCATATTCCGTCCCACAGGTTCGGCAAGCATGTGGACGCCGCGGCCCTTAAAAAGGTCTTCGGCATGCCTCCACGTGCTTGCCCGCCTTCCTTGTGGCGCGACGCCGATCGTTATTCAAGAGATATCCGAATAAATTCGAGTTCCCCAAAATATTTAGCAGATACGTTTAAGTCCTGTAATCCGCATTTATGGTCACATATTCATGGGTGAGATCGCAGGTGATGATATGATCCTGGTAGCCTCCCTGATGCAGGTCTATGGTGAGATCAAATTCCTGTTTCCCCATGTTTTCTGCTGCCCTTTTTTCCTGTTCAACACCTTTACCTAATCCCGCCTCAACGATCAGGATGTCGTCAATCCATATATCCACTCTTTGCTCTTCCATGACAATCCCCGCCCTTCCAAGGGCCGCCATGATCCTTCCCCAGTTAGGGTCCCGGCCGTAAAATGCGGTCTTGACCAGGCTGGAATTGGCCACGGTCTTTGCCGCCTTGAGGGCATCTGAAGGGCTATGGGCCCCTTTTACCTCAATATTGACCAGCTTTGTGGCACCCTCTCCGTCCTTGACCATCATGCGGGCCAGTTCCCCCATCACGCTCTCAAGCCCGTCAATAAATTCCCTCTGATCAGCCTTTGATAAGGGACCGTTCCCTGCAGTGCCGTTTGCCATAACTAAGACCATATCATTGGTACTTGTATCTCCATCCACCGTGATCCGGTTAAACGTGGCCTCCACCGGGGAAAGCAGTGCGCGTTTCAGGTCTTGGGCATCAATTCGAATATCGCTCAGGATAAAGCAGAGCAGGGTAGCCATGTGGGGCATGATCATACCGGCCCCCTTGGCAATACCTAAGATATGGTAAGGGACATCCCCGGCCAGGCCTTCAAACCGGCTGATCTTGGAAAAGGAATCAGTAGTCATAATGGCCCGGGCCGCATCCGGGATTCCATCCGGGGAGAGGGTCTCAACAAGGCCCGGTACGGCCCCTGAAATCAGGCCCAGGTCTAATGGCTGGCCAATAACGCCCGTTGAGGCCACGAGGACTTCATCAAAGGCGACCCCCAACTCTTTGGCCACAAGCTCAGCGGTCAGCCGGGCGTCATTCAATCCTGTGTTTCCGGTGCAGGCATTGGCATTTCCGGAATTGGCGATAATGGCCTTTGCCTTACCGCTTTCGACATGTTCCCGGCTCAAAATGACAGGCGCCGCCTTTACCTGATTGGTAGTAAACACCCCCGCTACAGTCGCTTCCATTTCGGAAAAAATCAGGGCAAGATCCAAAACATTGTCTTTTTTGAGCCCTGCTGCCGTGGCCGATGCCTTAAAGCCCTTAATCATGAACTTATTCTCAT
>JAFDDR010000044.1 GCA_019310785.1 Deltaproteobacteria bacterium
TTGGAATAAAGCCCGAAATAGGTGCCGTCAATGATACCGAATACCTTTTCAACACCCTCTTTTTTAAGCATCGTGGCGATGACTTCACCGCCGGTCATGGTTGTCATATTCTGTCCTTATTTATCACATAGGTTAAGCGGTTCAACGTTCACGGTTCACGGTTAAAGAGCAATAACTGTCTGTTATCAAAAGAATGATACCTTAGTAGAGACGACACGCATATTTCACCCAATGGGTGAAAAAGATTAATCTTGGTATTGTGCTGTAAAGTCATGGATTTCAATGGATTATAACCTTTGAACCTTGAACCCTGAACCTTGAACCGATCACTTTAGGTATCAGTGAAAATGGATGAAGCGCCTCAAAGGTAGAGAGGCAATGGAGGGATTGGGGAAAAGCGCTCCGCATTTGAAAAAAGCTACTTGGCATATTCCATGGCCCTGGTCTCCCGGATCACGATAACCTTGATCTGACCAGGATAGGTCAGCTCTTTTTCAATCTTTTCTGCGATGTCCTTACAAAGAATAAATGCCTGATCGTCATTGACGATTTTTCCTTCAACCATGATGCGGATCTCCCGCCCGGCCTGAATGGCATAAGACTTGTTGACCCCATGAAAAGACATGGCGATCTTTTCCAATCCCTCCAGCCTCTTCACATAGGACTCTAACATTTCCTGACGCGCCCCTGGCCTTGCGCCCGACAGGGTATCGGCTGCCTGGACCAGAACGGCTAAAACAGACTCGGGATCGATCTCCTCATGATGCGCGGCAATAGCATGCACTACCGCGTTTGACTCACCATATCTCTTCGCCAGGTCTGCCCCTATAATGGCATGGGGACCCTCCACCTCATGGTCTACTGCCTTACCTATGTCATGAAGCAGTCCAGCCCTCTTGGCCTGCTTGACATTTAAGCCTAATTCCGCGGCCATCACACCGCAAAGAAAGCTGACCTCCCTTGAATGCTGAAGCACATTCTGGGCATAACTTGAACGGTATTTCAACCTGCCGATAAGTTTAACGAGTTCCTGATTGATCCCGTGGACCCCAACATCAAATGTGGCCTGTTCTCCAGCCTCTTTAATGGAGGCATCTATTTCCTTGCCGACCTTTGCAACGATTTCTTCTATCCTTGCCGGGTGAATTCTACCGTCATCTATCAATCTTTCAAGGGCGACCTTGGCAACTTCCCTTCTCACCGGGTTAAACCCGGAAAGGATAACGGCCTCGGGCGTGTCATCAACGATAAGATCTATTCCCGTGGCAGCCTCAATAGCACGAATATTTCTGCCTTCTCTTCCGATAATTCTACCTTTCATCTCATCGTTGGGCAGGTTTACCACGGAAACTGTCTTTTCAGCTACATAATCACCTGAATATCTTTTCACGGCTAAGGCTAAGATTTCCTGTGCCTTGCGATCCGCCTCGGTCCTTGATTCGTTTTCAATCCTGCGTATCAGCTTTGCAGCATCATGCTTTGCCTCTAACTCCATTGACCTGATGAGGACCTGTTTTGCCTCTTCACTGGATATGCCCGCCAATCTCTCTAATTGCTCTCTCTGATCCGCAATGAGGCGTTTATATTCGTTTTCTTTCTTTCTCAACTCATTTTCAGTCTTCTCAATGGCCTTTTCTTTCTCAACGATTCTGCCGTCTCTCTTTTCGATCTGTTCGGCTTTTTTATCTAAATTTTCCTCTTTGTGGAAAAGACGTCTTTCTTGTATCAGCAACTGTTCCTTCTTTTCCTTTGTCTCCTTATCAAATTCGACTTTCATTTGATAAAGGGAGTCTTTGGCCTGAAGCGCGGCCTCTTTCCTTGTTGTCTTAGCCTCTTTTTGGGCCTCGGCCAATATCTTCTTAGAATACTTTTCTATGGAATCAACCCTGCTTTCCACGACCTTCTTGCGGGTAAAAAAACCGATGGGGATACCCACAATTATGGCTAACAGAGCAATCCCGATTATATGAATTGCAGTCATAATATTCTTATGCTCCCGAATTTTATATTGAAACAAAAGAAAGGATTAAAGGCAGGCAAATCTTGGCCAAAAGAGGAGACAAAAAGGATCAAATCCCTGATGAGGTATATTTAACTTTCCCTATTTTCCTCGTTTTCAGAACTTGATCTCACCATATACGGTCTGTATCCCATTCCCAACGTGTCCAAATCTATATATGATTCACCTTTAGTGTGATTAGCCTTTGTGCTCTTCAATCCTTACCCTTTTCAAAGGTCTCGTATTCTAAACGTATCATGCAGATTTAAAACCCGGTGTACTGAGTTTTATTAAGAAAAATTATTATACACTCAAACTCAACCGCCTTGAAAATACCGGAGCCGGTCGTTCTATCTCATGACAGAATCAATCTGGACATTCAGCGCTCGTGACCGGCCCTGAATATCCACTGCCACACCATCCCGCTCTTTTAGTACCTGGAAATAGTCACTGGCAATATCAAAGGCGACTAAAATGGCGGTTTTTCTTTCTGAAAGGCCATCGGTGCTGTCAATAATCGCCTCAAATTTGTCATTTACAAATTGCGCGATGTATCGGACCCGCTCCTCATCTTCATCGCTCTTGATCCGGTATTCATGACCAAGAATTGTGACTGTAACGGGCTTTTCCAAGCACATTCACCTGAGACTTAAATCCCAATACTTTCAATTTTCTCCAAAAGGGAGACAATCCTTTGCCTGGCACTGTCCCTGCCTGCCTTCAGGCTCTCCAGTTGCTTAATCAAATCGGCTATTTTTTCCTCTTGAATCTGGGCCTTTTCAACAATAGATTCCTTCTCTTTTTTTAACACTGTTATGAATTCAATCAGATTGTCTATCTTCGCTTCTAACAATTGAAATTGATCGATATCTCCTGCCGTATCCATAAACTCTCCCATCTAAAAAATAGAATATTATTATATTTTATTCCTAATGCCTGTAAAGGTCAATAAAAAAGGCAAGTGCCTGCGGCACTTGCCTTATATAAAATGGCCAATCGATTTTATAACTTGTTGGATTATATCGTCTTTTCAGCAACCTTGATGCGCATGATCGCCCTTTTCAAGGCCGTCTCGGCCCTTGCGAAATCGATATCCTCGGTCCCTCGATCCTTTGCGAGTCTTTCCTGTGCCCTTTCCATGGCCCTACGTGCACGCTCCGTATCAATGTCCTGTGCCTTTTCCGCGGCATCAACTAAGACCGAGACCTTATTATCGGACACTTCGGTAAAACCGCTGGTTACGGCTAAGTGCTCTGTTTGACCGCCTGAAGTATACCTGACTTCGCCCGGCATAATTCCAGTAAGGAATGGCACGTGCCCCTCCAACACACCAAATTCACCTAAGGACCCGGGCGCGACAACGATCTCCACTTCCTGACTCACCATCACCTTTTCAGGGGTCACAACCTCTAAGTGTAAATTTCCCATGAATCAATTACCTCTACTTGGCAGCGGCAGCCATTTTTTCTGCCTTTTCCCGGGCCTCTTCAACATTCCCAACCATGTAAAAGGCCGCCTCCGGCAGATCGTCGTGTTTGCCCTCGATAATCTCCTTGAATCCCTTGACGGTCTCGGCAACAGGCACATATTTGCCGGCAGTGCCCGTAAAAGTTTCGGCCACGTGGAAGGGCTGGGACAGGAATCTCTGGATCCTTCGAGCCCTGGCAACCGTAAGCTTATCCTCGTCCGAGAGTTCGTCCATTCCGAGAATCGCAATAATATCCTGAAGGTCCTTGTATTTTTGGAGTATCTGCTGGACCTGTCTTGATGTGTTATAGTGATCTTCACCAAGGACATTGGGATCAAGGATTCGAGACGTTGAATCCAATGGATCGACGGCAGGATAAATGCCTAACTCGGTGATCTGCCTTGAAAGAACCACCGTACCGTCCAGATGGGCAAAGGTCGTGGCAGGGGCCGGGTCTGTCAGGTCATCCGCAGGCACGTACACACACTGCACGGATGTAATGGAGCCCTTTTTGGTTGACGTAATCCGCTCCTGAAGCTCACCTAAGTCGGTACCCAAGGTAGGCTGATAACCCACGGCAGAGGGCATACGGCCAAGCAGGGCCGAAACCTCCGAACCTGCCTGTGTGAACCGGAAAATATTATCAATAAAAAGAAGCACGTCCTGGCCCTTCTCATCCCTGTAATACTCCGCAGCCGTCAGGGCCGACAGGGCCACTCTCGCACGCGCCCCGGGCGGTTCGGTCATCTGGCCGTAAATCAGGGCGGCCTTCGGGAGAACACCCGATTCCTTCATCTCGAGATAAAGGTCATTACCCTCCCTTGTCCTTTCACCAACGCCGGCAAAAACGCTGATCCCGCCGTGCTGCATGGCGATATTATGGATCATTTCCATCATGACCACGGTCTTGCCCACACCGGCACCGCCGAACATCCCCATTTTCCCGCCTCTCGGAAACGGGACGAGGAGATCGATAACCTTGACCCCTGTCTCAAGGACATTGACTGAGGTGTCCTGCTCATCAAATGCCGGGGCATGCCGGTGAATAGGATAAAATTCAGTGGCATCCACCGGGCCCAAGCCATCCACGGGCCTCCCTACCACATTGAGTACGCGGCCCAGGCCGGGTTCCCCAACAGGCATCTGAATCGGTTTTCCGGAATTCTTTACTGCCATACCCCGCACAAGACCGTCTGTCACGTCCATGGCAATGCACCGGACAACATTGTCACCTAAGTGCTGGGCCACTTCCACAACAAGGTTGTCCTCGATATCATCTATGGCTGGGTTTGTGATAAAGAGCGCCGTGAGAATTTCGGGAAGCTCTCCCTCTGCAAACTCAACATCGACGACCGGACCAATAACTTGAATTAATTTGCCCTCGTTCATGGTTAAATTAAGACCTCCTTATTATTAAAAACCATTATGCCTTTTTCAAGGCCTCAGCACCACCCACAATATCCATCAGTTCAGCCGTAATGGCTGCCTGTCGAGCCTTGTTATACACCAGAGTAAGATTCTCAACCAGGTCGCTGCAGTTCTTGGTGGCATTATCCATTGCGGCCATGCGGGCCGCGTGTTCACTGGTCTCATTCTGCAAAAACGAATTCAGTATCTGAACACTGATGTGTTTGGGCAGCAGCTCTATCAAAAGCCCCTCTGGATCAGGTTCACACAGATACTCGGAAGCCCCTGATGTTTCCTGGCCTTCCTCGACCGTTGGGGGTTCGACAGGAACGAGCTTTACCAGGGTAGGCACCTGTTTGGCCATACTGACAAACCGGCTATAAATCATATAAACTTCATCGATTTCATCGGCCTGATACCGGTCGATAAAGCCCTTAGTCATCTGGTTTATGAAAGAGATATCAACACTACCGTATATATTGATATGGCTGTCGGTAAGCTTGAAATCTCTTTTTCTGAAATAATCTCTGCCCTTTTTCCCTACGGTAGTTAAGCTGCACTCCATCTCCTTGGCCTGCTGCTCTTTTAGCCACTTTTCACCCATGTTTATCAGGTTTGAATTGAAACTGCCGCAGAGCCCCCGGTCTCCGGTAAAATGAAGCAACTCAACCCTGGACACCTGCTCCCTTTTTTGAAGTAACGGGTGGATATCAGGCTCTATCCGGCTCGCTAAGTTACCCAGGACCTCGGAAAACTTCATTGCATAAGGCTCAAAGCTCTCCATCCTTTCCTGGGCACCCCTGAGTTTGGACGCGGCCACCATATTCATGGCCTTGGTAATCTGCTGTGTTTTCTTGACAGCGCCTATCTTACGCAGAATATCTCTTAAGGTTGCCATTTATCCTTTCTCTCTCTATTCTCAGGTTCAATCAAACCCGCATCCGGCGGACTGCAGGAGAACGATCGTCCTGAACTACTCAACTGGTAAACTAATCAACTGTTTTCATCAGGCGGCAGGCTGGAACATACCCTTGAATTCATCAAGGGCCTTTTTCATCTTTTCCTGCAGTTCATCGCTTAGTGCGCCTTTTTCCTTTATTTCACTCAATATATCGGAATATTTGCTCTCTAAGAACTCCAACATCTGTTTTTCATAATCGGCCACGGCCTCCTCGGGCCATTCATCCAAATAGCCGTTTGCCGCTGCAAACAGGATGGACACCTCTTTCTCTGCCGGCATGGGCTGATACTGGGGCTGTTTCAAGACTTCCACCAGTCTTTGGCCCCTGTTGAGCTGCTGCTGGGTGGTCTTATCCAGATCACTGCCGAACTGGGCAAACGCCTCTAATTCCCTGAATTGCGCCATGTCGAGACGGAGGGTACCGGCCACCTGTTTCATGGCCTTGGTCTGGGCCGCGCCACCGACCCGTGATACCGAAAGACCCACGTTAATGGCCGGACGGACACCGGAAAAGAAAAGGGCAGGCTCGAGATAGACCTGGCCGTCTGTAATGGAGATAACATTGGTGGGGATGTAGGCCGATACGTCACCTGCCTGGGTCTCGATGATAGGCAGGGCCGTAAGCGTTCCGCCTCCCTTATCATCGTTCAGCTTGGCGGCCCGTTCCAGCAGACGCGAATGGTTATAAAAAATATCCCCCGGGAATGCTTCCCGTCCCGGCGGCCGTCTGAGCAAAAGAGAAACCTGCCTGTACGCCACAGCCTGCTTCGAGAGGTCGTCATAAATTATCAGGGCATGTTTTTTCCTGTCCCTGTAATACTCGCCGATGGCACAACCCGAATAAGGGGCAATAAACTGCTGGGTTGCCGGGTCACTGGCGCAGGCAGCGACAATAGTTGTATATTCCATTGCACCATGCCGCTCAAGAATGTCAACCACTTGGGCCACGGTAGATTTTTTCTGGCCTATTGCCACATAAATACAAAAAATGTCGGTGTCCTTCTGGTTAATAATGGCGTCAACGCATATGGCGGTCTTGCCGATCTGCCGGTCACCGATGATCAGTTCTCGCTGGCCCCGGCCAACGGGCGTCATGGCGTCTATGGACTTGAGTCCCGTATACATGGGCTCTTTAACCGGCTGGCGCTCTATGACGCCGGGCGCAACCATTTCAACACGTTGGAACTCGGTTGCGTCTATGGGCCCTTTCCCGTCAAGGGGTTGTCCCACGGCGTCGATAACCCGGCCCAGGACCGCATCACCCACGGGGATCTCTGCAATCCTGCCCGTTCTCTTGACCGTATCGCCCTCCTTGATCTTGGAGTCATCCCCCATGATTGCGACACCCACATTGTCCTCTTCCAGATTGAGGCACAAGCCGAAGATATTGCCGGGAAATTCAAGCATCTCCATGGCCATGGCCTTCTCAACTCCATAGACACGAGCAATACCGTCGCCCACGGACAGGACGGTCCCTGTCTCGCTCACCTCCACCTTTTTCTCGTAATCCTTGATCTGGTCCCGGATTACCTGACTTATTTCTTCTGCTCTGATCTCCATTAGTTATATTCACCCCTTTTTAATGATTCTTTTAGCCCTTCGATCTGGGCCTTTACACTGCCGTCCAACACCAAATCCCCTATTTTAACAACAAGCCCTCCAATGAGGGACTCATCTTCCTTCACCTCTGTCTTGACTTCCTTTGAAGTCAATTCTGCTAAAGCCTTTTTCAGCTTGTCTAATGCTTCTGTTTTCAAAGGTTTGGCCGTAATGATGTCTGCACGTGTAATATTTGAAATCTCATCGGTGAGTCTTGAATAGTAATCGGAAATGTCTTCGATTGCCCCGAACCTGTTTTTGTCAAGAAGGAGCCTTAAGAAGTTTTTTACCACATCGGGAAAGTCACTCTTACCAAGAGCGGCTTCAAGGATTTTTTTCCGATCCTCCACGGAAAACAACTGGTTTGAAATAACATGAAAAAACTCGGTATTGGCCGAGCAGAAACCGGCAAATTCCTGAAGATTTTTCCCGTATGTCTCATACTGTCCGTCTTCCTGCCCTATACTTAAAAGAGCCTTTGCATATCTCCTGGAAATTTTTGAACCAATCAATGTAATCTCTCCACTCTTTCTATAAATTCGTTAACCAAATGATCCTGATCACTATCCTTGATCTGTTTTTCAATAATTTCCTGGGCCTTCCGGGCGGCGACCTCTACCACTTCCTGTCTCAGCCTGTCCCTTGCGCCCTGGATCTCCCTTTCTATTGTCAGGTCGGCCTGGATCAGGATCTGATTCGCCCTTTCCTTGGCCTCGGCAATGATCTTTTCCTTTTCCGCAGCGCCGTCCGCCTTGAATTGCTCTATGATCTCCTGCTTTTGCACCTCAAATTCTTTCAGCTTCTTTTCAAGCTCCTGAAAACGGCCTTCAGAGCTATCCTGCTCGGCATTCAAATCATCGAATTTCTTCTTGATTTCCTCGATTCGAGATGAAAAAAAACCTCCAATTTTGGCCTTTTTGACCACCACCACAAGTATGATGACCAGCAGGGTGAAATTAATAAAACGGTAAAGCAGGTCTAACGTCCTGCCACTATCATGTGCAGCGCCGTGCTCCCCGCCTCCTGAGGCATAGGCCAGACCGCACACCAGAAGCATGCCCATAAGAGTACACACGACCGTAAGCGCAGATTTTCCCTTTCTGCCCTTCAAGATGATCATTAAATGCTCCTCCCCAGTATTTTTTCAGCCAATTCCGTTGAAAAACCCGCAACCTGATCTTCCAGGGCCTTTCGCACGTCCGCCATTTTCATTTCCATCTCGGATTTGGCCTTGCCTAATTTTTCTTCTACGGAGGAATTGACCCCCTGCAGTATTCCCTTCTCCTCTTCAAGGCCCGCACCTTTTAATTTCTCTTTCTCCGTAAAACCATCCTTGCGGGCCAGGACCATGCCCTCTTCAATATTTTTTTCGTTCTGCTCAGACCGGCCTTGATAATCCTCTATGGATTTTTGCAGGGAATCGACTTCCTCATCCCTTCGAACCATAATCCTGCGAATAGGTCTGAAAAGAATAATATTAAGTAATAAAAGGAGTAAAAGGAAATTGCCAATCTGGAAGAAAAACGTGGAATTTATTTCTAACATAACAGATACGCCCTTCTCTATATTTTAGTTAAGCTAAGTAGTTAGCCGGAGGGTAACGCTTTTTACCTAAAAAAAAACTTCTTGTCAACTTTTTTGGATGTATATTTTGACGAAATCGTAAAAATTCGGATATTGAATTTTTAATGCTTATAACTATCTGATATTACTGAAAGTCATTTTTCATTTTTGCGTATTTTGTGCTTGTCGCGGCATAGCCTTTAGGCGACGCCGGGCCTTTTTGCGGCTATGTCAATTTTGAATTATTATGGCTGCACTATGTCTTGAGAATTGCGACCTTCTTATCAGCATCAGCACTCTGAATCTGCATCCGGCAATTCCCTTCAAAAACAACCCCCTCGTCAATTGTGACGACAGGAGCCTGAATATTGCCAAAAACCCTGCCCGGCGCATGTATTTCGATCCTGCTTTTCGCAAGGATATTGCCGTGGACCTCTCCGCTGACTATAATGTGGGATGCCTCAATATCCGATTCAACAACAGCGGCCTCACCCAAAATCAGAGTGCCTTCCGTAAAAATTTCGCCCTTGAAACGACCGTCGATGCGGACCGCGCCGGTAAAGGAGAGTTTTCCTTCAAATTCAGTATCCTTACCCAAAAAGGCGTTTATCTGGTCCTTTGTTTTTTTCATTTTCCGGTCCTCTCACGATTTCAATTTGACGTGATTAACACATCCTTTTTTGTTTTGCAAGAAAAATCACAAAACAATCAATCCTCATAAAAAAAGATGAATTGACCGTAATATCTCAATAGATAGCGGCATCTCACCCCCACCCCAACCCTCCCCCGTCAAGGGGAGGGAGATTTTTTAATGATTCTATACCGTTAATTCCCTCTCCCCGGTCGAAGATCCCCGTACATAGTGCGGGGGGCGGGAGAGGGTTAGGGTACAGTACTTTTCTCTTCTTTATCGGGTCCCTCCATCCCTTCCTCAGGGATTTCATCGAGAAGTACACCGCAGTAGGGGCATTCTGAGGCTGATTTAATGATTTTTGATTTACAGAAAGGACAGTCTTTCAAGGCCGAAGCCACGGTGTCTTCCCAGGCCGCCGTAGCGGCAGTCTTTTCGCGCACTTTGCCACCTGTTCCCTTCCCTGCTAAAATGCAATACAGTGAGCATGTCCCGAACAGGATAACGAACACCCATGCTATTGAGGCTTTGAAGCCGACAACAACAGATAATAGAGTAAGGATAATAAAAGCGTTTTTCATCCTTGTCTCAGTGCCTTTTTGTCCACCTTCCCCACCGGAGTCAGGGGCAATTTCTCCATAAACTCTATAATCTTGGGGACCTTGTAAGGAGACATATTCTTTTTGGCAAACAACCGGATTTCCTCCTTGACATCCTCCCGGTTCTTCCCTTGATAGGCGGGGTCGAGCTGGACCACCAATTTGACTAATTCGCTGCCAGGTCTTTTGGGGTTGGGGACACCGATAATGGCGCATAATTCTATGGCCGGATGATCATGGAGCTTTTCTTCCACCTCCCGGGAGAAGACCTTGAACCCACCAACGATGAGCATGTCCTTGGTGCGGTCCACAATGGTAAAATATCCTTCCTCATCCATGCGGGCCACATCACCCGTATAGAGCCAGGGCTCTCCTTCAAGTTCCTTTATGGTCACTTGCGTCTCTTCGGGCTTGTTCAGATAGCCCTTCATTACCTGCGGTCCCCTGACAATGATCTCGCCCTCCTCACCCACAGGTACTTCCCGGATTCCGATCTCCAGGTCCACTAACTTTACCCGGGTGCTCTGGATCGGAAGGCCCACCGTGCCGATCTTTTTCTTTCCCTTTATAGGATTCATGGTAACTATAGGGCTGGTCTCGGTCATACCATAGACTTCAATGACCTTGCCGGTGCCGATCACGCCCTCCAATTCCCGAATGCGATCCACCGGAAAAGGCGCTGCCCCGGAGATGCAGAATTTCAGGCAGGAAAAATCCAGCTTTCGGAATCCGGGTTCCTCTAAAAGCATTAAATATAAGGACGGGACATTGATCAACATAGTGGGTTTATACCGGGCCATCTCTTTTACGATATGCCTTGTATCCCGCGGATCGGGAATGAGCACCTGGGCGCCGCCCGCTGCAACGGCAAGCAGTCCTAACATGAGTCCTGCCAGGTGAAAAAAGGGGAAACCGGACAGGCCGGTCTCCTTTCCCATTTCCGGCCGGGTCCATTCATTCACTTGGCTCATATTGGCAACCAGGTTGGCATGGGTCAGCTCGGTTCCCTTTGGTACCCCGGTAGTACCTCCCGTGTACTGGATAAGGCAGTTATCCCCGGGCTTCACTGTCACTCCGGGCCGTTGATCAGAATAATGAACAAGGATATCCATGAACCGGACAACCCTCTTTTCAGGAAGCGGGGTCACCCTGCCTGTAGGGACTTTCTTCAGGATTTTAGCCAATAATTGCTTGATCTTAGGCAGGAAATCGAGAATGCCCGTGGCAACCACGAATTTAAGATGCGGCAACTCCCCGGAGATACCCAAAAGGCGGTGCTGGAAAATGGCGTCCAGGGTTACTAAGGCCTTGGCCTTGCAGTCGTTTAACTGGTAGGCCATCTCGCCGGGCGCAAGGAGAGGAGACAATCCCGAGGCCGCGCATCCGGCCTTTAGGACCCCTATCTGGGCTATTAGATACTGGGGAATATTGGGCAGGTTGATCCCCACAATGTCACCGGGCCTGCAACCATTTTCTATGAGGGCCCGGGCAAAACGATTGGCATGACCCATGAGAGATTGATAAGTGAGGGTCCTTCCGAAAAAATGGATCGCGGGTCTTTCCGGAAAAAGTTCAAGGACCTCATCAAAGCGATCCACCAAGGAAATATCAGCGATTTCTACCTCGGGATTGACTCCCTCATCGTAAGATTTGAGCCAGGGCTTGTCGCCGTAGGACATTGGGAAACCCTTCACAGTCCCATAAACTTTGCTGCAATTCCCTTCATGATCTCGTTTGTGCCGGCAAATATGGACAGGATCCGCGTATCCCGCCAGGCCCGGGCCCAGGGGTATTCCTCGCAGCAAGCATAGGCCCCGTAAAGCTCCATGCACCCGTCTGCTACCCGCGTGATCATTTCGGTTGTCCAGTATTTTGCCATGGACACGTCCACCACAACGTTCTTCCCTTCCATATGATCCACAATCAGACTGTCCAAGAAGGTCCGGCCTAATTTGACCTCGGTTGTCATTTCAATAATCTTAAACTGTGCGCCCTGGGACCTGGAAACAGGGTGACCAAACACGGGCCGCTCCTTACAATGCTGGACTATCATCTCTAACATGTACTCGGCCCCGGCCACTGCCGCTATGGCACACATGAGGCGCTCCTGCTGTAGTTTGTCCATGAGCATCAGAAACCCTGAGCCCTTCTGGCCAAGACGATTGGCTTTTGGTATGCGGCAGTCACTGAAGTAGAGTTCCGCCGTGTCCTGGCTGTGCCAGCCCATCTTGTCCAGGTTCTTGCCCTTTTCAAAACCGGGAGTATCCCCTTCCACAAGGTACAGGTCAAGGGCCTGATAAGAATTCTCCACGGATGGGTCTTTAGCTGCCAGGACCAGCAGGTCGCAATTGATGCCGTTACTTATGAAGGTCTTCTGGCCGTTTATGACCACGTGGTCCCCGTCTTCCGCAGCAGTGGTGCCCATTGATGCCAGGTCGCTGCCGGCATTGGGCTCGGTCATGGCTACCGCCGTGACAATCTCTCCCGATACGCACCCTGGCAGGTATTTCTTCTTGAGTTCCTCAGAGGCAAAAGAACTGATATAAGGTACTACAACGTCGCTGTGGAGCGGCGCTGCTAATCCAGTATGTCTTGTCCTGGATATTTCCTCTGTCAGGATGACCGAATAGAGAAAGTCCAGGCCAGGCCCGCCGTATTCCTCGGGTATTTCCGTACATAAAAAGCCCTGTTCCCCCATCTTGCGCCAGACGCTCTTGGGCACAATACCCGCCGCCTCCCACTCGTCCACATGGGGTGTGACTTCCTTTTCAAAGAACTCCCTCACGGCCTTCCTGAATGCCCTGTGTTCTTCAGTATATTTCAGAATTTCCACGCCCTATTTTCACCTCCGTGGCGGATTACCTGCCATATCATCTGCAAGCATGTCTTTCTGCATCTGTCCCGACTCCAAAAAGAAATCAAGCGCCTTTGCATCCCTGTAAAAACGCTCTATATGGCTCTCTGTCATATAACCCAGGCCCCCATAGATCTGGACGGCATCATAAGTGACCCTGTATGCCGCCCTTGAAGCAACCGCCTTTGACATGAGAATAGCTTGATTATCGGGTTTTTTGTTATCAAATGACCACGCCGCCTTATGGGTAATAAGTCTTGCTAATTCCACTTCCATATACATATCGGCCAGTTTGTTTCTTATGGCGTCAAACCTGATAATGGCCCTTCCGAACTGCTCCCTTTTCTTTCCATAATCGAGGGCCCGGTCCAGGCCCCCCTGGGCAATCCCCACTCCCATGGCCGCGGTTTCGATCCTCATCTCTTTTAAAAAATCCTCTAACTGAAATGAACCCTTTTCTTCCTGCCCAAGTCTGCTTTCTTTCGGTACTCTGACACCAGTCAAAGAAACCATGTCCATGGGGAGCATTCTCATGCCCAACTTTTCTCCCATGCTTGAGATCTCCATACCATCTATTTCCCTTTCAACGAGAAAAAAAGACTGGGCATGGGGATCATCCGGATCTGTTTGACAGGCAACGATCATGTAGCCGGCCATGCTTCCCAGGGTAACAAAGGATTTCTTTCCATCAATGACATATCCGTTTTCGTCCGCTTTTGCCGTTGTCGCCAATGGTGCAAGGGAATAATCTTCCTCTAAAAAGGCCATGGTGAGTATGCCTTTTCCCTGTGCCGCATAAGGAAGGATCAATTTCTTCTGGTCCTCATTTCCGTGTCTCAGGACCATTTCCGAGCCAAAATCCGAAAGGCCCAATGCCATGCCTATACCCGGGTCCTGTCGGCAAAATGCCTCTACTGTCAGGGCGTTTTCAAGAAGACCCAGCCCCTGACCTTCATATTGTTCAGGAAAGTGGAGCCCAATGAATCCCAGTTCACAGGCCATTTCCCATATCTTTGATGGAAATTGCTGGTTCCGGTCGTATAGAAGGGCATCATCCGGATCAAATTCACCCCTTGCAAACTCCAGGGCCGCCTTTTGAATATCTTTCTGCTCTGTGGTCAGGTCAAAATCCATACTTTACCTCTTTGCTGTCGCAGTTCATCGTCCGTCATACAGGGATAGGCTCCTCGCAAAAAATTCCCCCTTAATTTTTATAACCGTTCACGGAAAGTTTGAAATCCCAAATTACAAGCAGCAAATTACAAATAAATATCAATATCCAATGACCAAAACTGAGTTGGTTCCCATCGGGAGAGTTCGTTCATTAAGTTTTGGAATAAGGGTTTCTAAAACTTGTTTGGAATTTTGAATTTCGGTCATTGGAATTTGTTTGTTATTTGGGATTTGCTATTTGTGATTTCCACCAAATCAACTACTCCGTGAACAGATACTAATTTTTAAAGGGAGACATCAAAAACTTCCCCCCTTTTTTAAAGGGGGGCCAGGGGGGATTTTAGCTCTTCTAATTCCCGTATCTCCCGATAATAGCAATGCTGCACACATTCATTGCGGGAAAGCCCCCCAGATTGTGGGTAAGACCGTACCTTGGATTTTCGAGCTGCCGTTCCCCTGCCCTGCCATTCAGTTGCAGGTACATCTCATAGAGCATGCGCAATCCGGATGCACCGATGGGATGGCCAAAACATTTCAGCCCGCCGTCTATCTGTGCCGGTATTTTACCGTCCCTGTTGTAGAATCCGTCAAGTACCTCCCGCCAGGCATTTCCCCGTTCGGAAATATGCAGGTCCTCGTAGGTAACCAACTCGGTGATGGAAAAGCAGTCGTGAAGCTCCATCATGCTGATCTCTTCCCTGGGATTGGTAATGCCGGCTTCTTCATATACCTTTGTACTGCACCGATCCGTTGTCATGAAATGGTCCCCGTCCCAGTCATTGTAGCCCATCTCCTCGCCGCTGCTGAGAGCCAATTGCAGGCCCTTGACGGTAATAGGATTCTTTATGCCCATGTCTTTAGCCCTTTCCATTGTGGTCACAATAGCGCAGGCCGACCCGTCGCTCACACCGCAACAATCAAAAAGGCCAAGTGGATGGGCGATGATTGGGGCCGCCAGCACCTGATCAATGGTTACTGCCTTTCTCAAATGGGCCTTTGGATTGAGGACCCCGTTTGCGTGACTCTTGACCGAAACCTGGGCCATGGCCCGCTTGAGGTCCTGGTCCCGGACACTGTGCTTGGCAGTATAGGCCGATGCTAACTGGGCAAAGGCGCCTGGGGCGGTCATATTGGGATTGCACAACCAGTTTAACGATCCAATGTTAGATCCCACCATGCTGGGCAGACCGCCAAAGCCCGTATCCTTCAGCTTCTCCACACCCAAAGCCAGGCACGTGTCATAGGCCCCGGAGGCCACTGCATAGACCGCACCTCGAAAGGCCTCGGTACCGCTTGCGCAGAAGTTTTCCGTCCTCGTGACAGGAATAAACGGGAGCCTAAGGGTCATGGACAACGACAGGGCGCTCTTCCCCACGTTGATCTCATCATAGCAGGTCCCCAACCAGGCAGCCTGGATTTCACTCATGTCAATCCCGGCATCGTCTAAGCATTCGGTAAACGCCTCCACCATGAGTTCCTCGCCGCCCATGTCCCACCTTTCGCCGAACTTGGTGCAACCCATCCCGATAATCGCTACCTTATCTTTGATCCCAGTGGCCATAGCATCCTCCTCATTTTAAAATCGCTAAGCGGTTTTAAAATTTAAAAAGCTTCTCAATAAGCTGCGACTTCATCAGATCCCCTTCGACCTTCAGCTTGCCTGACGTGAACGCCGACATGGCGTTCAGTTCTCCCGTAATCAGCTTTACGAAATCATCATCTGCCATCTTGATGGTAGTGGTAGGGCTCCCTGACGATCCTTCGCCCACTTCACAGGTCCCGTCCTTTACCGTGACATACCACGATCCGCCGTCCCCGCCTGAAATATCGAACTGGAACACCACCTCCACACCAGCAGCCCTGTCGGCCTGGAATGCATCCGGAAGGCGTTCAAAGATATCCTTGACCGTCAGTTTTGCAGGAGGCCCGGCCTCTTCCTCTTTCTTTTTCGGGCTGAAGGCATCTAACATGGGGCCGAAGGCGGCCGTGGTGTTTGGGAACTCCTGCGGGCCTGAGAAATCATTTATGGCATCCCAGTTCCTGTGTATATCTTCCAATGTGGGCGGTTTTACGCCGTCACCGATAACCGTTCCGGGTCCCGTGGCAATGCCCACCCGGTTAAAATAGCCCATGCCCGCATTGAAGATCAGGCCGTTCTCTTCGCATTTCTCCGAGCAGAGGTAAAGAACCAGAGGGGCAACAAATTCCGGTGTCAGCTTTTTAAAGAGGTCGGGCGGCAGCACATCCTCGGTAAGCCGGGTCCCGGCAATGGGTGCAACCACGTTCACACGGATATTGTGCTTTTCCCCTTCCAGCTTAAGGGTATTCATAAATCCCACCAGGCCCATCTTGGCGGCCGAATAATTGGTCTGGCCGAAGTTTCCGTAAAGCCCTGCCGCGGACGAGGTCAGGACAATACGGCCATAACCGTTTTCCCGCATCTTGATAAAGGCAGGCCGGGTTACGTTGTAGGCCCCTTTGAGGTGTACGTCCATGACCGCGTCCCAGTTTTCAGGCTCCATCTTGGCTATGGTCTTGTCCCTGAGAATGCCGGCATTGTTGATGACC
>JAFDDR010000045.1 GCA_019310785.1 Deltaproteobacteria bacterium
ATTCTCGGCGGCATTGCCGCCTACCTTATTTTGTCACTATATCTCACCTATCTGGTTCACCAGATCCCTCGAGAGCCGGTAAAAGAGCCGCCGGACTGGGGTCGAGTCACGGATACCAGCATCCCTGCTGCCAACAGCGGCTCGCTTGAAGTCTGGCGTGTCGAACCTGAAAGCCCGTCAAGGGGTATTGTATTATTAGCGCACGGCTGGAGCCGTAACCGGGACAGGATGACCGGAAGGGCCAGGGTATTCGGGGAACTTGGATTTACAACGGTCATGCACAGTGCCCGAGACCACGGCAATTCCTCTTCACACCGTTTTATGAACGCGTTTCGCTTTGCAGAGGATATAGAGGCAGTATTAAACTGGGTAAATGAGCCGGTCCTCCTTTACGGGCACTCGGCAGGCGCTGCCGGCGCGATCATTGCCGCTAATCAAAACCCTGATAAGATAAAGCTCCTCTTTTTGGAAGGGTGCTATGCCCGCACAAAGGAGGCGCTGCGAGGCCTTTACAGGAGCTATAACCTTTTTTTCGGTCTCTTCTTTGGTCCCATGGTGGTCCTCTGGATGGACATCTTTTACCGATTCAGGATGGATCAGGTGAGTCCCGTACGGTTGGCCCCTGACCTTGATATTCCCGTGCTGATTATCCACGGGGAAAAAGACCGGAGCTTCCCACTTAGCAATGCCTGGAGGTTAAGGGACGGCTTTCCCGCCGGCCGGGCCGAGCTCTTTGTGGGTCAAGACGCCGACCACAGCGGCTCCAGCCTCACCCCTGAATACCCCATGGCCATAAAGTCTTTTATTAATCGTCATCTTCCACCATCCTGATAGGGACTATCTCTGAATTTATTTCACTTCCTTAAGCGGCACTCAGGGGATTAAATGACGGGATAATAGAATAGTAACGAGGAGGCTGTCCGAGAATAGGCTTCTGCCACGACCGGCTGTAAATTCCGAGGATCTGCGTTGGCAAAACCAAAACGCCCTCAATGTAGTTTACTGCTACGTCTCCGGTCGTTTTGGGCTTGCCGCCCCCGCTCAAAGTCCGGGATTTTCGACTTGCCCTCGAAATTTTCGTTTGATCTCGCGACGAATCCATTCTCGAACAGCCTCCAAGTGAAAAGGTTGACAATTTTTTACTTTTTCATTAGAATACTACGTTAGATTGAACTCGGTGTCGGCTCAGACGCAACAAGATTCGACGGAAGTTATTAGCCCATTACAAGTTTGCCAAAATAGCGTCACGATACCTTGTCATTTAGATAACCAACCGTGACATGTAGACCGAAATCATGCAGGCCGTGGAACAAAAATAAGAGTCAGGAGACCCCGCATGACCCTCACCAAAGCCCACATCATTGACAGCATTTACAACACTACCGACCTAAAAAAAAGCCAAAAATACATTCAAGGAAGGAACCCTCATCCTTAACTAAATATGAATCAAATATTTTATTGGAGGGTTCCCCCGTCTTAGGGGGGCAGCCGCTGAAAGGATACTCTCTATTCATTCGCGAATTTGGCCCGCAATCATCGCTTTAGTGTGCGTTATTGGAATGCATTCATTCCGTGTATTCCATAGGCTTGTAGGCCCTTTGTACCGGATTACTCTTGCTTTTAGGCAAATACGGAAAGGGGATCTAAGCTTTAGAGTAAAACTGAGAAAAAAGGATTATTTGCACGATGAAGAAAAGGCATTCAATGAGATGCTGGAAAATTTGGCTGAAAAAATAAGTGGCATAAAATCTGCCGGCGTGGATGCTATGGAATCCTTGGATGAACTGGAAAATAGAATTAATGAGATGGGTGGCTTGAAAGATATCAAAAAAGGACCATTATTAGACCTTCGCAAGCACCTGGACACGCTGATGGGGAAGTCTGATTATTTCGTGCTTCAAAAGGTTTGAGGGCTAAGATAATAAATATTTCAATTTTACTTTTTGTAGTGTTTTGAATTCTGGCCCACATATCCTAATGAGGAGACATAAAAGGAGATCCGGAAAAGTTGATGGGGCATTTGACTTTTTCTTTCTGAGGATTAAGATTTAGGGTGTACACAGCATAGACTCAGACTGATATAAATGTAAATAGTGTCCATCCATTAATGAAATAAGGGGGCTATCAAGTGTCCAATTCAGAAATGAGCAATTTTTTACAAGATCAAGGAAATCAAGGGATTAGGCGGAGACGTACTGTAGTACGTCGCACAACGAATCCCGCCGATTGACGCTGACCTGTCCCGAAGCAGGCGGGGGATTGTGAAAAAGGGCCATTTCTGGATGGACACTATCCGACAGGAGAGAAGATATATGGAATGCGCAGTTGAAGATGAAGGCATGCACTATGAGGGAAATTGCATAAGGCCGCCCAGCGAGGCGTACAGTATATTGCTGCAGGTGACCGTGGGATGTTCCCATAACAAGTGCACCTTTTGCGGCACTTACACGGGTAAGAGATTCAGGATCAAGGATGAAAAGACCATACTGAGCGACATCCTTTTTGCCGCTAAATATATGAAGCGGCAGGACAGGGTATTCTTGATGGACGGCGATGCCCTGATTATCCCCCAGAAAAGGCTCATGTGGGTCCTTGACAGGATCAGGGAACACATTCCCTGGGTAAGAAGGGTAGGGGCCTATGCCAATGCCAAGAGTATCAGGATGAAGACCTTGGAGGAGCTTATCGAGCTTAAGCAAAACGGGCTCCGTATCCTTTATTTGGGCGTGGAGACAGGGGACCCGAACCTTCTTAAGGAGATTCACAAGGGGACCAGCGCCGAAAACCTCGTAAAGATGGGAAGAAAGGTACGGGAGGCCGGTATCAAGCTTTCCGTAACGGTGTTACTCGGTATCGCAGGGCGGGAAAGGTCACTTCAGCACGCGAGGGCCACGGGTGAACTCCTCAGCGCCATGGATCCCAATTATGTGGGTGCCTTAACCGTAATGCTCATTCCCGGCACCCCGCTTCATGATGATTATACAAGCGGGAGGTTTGTGCTTTTGGACGAAAGGGAGTTGCTCCAGGAATTGAGAGAGATGATCGCGAACACCAACCTGAGCAGGGGCCTTTTCTTCTCCAACCATGCCTCCAACTACCTGCCAATAAAGGCCAGGCTTCCCAAGGGAAAGCAGGATGCTCTTGACCAGATAGACGCTGCGCTCAGAGGTGAAATAGGTCTAAGACCGGAGTGGATGCGGGCGCTTTGAGCATGCTCGTCTTAAGAGCAGTTATCCTTCAGTACGCCATAAATATACTCGGGAATATCCATGGCTCTGAAGTTTTCCGGGTCGGACACGTCCATGCAGATCCTTTTTTCGAATCCTTCTAAGAGAAGCGTGTCGTCTTTTGAATCGCGGATGGTGTGTTTCAGAACCACGGTTTTTTCATTCAAGGAATCAATGTTGGTGATAATGCGGATCTCCTGGTGGTATTTTCCGGGTTTGAAATAGCGGCAGGATGTCTCAACCAGGCCGAACAGGATCTTTCTGTCACGCCACAGTTCACCGATGGTCAGGTTGATCGATTCAAAGAAGAGATGACCGCAGGCATCGATCCATTCGTAATACCTGGGATAAAAGACGATGCCCAGAGAATCCAGGTCACCCCACATGATTTTTCGTTCAACAATGTTTTGTTTCATAGGAATAACATAGGCGTTCACGGGTTCAGAGATTCAGGGTTCACGGTTTCAACCCAGAGCCATGAAGCATTGTCCATGCTAAGACTACTCAACCGGCTCAGGAAAAACCTGGATTTAACAGTCCACTGTTCAGAAAAGAACCATTGAACCCTGAACCAGATAACCTGAGTTACAACTAATCAAATATGGCCTGCACAAAAGCCTCGGCATTAAAGGGCCTGAGGTCATCAACTTTTTCGCCGATGCCGATATATTTGATGGGTATCTTGAGCTGCCGTGAAATACCTACAACAATGCCTCCCTTCGCAGTGCCGTCAATTTTGGTCAGGATAATATCGGTGACCCCCAATGCATCATTGAATATTTCGGCCTGGGAAATGGCGTTCTGGCCGGTCGTGGCATCCAGCACGAGCCAGACTTCATGGGGTGCACCTGAAAGTTTTTTGCCGGTCACACGGTGGATTTTTTGTAACTCCTCCATGAGGTTTACTTTGGTATGAAGGCGCCCTGCCGTATCGATCAGGACCACATCAACCTTTCTTGAGCATGCGGCGCTCAGTGCATCAAAGGCCACGGCGGAAGGATCTGCCCCGGTCGCCTGCTTTATTATATCCGCCCCAACCCGTTCGCCCCAGATCGCTAACTGCTCGACGGCAGCGGCCCTGAAGGTGTCTGCCGCCACTAACATTACCGACTTTCCCTGGGACTTGAATTTGTCCGCTGCCTTGCCTATCGTGGTGGTCTTTCCAACGCCATTTACGCCGATAACCATAATGACTAAGGGTTCCCCCGTGCCGGGCGAGGGATGCTCCACGGGCGGGGTTTTTAGAAATGAAATAATATGATCCCTCAGGACTTTTTTCAGTTTTTGGGGGTCTTTCAGTTCCTTTCTCTTTACCTCGTCCTGGACCGTATCTATCAGTTCCTGGGTCGTTGCAACACCGATATCCGAGGTGAAAAGGATTTCCTCTAATTCTTCCAGAAGATCCTCTGTGATCTCCTTTTTGCCCAAAAAGAGGCGATCCAGTCTTCCGGTGAAGCTTGTCCTTGTCTTTGAGAGTCCCTGGCGAAGCCTTTTGAAAATCCCTTTTTCCCGGTCCGGGGTGGGGAATAATTTAATCATATAAAAATCCTGTCCACAAAAAAATCGGCTCCTCATTAGAATATGAGGTCAAGATATTTCTGGTAACCTAATTCTAATTGTAACAGCAGTTAAACCCAATGAGCGGGTTATGAAGTCTTTTCTTCGATTCCGGGTCTCCAGGCCTGATCATTTCAAAGGGTTACAGACGGGTGATGCCTCCCCCCTCCCTGTTCTCCCCGCTCCTGCGGAGCGGTGAGCCAGGGGGTCCCCCATTCCGTAACCCAATGAAATGACGAAGGCCTTCCCGACAGTCACTCAGAAAAGACTTCATAACCCTTTTCTGTCAAACACATATGATTACCCGCACATTTTTGTGAGGAGCCTAAAAATTAAGTAACGCACCGTACCAGAATTTTAGCGGTCGGAAAAGGGTCTTTACCAAAAAACCCCTCAAATCCCCAGGCGCCCTAAGTTTGCGGCGCTGGGAGACGAGGGGATTTTATGCTTTTTTACGACGTATTGGAATTTAATGAACCGTGGGCTGATCGCCCTGCCCATTTTCCTGGGCCGATTTTTTCATGCCCTCTATATCCACGGTTACGGTCTTGGATATACCGGCCTTTTCCATGGTGACCCCGTAAAGTCTGTCCACGATCTCCATGGTCCTTCGGCTGTGGGTCACCATAATGATCTGGGAGGACCTTTTGATCTCCTTAATAAGTGCATTGAACCGGTCGACATTGGCCTCATCAAGGGGTGAATCCACCTCATCCAAAAGACAGAACGGGCTCGGTTTTACCATGTAAATGGCAAAGATAAGGGCCATTGCGACCAGGGCCTTCTCGCCGCCCGAGAGAAGTCCCATGTGGCTCAGTTTTTTGCCCGGCGGTTGTACTTCCACCAAAACACCGCTCTCCAATGGTTTTGTCTCGTCAAGCAGCCTGAGCCCTGCCGTTCCACCGTTAAATAAAATGGGGAAAACCTCTTTCAATTTCGCATCCACGTCCCTTAATGCCTTTGCGAATTTCTCAAGCGATGTCTTGTTGATCTTTCGAATGGCAACCCTAAGGGATTCGATGGAACTCATCAGGTCTTCCCTCTGGTTTTTTATGAACTCATAACGCTCTTTGAGCGCCTCGTGTTCCCTAATGGCCGTCAGGTTTACATCTCCTAATCTTTGCTTCAGATTTTTCTGGTGTTCGAGTTTTCCCTCCACCTCTGCGGCGGAAAAATCATCATTCAGGTACTGTTCATAGACACGGCTCAGGTCCAGATCCGCCTTTTCCTTAGCCATCTCAATTAGGTTGTTCATCCTGAACTGAATTTCCGAGTGCTCCATCTTGGCCCTGTTAACCTTTTCTTTAAGGGCCTCTATTTCTTCACGAAGCTGTTCCGCCTTTCTTTCTTCCTCCCTGATGTTGTTCAGGAATACCTGACGCTCCTGCTCCGCCAGGTTCACGACCTCTTCCGATTTTTTCAGTTCGTCATAGACGACTTCCAGTTCCTCCCTGAGCGTCTCTTTTCTCATCAGACACTCATCACGGGTATGTATTCCCCGGGAAATATTTTCTTCAATCTTTAGAAGTCGCTTTAGGGAGTCATCAGCAAAGTCGTCTTTCATTTGAATCTCACGAAGAAGGCCACGACGGCCTTCCTTGACAATACGGTAATCCGCCTGGAGCTTTGCCAGTTCATCTCGAAACCGGTCAAACTCTTCTTCAGACTCTTGCAGCTCAATCTCCTTTTCTTGAAAGTATCCCTCCTCCTTTTTTCGCCTTGCCTTTCGCAGGTCAAGTTCCTCTTCAATCCTTGAGAGTTCTTTCTTGTGTTTGCGCTCTTCGATGTCCTTTCTTTCCAGGTCCTGTGATATCTTCTGGGAAAGATTTTCCAACTGATCCAGTTCCTGGCCCAGGCGGAAGAGTATCTTATCAAACTCATTTATTTCATCCTGGCAGGTCCATCTATTCTCAGCTAAGTCTTCTATCGCCGTTTTGTTCTCCTGTATCTCCGTTACCGTGTTTTCCAGCTTGAGTTTCAAAGCATCGACGCTTTTTTGGTATTCAACAGACTTTTCCTTCAGCTCCGACATCTCCCGTTTCCTCGCTAAAAGACCACGGGAACTCCGAGTAAGCTTTCCTCCGCTGATTACACCTCTTTGATCGATCATGTCTCCGTCATTGGTTACGAAGCAGAGGTCCGTTCCATTGTTTTTCCACAGTGACAGTGCCTGCTCAAGATTTTCCACGAGCACGGTGTCGCCTAACAGGGCATTTATCAAAGGCTTATATGTCTCGGGCACGGAAACAAGGTCCGGCAAAAGCGTTAATTGCGCATGTTCTGCCTTACCGTTTCCCTTTGCTTTAATCTCCTTAATCGGAACAAAACTGCTTCTTCCTTTTTTCTTGGTTTTCAAATAATCGATGGCCTGTATGCCGTCTTCCTGTGATTCCACGATCACGTATTGCAATCTGTCGGCTAAGACTGCTTCAACGGCCAGTTCATATTTGGAATCCACCTGGATGACGTCTGCCACAAGACCCAGGATGCGGCCCTGTTTACGAGGTTCCAGGTCCTGGGCCTTCATTATGGTGCGGACACCCATTTTGTACCCTTCAAAATTCTCCGTAAGGGATTGCAGGCTGGTCAGGCGCGACTGGCAGACATTGAGGTCCGCCTCTGCCGACTTGAGCTCCGATTCAACGCCTTTTCTTACCTGTTCCAAATCTTCACAGTTCATGTTCTGGTGTTCAATAGCTTTCACTATTTCCCGCAGCCGCTCCGCCGTGGCCTCCCTCGCTAAGCTTTTCCGTTCAGAGGCATTAATTATGGTTTCAATCTTATCCTTGAAGCCTTTTAACTCTTTTTCCAGGCGGGATCGGCCATCGGTGATTTGGCTGAGCATCTTATTCAGGTAACCGGATTCATGATCCAAACCCACTTCCTTGTTTACGCCGTCATTCAATTCGGACCTGGCCTTTTCATACTCTTCCTTGATATCCTTCAGAAAATTCTGCCTGGCCTTAAGGCGTTTTTCTTTAATGGAGGTCTCCCCTTCTATTTCATGAGACCTCTCTTCCATCTTCTTCACTTCCTCTTGAAGATTTACCTTCTCCTCTTTAAGGCCTGTGAGCCTGATCCTTAACTCTTTCTGTTCTTCCTTGAGCCTGCCTTCCTGCTCCTCCTGCATCTTCATTTCCCGCGTAAGGGACTCAATGCCGCTCTCCTTTTTGTGGACATTTTCTCTCAAGTCAAGGTGGCTTTTTCGACACCTTGACAAGTCGGCATCCTGTTCTTCCAACTTCAAATTCATAGTCTCTATTCGAGCGTGATGTTGGGACAGGGTGGTGGACCGGGCCAATTCCTGTTGAACGAGATCTTCGGTGGATTTAAGCCTGTTCCCCGAATCTTCCTTGAGCTCATGATAGGTATTGGCATAAAGGATGAGTTCCAGGTTTCGAATTTCCTCGCAAACGGCCTTATATCGCCTGGCCTTGGATGCCTGTCTCTTGAGGGAACGCATCTGTTTCTGGACTTCTCCTAAGATGTCTTCCACGCGTTGAAGATTCGCTTCCGTAAGCTCTATTTTTCTCTGTGATGCCTCCACCTTTCTCCTGTATTTTGTAATCCCGGCGGCCTCTTCCAGCATGACCCTGGTCTCTTCAGGCTTTTGCTCTAATATGGTTCCTATCTGGCCCTGACCGATAATGGAATAGGCCCTGTTCCCGAGGCCGGTATCCATGAAAATCTCCTGGATATCCTTGAGCCTGCACGGGACCCTGTTAATCATATATTCGCTTTCTCCCGATCTGTACAAACGCCGGGTTACCGACATCTCTGCATCCTGCGCAAATGCCGGGGGAAATGAACCGTCTCCGTTTTCAAACAGGAGGGAAACCTCTGCCATGCCCATGGGTTTGTCATTTCCGGCGCCGCTGAATATGATATCTTCCATGCGCCGGCCCCTTAACTGTTTTGGGCTTTGTTCTCCCATGCACCATCTGATTGCATCCACGATGTTGCTTTTTCCACATCCATTCGGCCCGACAACCCCGCTGATTCCCCCGGGAAAGGTGATCTCAAGCCTGTCCATAAAAGACTTGAATCCATGGATGGAAAGCTTCTTGATCTTCATGGTTTCCTCCCAATACTCCAAATTTTTCATGCATATTATCAAATTATGGGGGGTATGTAAAGGAAAAATACCACATAATGTATGAGATAGGAGAAAAAATCTCAATATATAGTACAAAATGGATAAAAAAATGATATTGACAATGTAAGAGTTAACTTCCTATTATTGACATAGCCGCAAAAAGGCGCAAAATACGCAAAAATAAAAAATGCCTTTTAGTAATATCAGGTGGTTATAAGCATCAAAGATACAAAATCCCTTAATAAACAGGCTTGCGGATGACATCAACCATTTTCAAATTTACCATTTCGGCCTTTTTAAGCATTCTGTTGGTTTTTTTCTGCCTGGAAGCGTCACTGGCTCAGGAAGAAGAAAAGACCTATGACATATCCCTGGAAAAGACCGCGGAAATAGAAAAGGATATCCATAAGGTTGATGATAAGAAAGTCCTCACAGAAACCCTTACCGTACAAAAGGGCGAGTGGGTATGGAAAATTTTAAGGGAAAAAGGCCTGCTGAAACAGAGGGATCTGGCTGAACTGCTCTCTGTGCTCAAAAAACTGAACAAGTCTTTCCAGAACCTCGATCTGGTCCACCCGGGGGAGAAGATTATTATTCCCCTTAAGATTGTGCCGCTTGCAGGCGGACTCGCACCTGAGCCTTCTTTGCCCGAAAAAGTTGTCCCGGTCGCGGCCCTCAAAGACCTGGATCTTGAAAATTATTCCGTCAAACCGGGCGATAGTCTTACCATGCTTGCCAGGGACAGGTACGACATCCCCCCAAAGGATATGTACAAGGAGTATCTCGATCTTGTTAAACAATTGAACCCTTCTATCAAAGACCCAAATTTGATATATCCGGGTCAAGTCATCAGGCTGCCCATCTATTCTCCCGAAATTGTCAGAAAACCCATTGTGTCGGCAGTTTCCAAAAAACCCGAAGTTAAAAGCGATGACAGGGCCGCAAGTAAAAGCCGAAAGCCAAGCGCCGTGGGTCATGATCTGGCCATGATATTTACTGAAATCGGAGAGGAGTGGGTCCAGACCGGCAGGCATTTCATCCCCTTGAAATCGGGGGGCCAGATAGATCTCGAGGCGAAATCCTTTCCTATTATTAATCTTCGAAACGGACTGAGGGTGATCCTGGATCTGAACAATAAGGTCCCCGAGAGGATGGAAAAACTCATCGGGTCCAGTTGGGAAAATTACAGGGTCGTACATATTGCCGAAGATGAAGAGCTTAGGGCGGCCCTGGATAAGATTATCAGGGTTTGCGGTTACCCCAAGGTTTTCAAGAGAGGGGAAACATTAGGGCTTAAAGGAGACATCGGTCTTCAGATTTCGGGGGACTGGATTATAAGGCTGTCCAAAGCCGGATCGGATAACGCTGCTAACTTTGTCGTAATAAACCTGACAGATAGCCCGGCATTTTACGATTCACGGATTATCAAGGATTATTTGAAGGGGTTGGGGGTAAAAGTTATTGATTATCCTCCGGGACGAGGTGACATGACAGAAGGAACGGAGGAGGCGGAAATGTTATCTGGTGGAGGAAACCCCTCGGCATTGATAAAATCATTGCTGGACCTTAGCGGTCGGACTTTCACCACTGCGGTGAGAATTCCCGTGTATCAGAGCCAGAAGGCGGATTTTAAACTGATTGTCACTGCGGATTTTTTCCTGAAGGTCAAAGGACGCGATGCCATTATTGCCTTGACGAACTTAGGGCCGGAGGTCATCTCTTTTTTAGGGGAACACCAGTTTTCAGTCCTGTCTCTGGCCGGCGAGAAGGAGCCTTTGGCCATTGTTTCAAAGACGCTTGAGTTTATCGGTGTTCCATTTGATACCGGGCCACATGACTTCATGGCAGCCAAAAGAGATGATTCAAAAAATATCAGGCTGTCCCTTCCCGGAAACGTATTTTCAGATAAAGATGGAAAGCCGGTACTTGTTAGCCCACTAAGCCTGCCCCGTGAAATCGCAGTATTTTTGTCCCATAGAGGTTACAGAATTCTGGTCCTGTCCTTTTCCTGAACGGTGAATCTTATTGGCAAATGAAGTCGAAATAGCCATTATAGGCGGCGGGGTTGTGGGCTGTGCCGTGGCCCGGGAGCTTTCCGGGCATTATAATGATACTTTTCTATTTGAAAAAAATCCCGGGATTACAAAAGGGGAGAACCAGTCCAGCCGGAATTCGGGCGTGATTCATTCAGGCATTTACTATGATCAGGAGACACGTTCTCAAAAGGCGGCTCTGTGTGTTAGCGGAAACCGGTTGCTTTATGATTTTTGCGAGCGCTATAAGGTTCCGGCCCTCAAAACCGGAAAGCTTGTAGTTGCCGTCAGCAAAGAAGAAGAAGACGTCCTGGACCTCTATTTGGACCGGGCAGGGAAAAACCGTGTGCCAGGCGTAAAAAGAATTCCCGGCTCAAAGGTCAAAGAACTGGAGCCAAATGTCATTGCCCTGTCAGCCCTGTTCGTACCGACAACCGGTATTGTGGAACCTACCGCATTAGTCTACAGGTTTCACGCCTTAGCATCACGGGCAGGTGTCCGGTTTATGACCGATACCGAGGTGGTCGGGCTTGAAGCGGAAGGCGATTTCATCAGGTTGATCATTCGCTACCGTGACGGACACACTGACCGGGTTAAGGCAAGGGTAGTAGTTAATGCAGCGGGTGTTGAAGCCGATCGGATGGCCCGGCTGATAAACCCCGATTCCCCCTATGAACTTGATCCCGTGATAGGGGAAAGCTACAAGTTTTATGCACATAAGCGGCCCGAATTGGGGCTTTCCGGAATGAACGTCTATCCCGCACCGGAAGCTGTCATTACTCCCCATGGCAGTCATTTCACGGTGGGGGTCCATCTAACGCCTACCTTTGGCGACAGTCCGGACCGGCCTGCACTTGGATCGACCGTGACCGTTGGACCCAGACTGGTTCCCGTGCGTGATAGAAATGAATGGTCCGGTCCCCCATCCCCTGCAAAGATTTTTGCAGTCAGGGTTAATTCGTTTTTTCCGGGCCTGAAGGAGGAAGACCTTATATGGCATCAGGCCGGTCTGCAGTCACGGCTCACAGGATACCCTGATTTTGTCATTGAGGCCGATTCCGTTAATCCTCGTTTCATTAACCTTTTGGGTATTGACAGCCCCGGGCTGACTTCAAGCCTGGCCATTTCCCGGAGGGTTGGGGAGATGGTGAGTGAGCTTGAGGGCTGAAGGCTGATCGCTGAAGGCTTTCTGATTGTGCTTCAGCTCAATCAGAATATGAATTTCATATTCGGAGGCGGGAAATGGACCTTTTAAAGGCAATGGAAGAAAGAAGGAGTTCACGGGCCTTTCTTGACAAACCCGTGGACAGGGAAACACTAGAAAAACTTTTTCGGCTTGCCACTCAGGCCCCGTCTGCAATCAACCTGCAGCCCTGGGAGATAACCGTGGTGTCAGGCGAAGAAAAAAACCGGTTGAGCAGGCTTTTAGTGAAACGGATGAAGGAAATGAATGTCTCCTGCGGGCCGGGCGCTAATAGACCGCTGCCTGAGTATTATGTGGAAAGGGAAAGGGGTCTCCTGAATGTAATGCTTCCGGGCTTACCCGAAAACGTTTCCTTTCAGGACTTTATTAATGAGGGAAGCTGCAATTTTTACGGGGCTCCATCTGCGATCATCATCACCATTGACGAGGTATTTTCAAGTATTCGGCTTACGGATATCGGAATCGTGGTGGGATATCTTGTATTGGCTGCGCATGGCCTCGGGTTGGGGTCTTGCCCCATAGGGCTGATCACGGCATTTGATGACGATATAAAGGAAGAACTGAGCATCGCGGAGGAGAAACAGGTGGTCATCGGAATGGCGATCGGCTACAGGGACCCTGATGCTCCAATTAATAAGCCGAGATCGGAAAGAGTGTCATTGGAAGATGTGGTAAAATGGAGGGATTAAAAGAACTTTGTTTCGTCTTAGAAAACCACGTCCTTTGGGCGTGGTCAGCGATAATGGCTCTGCCTTGGATTTTTGTGTCTAAAAATTCAAATTACAAGCACCAAATTACAAATAAATCTCAAATTTCAATATTCAATGACCAAAACCTTCCAGGACAAGACATTGTTTGGATTTTCGAATTTTGGTCATTGGAATTTGTTTTGTTTGATATTTATGATTTGATATTTGGAATTTCCAATACTCAAACACTCCGGTACTCCAGAGAAATGACTAAATATAGACATACCCCGCTGGGGGAGACACAGACAAGTGCTGTGGGCGTGGTCTTTTCTTCCGGATTTTTCGGGTTCTTTGCCCATGCCGGATTTTTAGCCGCGATCCGGGAACTTGAAATTACGCCCATTGCTTATGCGGGCTCCAGTTCAGGGGCCATTGTGGCAGCAATGGCGGCATCAGGAATGGATGATCATGCCATCAGGGAAATGCTTTTTTCCGTAAGAAAGGAGGCATTCTGGGATCCTGATCCGTGGCACGTCATATTCAAAAAGGCCGCGAATCTCTTCAGGGGTTATTCGGGTTATCTGAAAGGAGAGAGATTTGCGCGGTTGCTTGAGAGAATTCCTGCAAAACAATTCGAAGACTGTGAAACACCTTTGGCCCTAACAGCCACCAACCTGACTCAAAAGAAGGGGACCGTATTTACCCGGGGTAATTTAATAAAGGCAATTCGGGCATCCGGCGCGGTTCCCATGCTCTTCAAACCGGTGGAGATTGACGGATCCCTGTATGTGGATGGAGGGGTCGTCGATAAGGCCCCCCTGAAGGCGCTTGCGGACCTCGTTGATCTTGATAAGATCATTGTCCATTTTATTGCGTCCGGGAATGTGGGCAAAAGCGAGCAAGGGTTTTTGGAAAAGAGAATGTGTCCCTGGCATGTCCAGTACTTAGCCGTAAATATTGCGCGGCAGGAGGCATATGAGAGGCAGTTGGAAATATTGGATATGCGGGGAGTGGCGGTTATTGAAGTAAAAACCGATGCCCCGGCAGTGGGGCCCAATAAGTTAGACAAAGGCCCGGCCGCATATGAAACCGCAAAAGCCGCAGCATTGAAGATTCTATCTGATTTCACTTAAAAAGCAGATCATACAACTCCTGAACGGATCCAACACCGGCCAGTTCCATACCCCGTGGTGTTCTTATCCCCTCCAAGTTGCCCCGGGAAAGGAGGCATCGTGAAAATCCGAGTTTTTTTGCCTCCCTGATTCTCAGGTCCGGCTGGCTTACACCGCGAATCTCACCGGCTAACCCTACTTCCCCAAACACGACCAGCTTTCTGTCCACGGCTTTTTCTAAGAAACTGGACATCATTGCAGAGACTATACCCAAGTCAGCTGCCGGTTCCTCCACCTTTAATCCTCCTGCCACATTCACAAAGATATCCTGATCCGTGAGCTGCATATCCATCCTTTTGGCGAGGACGGCCACCAAAAGGGAGATCCGGTTATGGTCCACGCCTACGGCTGTTCTTCTTGGCATGCCTAAGGGGCTTGGACCGACCAATGCCTGGATTTCCACAAGTACCGGTCTTGTCCCCTCGAGGCAGGGAATGACCACGGAACCGGGGGCGTCTTGCGGTCTTTGTTCAAGAAAAATGCTGGACGGATTGCCTACCTCGGTAAGGCCCGAGTCTTTCATCTCAAAGACGCCGATTTCATTGGTGGAGCCATAACGGTTCTTGACAGCCCTCAGTATCCTGAATACATGCCCCCTGTCCCCTTCGAAATAAAGCACCGTATCCACTAAATGCTCCAAAACCTTTGGACCTGCAATGGCCCCTTCTTTGGTTACATGACCGATAAGGAAAACGGGAATACCGGACTGCTTTGCAAAGGTCATCAACTGGGCTGCGACCTCTCTTACCTGGCCGACGCTTCCGGGGGCCGATGTAATGGCGTCTGTATAGATGGTTTGGATAGAGTCCACTGCCACGAGATCCGGCTTGAGTGTTTTCAACTCCTCAAAGATATCTTCAATACAGGTCCCGGCAATGACGAATAATCTGTCTGAATGGACTGACAGTCTTTCGGCCCTTAACTTGATCTGCTGCGGCGATTCTTCCCCTGAGATGTAAAGGGCGCGGCAACCATTGCGGGCTAATCTGTCTAAGACCTGGAGAATAAGTGTCGATTTTCCTATCCCGGGATCACCGCCGATCAGGACCAGGGACCCTGGGACCACGCCGCCCCCTAAAGTCCGGTCAAACTCGGAAATATCCGTTTTCAATCTCATCTCCGGCGCAAGGGAGATCTTATCAATACTCTGGGGCTCGCTCATGGAGGAAGCCCTTTTCTCTTTCCTTTCGGGACTCGTTACCTCCTCCACCATGCTGTTCCACTGGCCGCAGTCAGGGCATCGGCCCATCCATTTCAGGGTCTGGTACCCACAGGCCTGGCACACATAGATAGATTTTTTTTGTTTTGCCATGATGGATTTATCACCCCGCTACGGAAAGTATATAGTAAACCACACGAGAAATCTCAAGTCCTCTCGGCAAGGGGTAACCAGGAGGCTGTCCGAGAATAGGCTTCTACTACGACCGGCTGTAAATATCGAGGATCTGCGTTGGCAAACCCAAAACGCCCTCAATGTAGGCTACTGCTACGTCTCCGGCCATTTTCTGGCACCATGCAGGATCCTGAGGATTTGTACCTCATTGGCTACTACACGGTAGGGCACGATATAAGATGTTCCAGTTACAACCATTTCTCTGGTACCAGGCACACGGCCGGGTTTTCCCATGGCCGGATGGTTTGAAAGCGTTCGGGTTGTTTCCCAGATTTTACCGGCAACTTTAGTGGCCGCTTCCGGGTTGTCCTTAGCGATATAGACCATCAGTTCGTCCAAATCGGCAAGAGCCAGGCGCAACCACCTAATCTTTTTGGACATCTACCCCCCATTTTCCAAAACTCGATCTGATCTCGTCATTTGATGCAAAATTTCCTGCATCGGCCTGCTCCACTCCTTTCTTGATTGCGTCGATTTGCCATGCCTGTTCTTTCACATAGGCGCGGACAGCTTCAGCAATAAGAAAAGACTTGGAACGTGCTGTGGATTTAGCAAGCAGATCCAGCTTCCCCTTTGTTTCAGGATCTAACCGGGCAGTTACATTTGCATTTCCCATAGATGCCTCCTTAGCGTGTGATTCGCTTGTATACATTTAAGACAATATAATGGTTTAATATAAAGAAATCAACTGAAAAGATGGAGGGAAAAGGGGACTGGCTAATTATCCTCTGCCTGGGTGGGCACTGTCTGAGTTTTTACCCTGCTCCAAGGGCATCATATATGTTGGTGGTAGTGGTAATACTTAGCGGATTATTAATGGCATTATTTGTCTGGTCCCCTTTTCTCTGTATTGCCTATTGGAAAATACCAATGATGAACTGTTTGGGCATGTCAGACATATCACAGGTTTTTGAGGTGGATGATATTTTCACCTCAATAGCAGATATCACAGGTTAGAAGAAATCTCAAAATTGAGATATTGAAATATTAAGGATTGTTCCGGGAGCAGGGGGGCCGCGAGTTCAGACGAGGCAGAAGGGCTCGAGTCTCGGCTGTTTGGGCATAAAAGATCCTTATCCAGTTTCACCCAAATTATCAAATTCATTCGGTGCAAACGTCTTCCTTTTAACAGAGTACTCCTGTTCTTCATTGATAACAGACTGTTTTTATTGGGTTAAAATTGAGAAATGGGATGATTTTTTAAAAAGATGATTTGAGCATATAACAAACTATATATAGATGAATAAAATATTTGACATTATCTCTTTTATGTGATATTTTTCTTTACATGGAAAGTGGGGAAATAAAAGCATTGCGTTTGAAACTAGGGCATTCGCAGCAGGAATTTGCTAACGTTTTGGGTGTTTCTTTCGCTACTGTTAATCGCTGGGAAAAGGGAAAGGCGAAACCTCAGAAAGATCGGCTTAAGCGACTCAGGACTCTCTGGATGGACCATGAAGAGACTCCAACTCCACGTAGTCGGCAAATATCCTTATTCCCCCGTCTGAATTTCGAAGGTGAGCCTGAGGCGATCAAGCTTGTGATTGATGCATACAGGCTTCAAAACGGCCATCTTATTAATAAAACATTCGGACTTGAGCTTTCGCGCGTGGTTCCTCTTCCTCATCAACGGATTGCTGTTTACGAGTACCTTTTGCCTCAAAATCCCCTTAGATTTATCCTTGCCGATGATGCCGGTGCCGGAAAAACAATTATGACCGGCCTTTATATACGGGAAATGATTAATCGTGGTCGATTGAACCGTATTCTTATCGCTTGTCCGGCTGGGCTTACTTGGAATTGGCGAAATGAGCTCCTTTATTTTTTTGATCTTGATTTCAAGATCTTAAAAGGGGCGGATTTTCAAAAAGGTGATCCCTTGTCGGATGATGAAACATCTCGCATCATCATCAGTGTCGATACTGCCGCCAATGATTCAATAAGGGAACGACTCGTATCTGAAAATTCACCAAGTTTTGATTTGGTTGTCTTTGATGAGGCCCACAAACTTGCATGGAATAACCCAAAGCGAAAAGACAGCAAAACCCGTCGCTATCTTCTGGGCGAAGCCCTGAGTGGGCACACTACACACTTGCTCTTGCTTACGGCTACGCCCCATATGGGCAAAGCATTTCCCTATTTTGCCCTTTGGCGATTGCTTGATCGCAAGGTCCTCTCTACCCCGGATACGCTACCCTCTTTGTCCCCTGAAAAAAAGTCCAGGTATTTCCTGCGCCGTTTAAAGGAAGAGATGGTTAACTACAAAGGCCAGCCTATTTATATGCCCCGCTTATGCCAGACCATTTCTTTTAAGCTCACTCCCGATGAACAACATTTTTACGATGCCTCTTCGGAATATTTGCGTTGGAGTTACAAAACGAGTAAGAGCATCAATAAAAATGCTGCAGCCATGGTGGTAGCGGTCCTGCAGCGGCGTTTAGCCAGTTCCACCTATGCCATGTTGGAGTCACTTAGACGGCGGCGTTCTCGCATTTTGAAAGAGGATATGCCGTTTATCGAGCAAAAGATTTTATCCCTTGAAGGAATTATAGACCATTTTGACTCCAGCACGGCTGACGATAACGAACCCTCTGAGATTGGCCTTGAAAGCGATGAGTACGTTGAAGGGCAGGTCCTGTCTTTAGCCCAACCGGTGAATCCGGAACAACAGCAGAAAGAAGTGGAATACCTTGAGCGGATTATCACCTTGGGCGAAGAGGTAAGAGAAGCGCTTAATGAATCAAAATTCGTCAAATTACATGAGCTTATTGAGTCTGCGGAATTCCAAAACGAGAAATTGCTTGTCTTTACAGAACACCGGGATACTTTGGATTACTTGCGTCAGAGGTTCGAAGCGCTGGGATATACCGGGCAGATAGCCTCTATACACGGCGGTATGGATGTCAAGGAGCGAGAAGAGCAGAGGATACTGTTTATGACTCCTGACTTTCGTCGATCCCTGGGCATTAAAAATCCTGACGCCCCAAGTGCTCGAATCATGCTTGCAACAGATGCGGCAGGAGAGGGCATTAACCTCCAATTTGCCTGGGTAATGGTCAATTATGATATTCCCTGGAACCCGGCGCGTCTTGAACAACGGATGGGACGTTTGCATCGTTTTGGTCAAAAACATGCCGAAGTGCGCATATTTAATCTGGTTGCTAAAAATACCAGGGAAGGCGATGTTTTAACCACACTCATGGACAAGCTGGAAGAAGCGCGTAAGGAGCTTTGCAGCGACAAGGTCTTCGATGTGATAGGTCAACGTCTTCAGGAAGTTTCGATCCGGGATCTACTCAGAGATGCCTTGTTTGAAACTCCCCCCTATTCGGCCCAGAAGATACTTGAATCCATCTTTTCTACACAAAAGCTTAGAAGCACGGTTGAAGAACAGAGAAAAACAGCATCAACCTATGGTGATGTAGCTAAGCGTCTCGGACAACTGAATACGGAAATCGAAGTGGAGCAGTTCAATCGACTTCTCCCCGCCTTTATCCAAAATTTTGTCGAGAAATCGTCTCAATACATGGGGCTGCAAATAGAGGGTGATCTGAATGAAGCCGCACGGTTTTCGATAACAGGTGAAGACGGGCAGTGGTTGAGGAATCTCGCTGAAAGTCTCTCCAATGGACTCCCCGATTACCTGTCTGTTCACGGGAATATTTCCCTCCCTAACCAGGAAGGCGCTAAAGTAGCCTTTCTTCGTCCCGGAGAAATGATTTTTGATGCACTATGTCAGGAAGTAATGAATCGGTTTCAAAAAGATATTCAGCGTGGGGCCGTATTCTGTGATCCCAAGGCAGAAGAGCCTTATTATACCGCGGTTTATATCTGTCAGTTAGGCGAAAGTTCATCCATTTCGGATAAAGGCCCCGGCTCGTCTTTAAGCAATCTCATGGACCGACGGTTAATCGGCTTGAAATGGGACGAAAGGGGTGAGTTCGATATCTGCCCTCCCAATCACCTATTGGCCCTGCACGCGGCGCCTCCGGCTGCATTATGGAAAGCGGGAAACCTGCTGCGCAACCCTGAAGAGCATGTTGCCAAAGCTGATGCATACGCCCGAATGGTGGCGGAAACCACCTATCTTCAACAGACACGGGCCGCCTTCCATGCGGATACATCATCTCGTATGGATGACCTTATGCGTGGTTTTGATTTTCTGTTCAGCGAATTGGCCGAACGCAGGAGTGAATTGGCCCGTAGCGTCCGCCAGGGCGATTCCAAAGCGGCAAATGAGCTTGAAGAGGTGAAAAAAGAGCAAGCACAACTTGAGGAGGAAAAAGCCAAGACGCTCGTTTTTGAGCAACGAAGGCCGGAACAACTGGAAATCTCCAGGATGGAAAGGATTGCAGTCGCCCTGGTTGTGCCGGATCCCAGCCCTGAAACACTCGAGACCTATGATAAAAATATTGAAGATATGGCCATGAGGATTGCCCGCAATTTTGAGGTGGACCGCTATAAGGCGCGTGTGTATGACGTTTCGTCGCCCCATCTTGCAAGAGGATATGACCTCGAAAGCCACCGGTGTAATGGCGAAAAAGTGGTTATTGAAGTCAAGGGACGCGCTGGCAGAGGCCCAGTACATCTTACGGAGAACGAGTGGCCCACTGCCGTCAATGTTCGGGACAAATACTGGCTCTACGTGGTTGTGGATTGCGCCACCAATCCGACCCTTTACCGCGTGCAAGACCCGGCCTTCAAGCTGGCTGTAAAGAGCCGCAAGAGCTTTACCGTGAACATAGGCGATATTATCCGGGAGGCGGAAAGTGACTAAACCTAAGACAAAAAAGATGCCTATAAAGACGCCACCTTCCCCCAAAGTCCTGCCTGAAATCTGCTCGCTTATTGAAACTTCCCGCCGTCACGTGGCCACCACGGCCAATCTGGTCCTTGTGAATCTCTACTGGAATATCGGCCGTGTCATCACACAGGACATACAGAAAAATGAAAAGCGGGCCGGGTATGGGAAACAGCTTTTGGAACGATTGGCAGAGGCGCTGGCAAAGGAATACGGACAAGGTTTTTCACTACGCAACCTGCGTGATATGCGAAGGTTTTATGAATACTTTACAATTCGGCAGGCACTGCCTGCCGAATTCGGCAATGTTGGAAAAAGACAGGCACTGCCTGACGAATTGTCCTCATCTAAAACCCCGGATAAGCCGTCCCAAAAACGGCAGGCACCGCCTGCCGAATCCAAAGGACCTCTCACCATTGATTTCCGGAGTCATTCCCATCTGGGCTGGACCCATTATCGAATCCTGTTGGGCATTAAGGAAAACATAAAACGCCGATTCTATTTTGATCAGGCAGCCCTTGAACGTTGGTCAACGCGTGAACTTCAAAAAAGGATAGATAAGGCCCTGTTTGAGCGTGTCGCCCTGTCACGCGATACAAAAACACTCGCTGCACTGGAAAAAGAAAAAGGGGAACCGGAAGTCGTTGTCTATGAAGATATATTTAAGGATCCCTATATCCTGGATTTTTTGGGTTTAAAAGGGGCTTATCTTGAAAAGGACCTGGAGGCTGCAATAATCCATAACCTGGAACTTTTTCTCTCAGAGTTGGGCAGCGATTTCTGTTTCATGGCCCGTCAATATCCCATGCGAATAGACGATGTGGACTATTTTCTTGATCTCCTTTTCTATCACCGGGGATTAAAGTGTCTGGTCGCGATTGAACTCAAACTGGGCACCTTCACCGCGGCCGACAAAGGCCAGATGGACCTCTACCTTGCCTGGCTAAAAGAGAAGGAATGGCGGAAAGGAGAGAAAGAGCCTGTCGGTCTGATCCTGTGCAGCTCGAAAAAGCGACAGCATGTTGAGATGCTTATCAGGCATGGCCCCCACAAGATTCAGGTATCGGAATATATAACCAGGTTACCTTCAAAAGAGATTTTGGAAGAACGATTAAAGGTTTACAGCAAATTATTGAGAGGGCAATAAATCTCGGAACGCGACGCTACTCAAGGTGGACCCTTTTTAATGATAAAAAAACAAAGGAACAAAGGCCCTAACATAGAAAACATTTGCAGAATACGACTAAAACACTTTGAATTTCAACAGGTTCCAATTGTTAGAGCTTTGTCCAAAAAAGGAGCGTTTAACAAAGAAATAAACAATTGACCCGGAGAACGATCTTACTCATGTCGGGATAAATTTCTTTTGCTAAACATATAAAAAAGATTCATATTAGCAAAGGATCGGAAACGGCACTTTGGCTTAACATATTGAAATTAAAAAAATATTTATTGCTAACCTGGTCTTATTTAGCAAAGGAAAAAGCAAAAAAGCGGGGAATTTAGCAATAAAACATTGCCGACCTTTCGGCTGATTAGAAATAGACGTCCTATGAGGTAAATCGTGCAAGATAAACCGAGATTGATCGAAGTGGCGTTTCCTTTAAGGCAGGCTTCTCTTGCCAGTGTACACGAGAAAAATGTCCGGCACGGTCATATATCAACTCTCCATATCTGGCCTGCGCGACGGCCGCTTGCAGCTTGCAGGGCCGCTCTACTGGCCACCCTGTTGCCCGATCCCGGGGACCCTGAAAAGCGGAAGGCCCTGCTCGGAAAGATAGGCGGCAGCGTGGTCAAGGAGCAGATTGGAAAAAAGGACGCGGACGGGAAAACGATTTTAGAGGAAAAGGAGAAACTGGAAGGCGGCGTATTGGCCTGGGGCCGGGAGAACGATCCTTCAATGGATGAATTCCGGGCCATGGTCCGGGAGTTTTACGGGGACAAGGCCCCAAAAGTCATGGACCCTTTTGCGGGCGGCGGAGCCATCCCTCTGGAGGCGATGAGGCTGGGTTGCGATGTCACGGCCTCGGACCTTAACCCGGTAGCCTGGTTTATCCTCAAGTGCACCCTGGACTATCCCCGGCGGTTTGCCGGAAAAAAATGGCCCCTGCCGGATTTTGTGAAGGAATGGCCCGATTTTGTCGAGGATTTTCTTGCAGGCAAAATAAGGAAGCGAAAGAGCAAGAGAAAGACCCATTTTTCAGACCCCAAACAGCTCTTAATGCTCAAGCTGCCAAAGGCGGATCTTGCATGGCACGTGCGCGCCTGGGGACGCTGGGTCCTGGAACGGGCCAGGGCCGACCTTGCCGCGCGTTACCCTACAATAAACAACGAGCCCACCGTCGCCTATCTATGGGCAAGAACCGGCCGCGACAAGATGAACATGGGCCGGATTCCCCTGCTCAAGACCTTCTGGCTTAGTAAAAAGAGCGGCAAACGCGCCGCTATCCTGCCTGTACCAAAAGAGGACGGCTCCGGTGTCACATTTGCGCTTTTATACGAAGCTGAACTGGGAAATCCCAAAAAGATAATCAAGGATTATCCGTTCCTGGAAAAATGGGAGGTCTCAGCGGAAAAGCTTACAGCATTTTTGAATGCGGGCGCCATGAACCGGGCAGGGGTATGGAGCCCATGCAGCGGTAGACCGGGCCTGATTGCACTGACCATGGATGATCTTCGGCTTCAGGGCCAACAGGGACTGCTCGGCTCCCAGATGACGGCCGTGGTGGTCGAAGCCACTATGCCGAATGGGAAAAGGACATTTAAGCGATATCGCCTTCCCACGGAAGAGGAGATAAAGGCTACGGAAGTCGAGATAGAGGATCTGGAGGAGGTCTTTGAGGAGGTGCCTTTCGGGCTGCCTGATGAGCCGACACCAGAGGGTGGCGGCAGCGGTGCCTCTCGTGCCTTTTCAATCCAAAGGTATGGGATAAAGAAGTGGAGAGACCTCTTCACCCCGCGACAGTTGCTTGCCCTGGGCATTTTTGTTAAACATACGCGCAGGGCCATAGAGGAAATGGCGAAAACTGATAAAACAGCATCGGAGGCCATCGGAGCCTATCTTTCCTTAATCCTTGATCGTGTTGCCGATAGAGGCAGTACCATATGTACATGGACTATTGATCGAGATGGAATCAGAAATACTTTTGGACGGTATGCTCTTCCCTTCACGTGGGACTTTGTTGAAAGCGTCACCACGATAGAGACATCGGGTGGCTATCCGGGGCAAATGGAGCTGGTTGCAAAATATGTGGCTCATGCCTTGGAGATTGGGTCTAAGGATGCTTTTTTGGAGATTAATAAAAAGTCCGCGACATCCGAATCCAACTCTTCTGTCGATCTGGTTTTTACTGATCCCCCCTATTACGACGCCATTCCCTATTCCGACTTGATGGATTTCTTCTATATCTGGCTGCGCCGCAACCAATACGGGTTTGATAAAAAGATCGATGCGGTTTTCTCGGACACCCTAGCCCCCAAGTGGGACCAGAAACAGCAGGATGGCGAACTGATAGACGATGAATCCCGTTTCGGGGGAGACAAAAAGGCATCCAAAAAGGCGTACGAAGACGGGATGGCGAAAGCCTTTAAAAGCAGTTGTGATAGTTTAACCGATGACGGCCGTCTCGTGGTCGTGTTTGCAAACAAGGAAGTCGATGCGTGGGAGACCCTCATCAGTGCTCTCATTCGAGGCGGTGCGACGGTAACCGCAAGCTGGCCTATACAAACAGAAATGCCAAACAAGGTTACTCAAAAGAGGGCAAATTTATCGTCTTCCGTCTGGATCGTTTGCCGTAAACGCCCCGGGACAGCCTCTAAGGGGTGGGATGCCCATGTCCTTGAAGAAATGAAAAAGACCCTGTTCGATCCCCGGGAGACGTTGGGGGGCCGGAATATCCTCCAGTACTACTTTGACCTTGGGATTCGGGGTCCCGACTTCATGTGGGCGGCCCTTGGTCCTGCGCTTGAGGCATACAGCGCGCATCCCATTGTCATGAAAACAGAGGGCGGCATTATGGCCGTACAGGATTTTTTAAGGGAGGTCCGAAAGCTTGTGCTTCAATTCTCATTAGGCGAGCTGCCTGGTTTCAGGGACGTTCAAAAAGAGACAAGGGGCCGTGGGGAAGCTATCGAACTGGATCCTGTCACACAGTATTACCTCCTCCATCGGGCCTATTTCGGGTTAAAACCTGCACCTGCCGGGGCCTGTATCCTGTATGCCAATGCCTGTGGCAAGAATGAAACCGAACTCAAGCTGGTATGGAACATTATTGAGCAAGGGGGGCAGTCAAAAAGGGGACGTCCTACCAGGGCGGAATCCGAAGGGGCGAATGTCGAATCGGAAGGGGCTAAGGGGAATGAATACCGCCTCCTTGACTGGACGGAACGTGCAAATAACGATAACCTTGGAGCGTTACGTTCCGGAGAGCCTGCGCCCCTTATAGATCGCCTGCATCGCCTTATGTATCTTTTTCAGAAGAACAGGACAAGCGATGTGCAAAGTTCGTTTGATGCCTGGGGCCTATCAGGCGAAAATGCCTTTGGCCCGTTGCTTCAGGCCGTGCGCGAGCTTGCCGCGAGGGACGGGCAGGATACGGAGAGGCGCATGGTCGAGGCCCTTGCCACCCAGCTCAAGATGAACAGAAAGGTGATCATAGAGGACAACAGTGTTCACGAAGCGCCTCTTTTCAATGGTGATTGGGGCGGTAATAAATAATCATGCCTTTCGCCTTGTACCTTGAACCTTTAATTAAAGGACATTACCGTTATGAGCAAAAAAGCAGATATCCAGCCGTGGAAAAAGACCTGTGTTCTCAGACCAGAAATCCGGGAACGCAAGCTCACTGCCAGCGATTTTGCCATTGATCTTCATAAGGTCATAAACGGTGGGCCGGGGAAAATGCCGTTCTATTGCGACCCTGAGCAGTTTTTTGCGACCACCTATGCCACGCAGAACCTCAGACAGTTCTGTAAAGTCGTTCTCCGGCGTCTTGCGGAGGAAAGCGGCGGCGAGTCCATTATTAACGTGGCTCAGACATTCGGCGGAGGAAAGTCACATACACTCACGGCGCTCTATTATCTGACCTCTCTGGGCCCCGATTTACCCAAAAAACAGACCTCCGTGGGGATGATTCTTAACGACTCCAACCTCAAGGACCCTCCCTCAGCACGGATTGCCGCGGTATCATTTGACAAGGTAGACTGGAAAGCGGGCGGTGATGCCAAATCTCCGTCAGGGGAGTTGCGCCGGTTCCGCATGCCCTGGAATCTGATCGCATGGCAGCTTTTAGGCCAAAGGGGTCTGGACATACTGCAAAGGGATGAAACAAAATCTGATTTTGACACGCCGCCGGCAGACACCCTCTGGGCGGCTATCCTGGAGGAGGTAGAGGCATCGGGTCAGGGAGCGATGATCCTGATCGATGAATTTTTGATGTGGGCCCATGACGCTGCATCGCCCGATCCGACCGGCAAACGACCTGATCGGGGACCTGTCTGGTACGACCGGCTGAAAAATTTTTTCCAAAAACTTGCTCAAGCCGTCGAGTCCTCCCTGCGGTCATGCCTTGTTGTCTCCCTTTTGGCCACAGAACCCAACAAGGTCGATGATGTGGGAAAGGCGATTCTCAGTGCATGCAATAACGGCCTGAACAGGCAGGCATCCCTGCAATCTCCCGTTGAAAAAGATGATCTGGCCGAACTGCTGCGCCGGAGGCTTTTTAAAGAATATCCTGAGAATGCCACCGAACGGCACAAACATATTCTTGCCTTCTGGCACCGGCTCCAAGCGGTAGACCCAATCCACGCCAAGCTACCCGACTCTCAGGAACGTCTGAAAAAGGCATATCCCTTTCATCCGGATCTTTTAGACCGTTTTTTTGGAAAATGGATCGACCTTAATCAGTTCCAGAGGACAAGGGGCGTCCTCCAGACCTTTGCAATGGCCCTCAGGGATGCGGAACCCTGGGATGATTCTCCCTTGGTCAGTGCGCAGGCCTTCCTTGTTGCCCCGGGGAAGGACGGCCTGAGCGAGGCCCTGCAAAAACTGTCTGAAAATGCCAAGGATTCTGATCCGGATCGAAACCCCCAATGGCCGGGAAACCTCAAGACTGAGCTTCCGCGCGCTCTGGCGGCCCAGAGGGCTGATGCCCCTACGCTGACCGGCCGTGAGATCGAGGCATCCTGTGTTGCTACGTTCATTTACTCCCAGCCGATCGGAGAACAGGCGGAGTTGACCGATATCCGTTGGCTGCTGGGCGCAACCTGCGACATGCCCGCCGTGTTCAATAACGGTTTGAACTCCTGGGCGAGAACTTCATGGTATCTGGAGGAATGCGAGACAACCGAAGCAGCCACGGATGTCCCCAAGTATTGGAGGCTTGGGCCCAAGCCGAACTTGAATCAGTTGCATGATTCATATAAACGGCAGGCCTTGAAACATGCCAGGAGCAAATTCGACGACCTGGCCCGGACAAAATGTCCCCCTCTCTATGAAGGATGTCTTGAGGATGGTGTAAAACCTCACAAGCTTCCGAAATCTCCTGCCGATGTGGGGGATGACGGCCAGTTTCGCCTTGTCGTATTAGGTGCGGAATATGCGGGGATTGTCGGTGATCCTCCAAAACCCGAAGCATCCGAATTCATACGGACCTATTCATCATCTTCGGTCACAAGAACCTATCAAAATATCGTGCTTGTTGTAACGCCCAGTATCCCCGGCCTTTACCAGGCGGAACAACATATCGCGGATTGGATGGCCTGGGGGGAGATCAAGCAGTCCGGCCAATATAAAGAGATGGACTCATTCCAGCAGGAGACCGTGAGGAAGAGAGAAAAGGATGCCTTAAAAGAGGCTCAGACTTCCGTGAAAAACGCCTATGAGCTCGTGTTGTATCTCCACAGCGACGGCACGATACAATCCAAAAAGATTACTATGGGGGCACAGTCCCTTTTTTCCAGTTTATTGATGGAAAAGGACCTACGGCTGTTTAAGGAAAAAATCGACGCTGAGGCCATAATGCCGAACGGTCTTTATCCTGTCTGGCCCGGTCAGGATGCGAGCATCAAAATATCCGGGCTCTATAACGCATTTGCTCGGCAGCCCAATCTTCCAAAACTCGTTAGCCAACGAACCGTTATAAACACCATCGAAGAGGCTGTTTTAAAAGGCGTACTGGCACTGCGCTGTCAGCGGTCGGACGGTTCCGAGCAGTGGTACTGGAGAAGCCCTATTGATATGGAGGATTGGGACAAGTTGGGAGAAGCATGGCTGCCTTCAAAGAGCACGCTCAATGCCTTAAGCCCATCTACCGTTCTGCCTGATGCATTGACCGGCCTGTGGCCGGAGGATGATCGAGGGGTAAAGTTGTCAACTCTGTGCTCATGGTTCGATGGGTCCCATGCCTACGAAGAAAGAATCAGTCCTGATTATCCCCCTGAACAGCGGCCTATCCCAAGAGCGGATTATAAGCTTGTCCATAAAGCAGCGAGTAAAGCCATCTTCGACGGCGATCTTTGGCTTGTATTTGGAAATGACAGCGTATCCGGAGAGGAACCTTCGGTGATTCAACTTGATCCTGAAGCAATGCTCTACAGACCTCCACAAACCCTGTCTGCCATCGACTTTCTTCCACCTGCTTTACCCGCTGCCTGGTCGAGCGATCACGATCCGGAGACGACCGTCTCGAAACTCTACTCCGAAATAAAGGAAGATAGAGGCAAACCATGGCCTGGAAAACTTTATTTAGACGGGCTCAACGCAGCCCTTGGACAGGGTTATATGAGCAGACTTTCCGGGTCCGGCCCCATCAGCTCCCTGGATCATGATGGCAATGTTCCCTTAATCATTAAAAGAGAAACACCTCCTCCACCGCCGCCACCGACCGGGGGAAGAAAGACCACTCCGCCTGCGATCCTTGGGATTGCCGAGGTCCAGACATTGGGTGAGGAGATAGGGCAAATTACAAAGTCATTGGCTGGTTGTGATCCACAAGTTGAAGTGCGATTGAGCATTAAGGAAAAGTCGGATACTGATTTAGAAAAAGCATCGAAAATCCTCGATAAAATCAAGAAGGGCTGGGGCTTTTGATTCCCATAGGTATATCTTTGCAATGATAATTCAAGATCTGGTCCCACGTCTATTTCGGTGAACTTATGGACTTTTTTAATGATATTTTTGTGCATCAGGATAACAACTTGCTTTATCACTACACAAAAAAAGAAACAGCTATAGATGAAATATTATTTAACGGAAAGCTCAGATTTTCTCCTTTGAAAGAGGTTGATGATCCTAGAGAAGTCGAAGAGTGGGTATGGAAAATTTACAATCCACGTCTAGGAGATGGCTCAGGAAGTAAAGCCTTGGATGCTATCAATCGTTTTTTAAGAAATAATTGTAAGGTTCTTTGCTTTTCACAAGATTTGATAGGGATAGAAGAAATAGAGGTAAGTGGTCCGTCAAATTATTGGAGAAAGAAAGCATATGAAAAGGGATTTGCCAGAGCAAGAATGTGGTCTCAATATGCTGAAGGACATAAAGGTATATGTTTTGCTTTTTCAAAAGAAAAAACAATAGACGCGATAAAGGAATGTTTTAAAGATTGTTTTATTTTTCATGATTCTGTTTCATATATGAATGGTTCAGAGAGAGCAATAAAGGCTCAAGGGATTGATTCAACTCAAATAAAAATTGATGGGATTAATAATTATTTCAAATCCTACCTCGATGAATATCATAACACTTTATTTTTTGAGAAGCTCAAGGATTATCGTGATGAAAGAGAGTATCGGTTTGTCATATACAATGAACGTCCTGAGGAATATGAATATATCGATATCGCCGATATTCTTGAAGGCGTAATAGTAGGAATGTATTTTGATAAAAAATTATATCGGTGCATTAATAAATTCGCATCAGCATATAATTTTAAGCCCAGAAACATGAGTTGGCAACAAGGAACACCCGTTTTACAGAACGATATCATATTTAAAAATTACGAGGAGAAGGGCACGTCCCTAAATAAATGACAGGGAGATACAGAGGAGAGAGGGGTTGGGTTACGATAAGAAAATGATTTGTTTCAAGAAGAATATATTCAGGCCGAATTCGGGGCCTATATTGCCATTTTTTATGCCAAAAAAGCATTATAGGTCAGAGGTAACGGCAAAAGCAATAGGCCTGTTACGGGAAGGATCAAAAAACTGGTATTTCAAGACATGATACAGTGGATGAGATTGTCAAACTGGATCAGGGACCTGACTTCTCATAACGCTGGTAAAAAAGTACATTGAAAAAGGATAGGTCGCTTGGGAACCGGGACAGCCGACATCAGGCAGAAGAGGCCATGTTGAACTGTCCCGGCGTCTTCGTTTGTTGAATCAAGGATTGCAACAATACTTCTTGAGATATTTCCCTTCCTCATGCACAACTGCTGAGCCGGATGCCAACTTTAGACTTTCCTCTGTGACTATGCCTTTTCCCAAGGTTGGGCCGCCTGTCCGTCCAGATCCACGGGATATTTCTCATTATCGACCTCGAGAGGGACGACGTAGA
>JAFDDR010000221.1 GCA_019310785.1 Deltaproteobacteria bacterium
CACCGGCTTTGCGATATTCTTAACTGTTTGATCGCCTAAATACTCGTAACCCAAAGGTAACTTGGTCTCGATTTGATCAAAGGCTGTCTTGGAAATACAAATTCCTCCAGGGTCAGCCAAAGCTTCCAGCCTGGCCGCAATGTTGACGCCATCGCCATAGATTCGATCACCCTCCTCGATCACATCCCCAAGGTTGATGCCTATGCGAAACCGCATCTTGCGGTTTTCAGGTAATTCAGCGTTACGGGCCTGAAACTCATTCTGAACTGCCACTCCGCATTGGACGGCATCCACTACGCTGCCAAACTCAGCAAGAAGATTATCCCCGGGTGAGTCCACTACCCGGCCCCGGTGCTGCTTGATAAGCGTGGACATTACCTCGCGGTAAGCCTCTATCGTGCTGACGGTTGCCGCCTCATCTTCCCCCATGAGTCGGCTATAGCCAGCTACATCTGCACTCAAAATAGCGCTAAGCTTTCGTTTAAAGTCCTTTGTGGCCATGGGATCACCTCTCCAAACACAAAAGCCTCCAAGAGGGTATAAAAATCCCCAGGAGGCTTTGTACTCAATACCCTCGGGTAAAATCTTCTCATAATTCACTCCAGAAGGTTGAGGTTATCTTGTTGTATTAATTATAAATTGCTATGAATGGCATTCATTTGATATGATATTCAATGCCCGCTTATTGTCAAGGAAAAACCAAGTGGAGCTTGAATCCAAGGATCGCGAATTAGATCCTTTCGCGCTTAAGGCAAGAACAAGACGAGCCACAAAATATGGCGGGTCTGAAAAATAGATCAGGGCTTGCGGTTGCTCCTCAAAAGTTGAAATAATTATCGATACCGTTTGCCCTGACCCCCTCAGAATAGTTATGTTTTGATCGGATATCCTTAAATCCTTTGCGATAATATTTTTAGCCAAATTCGCTCCTAAAATCATCTTCCTCGGATTCAACAATAGGTCACCCCATGTGGAAGATCGAAAAGTCGATAAAATACAATGATACCAATAGGTGCTAAACTTGATGTTGTCATTTTTTTGAGATATGATTTATATAGAATATTGTTGAGTCCGGGCAAAGAGCAGGGGGCAGGGAATCTTCAGTTTGAGGGTGCCGGAAAAACATATAATATGTAGGAATCGCACCTGAATTGACACAAAGCCAGATCTCGCTTATACTCGATCCTATCAAAAGCAAAACACCCATCTTTTTTCTCTCAGATCAACTCTTCTTTAGATCTGGAGGGCGCCAACAATGAAATGCCCGAAATGCCAGGCTGAGAATCCTGAAATGAGAAAATTTTGCCGTGAGTGCGGTACAAAGCTTATACTACTGTGCCCAAAGTGCAACTCTGAAAATCTTCCTGGGGACAAATTCTGTGGTGAGTGTGGTCAAGACTTGACCTTACCCCCCGAACCACTCCCCAAAGGCCTCTCCTTTGGTGAAAAATTAGACAAGATACAACGGTATCTGCCCAAGGGCATCACTGAGAAAATCCTGTCCCAGAGGGATAAAATCGAGGGTGAGCGCAAGCATGTCACTGTGATGTTTTGTGACATGGAAGGCTTTACACCTCTCGTTGAGAAACTCGGCCCTGAGGAAGCTTACTCAATTATGGACCAGGTCTATGAGATCCTCATCCACAAGGTTCATGATTATGAAGGCACTGTCAACGAAATGACCGGTGACGGGATTATGGCCCTTTTTGGAGCTCCCATCGCTTTGGAAGATGCCCCCCAAAGGGCCATAAGATCAGCCATGGCCATCCATCGGGAGATGACCAGATTCAATGAGCGGGTAAAACAGGAAAAGGGAGACCTCCCACCCGTCAAGATGCGGGTGGGCATCCACACTGGCCCTGTAGTGGTAGGCACCCTTGGAAATGACCTGAGAGTTGAGTTCAAGGCCGTGGGAGATACAGTCAACGTGGCCTCCCGCATGGAATCCCTTGCCGAACCGGGCACCACCTATGTCTCAGATGACACCTTCAAGATCACCGAGGGCCTCTTCCGTTTTGAGGTTCTAGGAGAGCGAGAAATCAAGGGAAAGGAAGAACCGGTCAATGTTTACAGAGTGATCGCTCCAAGCACCAGAAGGACACGCTTTGATGTCAGTACTGAACGGGGCCTCACCCGTTTTGTGGGAAGGGAACGGGAGTTGGAGCTTATGTTGGACGGCTTTGAGAGGTCCAGGGAGGGCAGGGGCCAGGCCGTCTCCATCATATCCGATGCAGGTATAGGTAAATCCAGGCTCCTCTATGAATTCCGAAAAGCGGTTACAAATGAGAACATCACCTTCCTTGAGGGCAGATGCCTCTCCTACAGCAGAAACGTCGCCTACCATCCCATAGTCGATGTCCTGAAGGCCAACTTTGACATCCAGGATAACGATACGGATCAGGAGATCAGGGAAAAGGTCGCCAGGGGTCTCCAGTTCTTCAAGATAGATGAAGCCTCCACCCTTCCCTATCTCCTGGAACTCCTCTCCGTAAAAGAGAGCGGCATTGACAGGATTCCCATGAGCCCCGAGACCAGGAAACACCGAACCTTGGAGGCATTGAAAAGGGTTATACTGAGTGGCGCCGAGTTTCGCCCCCTCATCCTTGCCATAGAGGATCTGCACTGGATGGACAGAAGCTCCGAGGATGCCTTCAAAGAGATTCTCGAAAGCATATCCGCAACCAGGATATTCCTGATCTTCACCTACAGGCCTGAGTTTGTCCACACCTGGGGGAGCCGGTCCTACCACAGCCAGGTGACCCTGAACCGTCTCTCCAACCGTGAGTCTTTGTCTATGGCGACCCACATCCTGGGCACCCCGGACATTGACCGGGCCCTGGAGGAGCTGATTCTGCAAAAGACCGAGGGGATCCCCTTCTTCATCGAGGAGTTCATCAAGTCCCTGACAGACCTTGGGGCCATCGAGAGAAAGGGCCGGCAATACCAGCTCTCCAAGGACATCGGGAAACTCACCATCCCCTCTACGATCCAGGATGTGATCATGGCCAGGGTGGACAACCTTCCCGAGGGCGCAAGGGAGGTGCTGAGGACAGGCTCTGTGATCGAGAGGGAGTTCAGCCATGATCTGATAAAAAGGCTGGCAGGACGCCCTGAACAGGAGCTGCTCTCCCATCTCTCCTCCCTCAAAGACTCCGAACTTCTCTATGAGAGGGGCATCTATCCCGAATCGACCTATATTTTCAAACATGCCCTCACCCAAGAGGTGGTCTATAATTCTATCCTGACCAGGAAAAGAAAGCATCTCCATGAGGGAATCGCCAATACCATGGAGGAAATCTACAAGGACAACCTCTGTGATCATTATGGTGTGGTAGCCGGTCACTTAATTGCCGGCGAGAAGTACGAAAAGGGGGCGGAGTATTCCAGGCTCGAAGCGAGGAAGACTCAGAAGGCAGGCTCATTCAACGATGCTATTGAATACCAGGAGATGAGCATAAGCTGCCTGGAACGGCTGCCCCAGACAGAAGTAAACCAGAAAAAGAACATTGACGCCAGAACGACCTTAGCCAATTATCATTTGACCTTGGGCCACAACTCAGAGGCTAAGGATGCTGTTGAACCTGTCATGGATCTGGCATTGAAGCTGAATTATCGAAAGAGGCTTCCTGGAATCTATACGGCCATGGGGGCTCACGCCCTTTGGGTTGAAGAGGACTTCTCAAGCGGGATTCCATACATAAACGATGCCCTGAGGATTTCAGAGGAGATCGGTGATTTTTTATCATTATGGTCCGCAAATTTTTTCTTGGGCCTCTGTTTATCTTATCAGTGCGAATTTGAAAGGGCATTATCACATATTGAAAAAAGCCTGGACTTGAGTGAATTGGCGGACAATCCAATTGGGATCTCAGTTTCAAAAGCTGCGATTACCCACGTGTGTTTAGTCCGGGGAAACATCAGCCTCGCATGTAAGGTGGGCGAAGAGGCATCAAATTTAGCTGAAGAAAGTGGTGATGTATGGTCCAAGGGTTGGGCCCATAGCCAATATGGTTGTTCCTTGTACTATAAGGGCGAATTTGACAAAGCAGAAGAATATCTTTTGGAGGGGCTAACCTATTCTCAAAAAACATCTCAACGTGGCGGAGAGGCTTGGGCGCCTTTATCCCTTGGCAACTTGTATTTCGATACAGGAGCATATGGGAAAGCTCAGGACTATTATATCCGTGGAATTAAAACCTTAGAACGCTCCAAGTCAGTACCGTCATGGGTTAACGCCGTAAAAACAGACTTAGCAAGGGCACGGGCACGCACCAGGGAGCCGGATGCGGACCTCCACGGGCTATTTGAGTGTTTCGAGAATAATAAATTCAAGGTTTGCGAAGGCAGGATGGCAAGGAACATCGGAGATATCCTGCTGCAAGTGGGTGATGAGCATATGGCGGATGCAGAGGTATGGATCAGGAAAGCCATTGAGGCAGACACTAAAAACGGCACTCGATGGTATTTGGCCACTGATCATGCCCTCTATGCCGACTGGTTCAAAAAGAAGGGAGAGAGATCTTCAAGGAATGCGGTGCCGATGGATGGGTGAAGAAATATGAGAAAGAATTGGTGGGGTTTTCGTAAAATGTGAAAGCTACCATTTGATCCTACAAATCCCCAAAGGACGTTTTATATTCCCCCAGACACTTACGATTTATTTGGGCTAACCTTGAAGTTACCTTTTTTTAATGTTACAAAATTTAATCACAAACAAATTGAGACGATTGGGATTGAGAGAAGGCAAGAACCCATAATATTTTTTTGAGAATGTGTAGAAACTACAGAATCACTGGTTGGCCTTTAAAAATCAATTGAACAAAGGACAGGGTTAGGATCAAAAAATGCGGAAAATTTTAGACAATATCGATAAACATGTTGCTCAAGCTGTATCCCATTACTGGCTTACTCGAAAAGCCCAAAAGGACAAGCAAAAAAAACGTGGGGTATCTGATGCAGGTTTGAGAAGTGCAGTTACAGGTGGCGCACAAATGGATGGTTTTATAACCCTGTTCAAAGATTTGATTTTTGATGCCGGGATTGATAGTCAGTATGTCTATGAAAAGAAGGCTCTTGAGTTGCCAGGCTTTTTTAGGCCAACCAAAGAATGGGATTTGTTGGTTATTAAAAATGATCAGCTAATTGTCGCTATTGAAGCCAAATCCCAGGTGGGACCATCATTCGGAAATAATTTCAACAATAGGACCGAAGAGGCTATGGGAAGCGCCCTTGATTTGTGGACAGCTTTTAGAGAGGGAGCCTTCAATGGGGGTGTTCAGCCTTTCCTCGGGTATTTCTTTATGCTCGAAGATTGTCAAGCCTCAAATCGACCTGTTAAAGTAAGGGAACCTCATTTTAGAGTATTTCCTGAATTCGTCGGTGCTTCATATATGAAACGTTATGAGCTCTTTTGTCGGAAACTTATTCTTGAACGTCATTATACTTCTTCGTCTTTTATAACATCGACAAGCGATAATGGCATTGAAGGTGTTTACAATGAACCAGCAAACGATATTTCTTTTAAAATTTTTGCAAGAGCTCTTGTTTCTCATGTTGGAGCCTTTGTATGAAAAACAATAAACAAGAGACCGAGCAGAGACTAATAAACGGCGATGCAAGAGAGCTATCCTTTTTAGACGATGAATCTATTCATTTAGTCGTTACCTCACCTCCATACTGGAATCTGAAACGCTATAATGAGAATCCGGATCAATTGGGACACGTTAATGACTATGAATCTTTTTTAGGTGAACTTGAAAAAGTATGGCATGAAGTCTTTCGTGTGCTCGTTCCGGGGGGGAGGCTAGTATGCGTTGTGGGTGACGTCTGCGTTTCAAGACGAAGATTCGGACGTCACCTTGTTTTTCCTTTGCACGCAGACATCTGTGTTTTATGCCGAAAAATTGGTTTTGATAACCTTAATCCCATTATCTGGCATAAAATAGCAAATGCCAGTTTTGAAGTTGAAAATGGTTCTAAGTTCTTAGGAAAACCCTATGAGCCTAATGCAATCATAAAAAATGATATGGAATTCATTTTGATGCAGAGAAAGCCGGGCGGCTATCGAAAACCGACTGAGTTGCAAAGAAAATTAAGTAAAATAGATAAGAAGGATTTTAGTGCCTGGTTTCAACAAATATGGAATATCACCGGCGCCTCAACCCGGAAACACCCCGCTCCCTTCCCGCTTGAGCTCGCCTCTCGTCTTGTTAGGATGTTTTCATTTCAGGGTGATAGAGTTCTAGACCCGTTCTGCGGCACTGGGACAACCATGGTGGCTTCCCTAAGATACGGTAGAAACAGCATAGGGATAGACATTGATCCCGAATATTGTCGTATGGCCGCGCGATTCTTAAAAAAAGAGAGCAGCAATCTCTTTATAAATACCGAATTGATATTCGAAAAAATGGTGGCTGACCGCTCAGGACAAATGCAAGTTTGTGAAGACCAAGGTCTTTACGAAGTTAAATCAGCCAGAAAATTACTGAAATAGGCCAAGGGCATTGAGGTGGATTGAGTAAAGCTATCGCTTTCCTCAACCACACATGCCAAGCGTTACTTATCCAGACCACCTAAAAATAGTGAGGGTTTCATCTGCTATCCTTAAACCCTTTGCGATTAGAATTTCTGTGAAATTCGCTCCTAAAATCATCTTCCTCGGATTCAAGTATTGTCACCCCGAGGGCAACTCCAAGAAGCAAAAGAGATTGAATGATATCAGCCAGATACTGATCTTGTTATTTTATAGATATGTGATTCACAGCATAATAAAATCCGAGGATGCCGGAAAAACATACAATATATGGGAATCGCACCCGAATTGACACAAAGCCAGATCTCGCTTATACTCGATCCCATCAAAAACAAAAACCCCATCCTTTTATCGGTCAAATCGATCTTTCCTTAGACTTGGAGGGCATCAATAATGAAATGCCCAAAATGCCAGTTTGAGAACCCGGAAAGCGTGAAGTTCTGCGGGGAGTGCGGAGCAGAACTGGAAAAGATCTGCCCTAAATGCAATTCTGCAAATCCCCCTCGTTTCAAATTCTGTGGCGAGTGCGGCCACAACTTAACTGAGACAGCGGAAACAGAGAAGAAAGCTCCGGCAGTTGACAGTGAACGAAAGCATGTCACGATCCTGTTTTCTGACCTGTCCGGCTACACGGCCATGACAGAAAAACTTGACCCGGAAGAAGTCAAAGAAATCATGAGCCGGATTTTCGGGGAGATCGCCCAGGTCGTCACAAAATATGAAGGATTTATTGAAAGATTTATCGGTGATGCGGTCATGGCTGTTTTCGGGATTCCAAAGGTTCACGAGGATGACCCTGTGCGGGCCATCAAAGCG
>JAFDDR010000046.1 GCA_019310785.1 Deltaproteobacteria bacterium
GGCTTCCTCAAACAGACTAAGCAGCTCTTGACTTTGGTTTACATAAATGTTTTTCTTTTTCATGGTGAAGCTCCTTTTTTGTTTTTGCAGCTGCTTCATTGCAGACTGCTTTTAAATTGCGCCACCGGTTTACCCGGATGGCTAACTAAACAATGGAGCTTCACCTACCTTTTTTCAACAAAAGGTTAACCAAGGAGCTTGGTAACCACCAAAATACGTAATGGCAGCCCAAGTTATAGAGTTGGGGAGGCTTCACGAGCTCACCCTAAAGGGCTCGCTCGCCTCCCCAACATCTATAACTTGGAACTGTACCAGTTACATACAAACAAGATAAATACATTTCCCTTTATAAGGAAGTATCAGCATGATCTCTGATTCTGATTTCGGCCGTCATACAACCGGATCCCTGTATAACAGCCGCCTGGTAATGAACTATATTGAGTATGTCAAAAATGCTCACCCTGACGTGAATATTGGTCCTGTTCTAAATTATGCAGGGATTGCCAGGTATGAAGTGGACGACCAGGGTCACTGGTTCACTCAGGATCAGGTGGATCGTTTTCATGAAATGCTGACCGAGAAGACGGGTGACCCGGACCTTTCCCGGAAAGTCGGACGCTCTGCGGCATCATCCCAGGCATCCGGTCCTTTAAAACAATACGCCTTGGGGTTTATGTCGCCGGGTACTGCTTACTGGATGTTGGAAAAGCTTTCCTCCAATCTGAGCCGTGCCTTCAAGTTCGAGACCAGGCAAATCGCAAGCGATAAAATGGAAGTCCTTGTCAAGCCCAGGCCTGGCGTTGAGGAAAAACCTCATCAATGCGAAAACCGGATGGGTCTTCTGGAATCCATGGCCAAGTTGTTCACCAATAAGTATGCAAAGGTCGAACACCCTGAGTGCATTCACAGGGGTGACGAAGTGGGCCGTTATATTATCACCTGGGAGAAGACCCCTTTTCTAATCTGGAAAAGGCTACGTAATTACTCTTCCTTAATAGGCATTGTGGCATGTTTTGGTTTTTTCTTCTTATTGCCTGTCGTAAATTGGGTTATTCTTGTACTGGGCTTTGCCTTGCTCACAGTGCTGTTTTGGTTTTTCTCGGACCACCTTGAGAAGAAGGAACTTTCTAACACCATCGAAACACAGGGAAATGCGGCAAAGGACCTTTTATTTGAAATGGATATTCGGTACGGGAATGTCCTTCTTATCAAGGAAATCGGCCAGGCCACGTCAAGTATTATTGACACAGGCGAGCTCGTCAATACCGTGATGAATGCAATGGAAAAGCACCTTGATTTTGATCGCGGCATGATTATGCTTGCCAACCAAAATGAGACGCGGCTGCTTTACAGGGCCGGTTACGGTTACAGCAAGGAGCAAGAAAAATTTTTGCAACAAGCAGTGTTTCACCTTGACAATCCTGAATCCAAAGGAGTGTTTGTACTCTCTTTCAAAGAGCAGAAGCCCTTTCTCATAAATGATATTGCCGAAATTGAAGAGGCTTTTTCAAAAAGAAGCCTGGAATTAGCAAGACAAATGGGAGTCCGATCACTTATTTGCGTACCCATTGTCTACGAACAACGATCTTTAGGCATCTTAACCGTCGATAACGTTAAGTCAAAAAGGATACTTACCCAGAGCGATATGAGCCTTTTAATGGGTGTTGCCTCGCAAACGGCCATCAATATTATAGAGGCCATGTCTTTTCAGAAGCTTCAGGAGAGTGAGGAGAAATATCGTTCAATACTTGAAAGCGTTGAAGAAGGTTACTTTGAGGTCGATCTTCCAGGGAATCTGACTTTTTTCAATAATTCATTATGCAGGATTTTGGGGTATTCCCGAAAAGAATTGTCGGGACTCAATAACCGTCATTATACCAGCCCTAAAACTGCAAAGAAAATGTATCGGATTTTTAACGAGATTTATCGAACAGGCAAACCCGCAATAATATCCGATTATGAAGTAATCAGGAAAAATGAAAAGATCCCGCATGTAGTTGAAGTATCCGCTTCCCTGATACGGGACTCGTCAGGTAATTCGACCGGATTCCGGGGTATTGTGAGGGATGTGACCGAGCGTAGACAGTCCGAGAAAGCGTTGCGGGAGAGTGAACGAAAATATCGTGAACTCGTTGAGAACGCTAACAGCATCATTTTAAGAAGGGATACCGAGGGAAAAATTACATTTTTTAACGAATTTGCACAGAAATTTTTTGGATATACTGAAAGTGATATTATCGGAAAAAATCTGAGTGGCACAATTTTCCCGAATACGGAGTCGGCGAAGCGGGATCTCGGTAAACTTGCAGAGTCCCTTCAGCAAGATCCGGAACGACAGTTTGTAAGTGAAGACGAAAATATACTCAGGAACGGCACCACAGTCTGGATCGCATGGACCTATAAACCCATCTTTGACGGAAGCGGCAAGCTTACGGAGGTCCTCTGTATCGGTAATGACATCACGGAACTCAAACGTGCGGAATACGAAAAAAAGGATTTGGAAGCCCAACTCCAGGTTGCACAGAAAATGGAGGCCATCGGCACCTTAGCCGGGGGGATTGCCCATGATTTCAATAATATTCTCCAGTCAATTTTCAGCTATACCCAGATTCTGTTGATGAAAAAAGAGCCTGATGACCCTGATTTCACCCGAATTGAAGCGATCATAAAATCGGTTAAGAGGGCCAGTGACCTTACAAAACGTCTTCTGATTTTCAGCCGGAAGGTGAAAAGCAAGTTAAAATCCTTGGATCTAAATCAAGAAGTGGTGCAGATCGTCAAGATGTTAGACAGAATGATCCCGAAAATGGTCAGCATTGAAATAAAATTAGCTGGAGACCTTAAATATGTAAATGCGGATCCCGTCCAGATAGAACAGATTATGATGAATTTGGGAGTTAATGCCAGGGATGCAATGCCGGATGGGGGTAATCTGATTTTTGAAACTAAAAACATTACTCTGGATGCAAAATTCTGTAAAACTCACCTGGGGACCACTCCCGGGGAATATGTCCTGTTGAGCGTTTCGGATACCGGTCACGGCATGGAAAAAGACATACAAACACACATCTTTGAGCCATTTTTCACAACAAAGGAGGTAGGAAAGGGAACCGGTCTTGGTCTGGCTGTGGTTTATGGCATCATGCAAAGCCACGGCGGTTATATTACATGTGAAAGTGAACCGGGACAGGGCACCGTCTTCAGAGTCTATTTTCCGGCCCTAAAGCTAAAAAAGCAGGAACCGGATGTGAAGGAGGTGAAATTGCCTGTAAAGGGAGGAAGTGAAACCATTTTATTTGTGGATGATGAAGAGAGCATTCGAAATCCGGGTAAAGAGATGCTCGCCAGCGTAGGTTATAACGTGTTTACTGCGCCGGACGGCGAGAGCGCCCTGGAAATTTTCAGCAAACAATATGAGACTATAGCCCTGATCATTCTGGATCTGATTATGCCGGGTATGGGTGGCAGACAATGCCTGGAAGAAATTCTCAAGGTAAACCCGCAGGCACCGGTGATTGTCACCAGCGGCTATTCAGTTGACGGATTTGTAAAAGAGACAATCGAGTCAAAGGCAAAAGGCTTTATCAGCAAGCCTTATGACAGCAGGGAATTGCTCCACCTTGTCCGCGAGGTCCTGGATAGAAACTGAGGGCTCGCCCCAAGCACAGTCCAAACATCAAATTCCATCTATAAATATCCTTACCCCTTATCTTCCAAAAAAACATATGGTGTGCCATCCGGCAGAAATTTTAGCCCGGGTGGTCTTTATCATGTCCCAAAACATAGGTTGATATATTTGTCATTTTCTGTCATAGAGATGGTGTCTAATATAGCGGAATAGAACAAAGGAGCAAAAAGATAAATGGCGGAAAAACGACTCGGTTTTGAACAGGGACCTATCAGACCTCCAAATGAGGCGCGTAGCCTGCTTTTGCGGATTACCAGAAATTGTCCCTGGAACCAGTGCCTGTTTTGTCCGGTCTACAAGAAACAAAAGTTCTCTTTGAGGACGGTTGAGGAGATCAAGAAAGACATACGAATAGCTAAGGACATCGCCAATGACATCAATTCCCTATCATTGAAACTCGGGGCAGGCGGGGAATGCAATGACCGGATAATCAGCCATATTTTCAGTAACCCCGGGTACAGCGACAGCTACCGCAGTCTGGCCGCCTGGCTCTATTACGGGACCGGGGCCTGTTTCCTGCAAGACGCGGATAACCTGATCATGAAGACCCGGGATATGGTTGAAGTCCTGAATTTCCTTAAGGAAAATTTTCCGGAAATCACTCGAATAACAACCTATGCCAGGTCACGCACGGCTGTGCGCAAGTCAGTGGAATCATTGAAACAGATCAGGAAAGCAGGCCTGGACAGAATACATGTCGGTTTGGAGACCGGTTTTGATCCGCTTCTCAAATTTATGAAAAAGGGCGTGTCAGCTCAAAAGCACATTGAGGCCGGACAAAAAATCATAGAAGCAGGCATGGAACTGTCGGAATATGTCATGCCTGGTTTAGGCGGGCAGGAGATGTGGCGTGAACATGCCTTAGAAACGGCCAGGGTACTCAATCAGATCAATCCCCATTTTATCCGCCTTCGGAGCCTGAGAGTACCGAGCCGTATACTCCTCTATGAGAAACTGAAGGATGGCAGCTTTACCATGCAGACAGATGATATGTTAGCAGAAGAGATCAAACTCTTTATGGAGACCCTGAATGGTATTACCAGTATGGTAACGAGCGATCACATCATGAATCTTTTGGAAGAGGTGACCGGCAAATTACCTGAAGACAAGGAGAGGATATTAGAGGTGATCCGGAAGTACCAGGAGCTACCGGAAACAGATAGGTTGATCTACAGGGTAGGTCGTCGGGGCGGGGCATACGGGTCCACAGATGACCTTCAAAGAGATCCTGAAACCTATGAAAAAATCAAGGACCTTGTAATAGGGGTAAAGGCAAAAGGGGGTGTTCGGGGCGTGGATGAGTTTATAACGGAAATAGTAGACAGGTATATATAATGATTGAAAATTGACGATTGAATATCTAAAGACCTCGAAAATTTTAGCTGATTTTAAGGTAATGTTTTGGACAAAAGGGTGCGTTTCTAACTCAAGATTTGGGTTCAAGGTTCAGGGTTCACCGTTCAGGGGTTAAAACTTTTGAACCGTTAACCTCATAACCCAGACCGACCTGATGTCCGATTTTTGGGTAAAGTGCTAAAAACTATGGGGATTGCAGTCACTAAATAAATAGTTTTTACGAGGTCTGATTTAAGAATATGGCATACTATCCAATTTTTATTAAACTTGACGGGAAAACGGCCCTCGTGGTGGGCGGGGGCAGGGTCGCCCAGCGAAAAATCGAAACACTGCTGGAGTATGGTGCGTCGATACATATTATTAGCAAAGAGTTAACAGATAGACTTAAACAGTTAGTTGAGGCTGGCGACATCAGGCACATGGGCGAAAACTTTGAGAACAAACACTTAGACGGGGCGTTCTTGGTAATTGCGGCCACGGACGATGAAAAACTAAATCATGAAATCAGCGAAACCGCACAAAAGAGGGGTCTTCTGATCAATGCGGTGGACCAGCCGGCCGATTGCAATTTCATTGTCCCTTCCATTGTTAAGAGGGGGGATCTTGTCATTGCCATTTCAACCTCAGGAAAAAGCCCTGCCTTGGCCAAGAAGCTGGGGAAGAAAATGGGCGAGCACTTTGGCAGTGAATATGAAGCCTTTCTGACTCTGATGGGTTTTCTGCGCAAAGAGGTCCTGAAGATGGGCCTGTCCCAGGATGAAAACAGGCGTATTTTCAAAGAAATAGTTGATTCGAATATTTTGGAAGACCTGATACACAATGACAGGGATGGGGTTAAATCTACGCTTAGACAAATAGTTCCAGGAGATGTGGTGATTCCTAATGACCTTCTTATGGTTTAATCTGGCGCTCATTCTTGAACTGCTCGCAACTGGCGGGTTCATCGTCTATATCATAAAGCAGTACAAGTGGGTTTTCCAATACTCTTACTGGATTCTCGTGGCCGGGTTTGTCTGTCATACCATTTTTATAGGCTGCCGGTACTATTTTTTGGAGGCCGTCCCGGTTTTGGACCTTAAATCCGCGCTTTCATTCTTTTCATGGAGCATTATCCTCGTGTACTTGGTCCTGCAAATCAAATTCAGGCTCATGGTGTTAGGGTCATTTGTTGCTCCCTTTGCGGCCTTTCTGATGATTATTTCAACGGTCATGCCCTGCGTAGAGGGGCCGGTAAAGCCTTTGTTCAAGAGCGTGTGGCTTACGGCCCACGTGGGGACCGTATTCATAGGAAATGGCCTGTTTGCGATAGCCTTCATGGCCGCGGTCATGTACCTGATCCAGGAGCGTCACATCAAGCGCAAGAGGCTGGGATTATTTTACAGCAGGCTCCCCTCCCTGGCCACGTTGGACAATATAAATTACTATGCACTAATATACGGCTTTCCATTTTTGACGATCGGTATGATCACCGGCTCCATCTATGCCCAATATGCCCTTGGTATTTACTGGCAATGGGACCCCAAGGAGGTATGGTCCCTGATCACCTGGCTGTTTTATGCGGCCCTTCTCCATGAGAGACTTGCAGTAGGCTGGCAGGGCAGGCGGGCGGCAATAATGTCCATTGTCTGTTTTTGTGTTTTAATTTTTACTTTTGTGGGCGCCAGCCTCTGGTTAGGCGGTTACCACAGCTTTGACAGCCTGGGGGCCGGAGAGGGGCTGCGATGAAGATCATCAACATCGGCATGAACCATGAAACAGCACCTGTAGAGATGAGGGAATGCCTCGCCACGGACCCTGAAAATACCGTCAGGGCCCTTGCTTTAATGAGGGATCTTGAATGCATCAAAGAGGGGCTTTTTGTCTCTACCTGCAACAGGGTGGAGGCCCTGGTAGCCACGGACGCAGCAAAAGAGGCTGAAAAGTCAGTGATTTCCCTGATGGCTAAGCTCGGAAATATGCCGGAGGAGAGCTTTTCACCAAATCTTTACACGAATGTGGATAGAGATGCCGTCACGCACATATTCAGGGTGGCATCCAGTATTGACTCCATGATAGTGGGAGAACCCCAGATCTTGGGACAGATTAAAGAGGCATATGTCGAGGCGACCCGGCAGAAAACATCGGGTGTTATCCTAAACCGGTTAATGCACCGGGCCTTTCATGTGGCCAAGAGGGTCAGGACAGAGACGGAGATCTGTGAGGCTGCCGTTTCCATAAGCTATGCGGCTATTGAATTAGCAAAAAAGATATTCCACGTCTTGGAAGGGAAAAAGGTGCTCCTCATAGGGGCCGGGGAAATGGCCGAGTTGGCTGCAAAACACCTGATGGCCCAGGGAGTGAGTTCAATGGTCGTGGCCAATCGAACGTTTGAACGGGCAGTGGAAGTGGCTGGTCTTTTCAAGGCAAAACCCGTATCCCTTGATGAGATTGGGGACCAGTTCCTTAACGTGGATATCGTGGTGACATCCACGGCCTCGAAGGAATACGTGATTACCTATGACCAGGTGAAGCATTCTCTCAGGAAACGGCGAAATCGACCTCTTTTTTTTATTGATATAGCAGTGCCGAGAGACGTTGAGCCGAAGATTAATGGTTTGGAAAATGTCTATGTCTATGACATTGATGATCTTAAAGGGATTATCGAGATAAACATGGCGCAACGGCAACAGGAGGCCGTCAAGGCAGAGCGCATCGTGCAGGAAGAAGCGGGCAAATTCGAAAAATGGCTGGATACGCTTGCAGTCGTGCCTACCATTGTTTCTTTAAGGGATAAGGCCGACTCTATAATTGAGGCTGAGTTGAAAAAAAGCTTTTCTGCCTTAGGCGATTTGACAACGGTCCAGAAAGAGACGGTCCGGACCCTGACACGATCAATTGCTGAAAAGGTGATGAACGACCCGATTGTCTATTTGAAGAAAAAGGCGGGCAGGGAGTCCCTGAATACATACTTGGACATAACGCGAAAGCTCTTTAACCTGGATCAAAATAACGGAGATCAAGGAGTTTGAAATGGACTTAAACAAGACAATTCAGACACTAAAGGAACATCCTGATTATCCCAAAATGGGAATGATTGCCAGTCACTTAGGCGTGGTGCGGAAGACTTCTCTCAACGGAAGGCCGGTAACAGGGATTGAGGTCATGTTTGACGAGGATATTATACAGAAAACAATTAGTGATATAGAGAAAATGTCCGGGATTGTTAAGGTTATAGTTGAGACAAATGGGGGAACGTTGAATGTTGGGGATGAAATCATGGCCGTGGTTGTGGGTGGGGACACACGGGAACACGTTTTCCCGGCCCTTATGACCGCCGTGGATCGGATTAAGACTGAGTGTTCAAGGAAAAAGGAGCTTTTCTAATGGGCATGGTGGACATCACTGAAAAACCGGTTGTCAGGCGTCTGGCAGAGGCTGCGGGAAAGATCATTCTTTCGCCCGGTACATTGCTGAGGATCAAAAAAGGCCAGATCAAAAAGGGTGACCCTCTTTTAGTGGCCGAAATCGCTGCCATGAATACTGCAAAGCAGACCCATGTCTTGATTCCCCATTGTCATCAGATTCCCCTGGATACGGTGAAGGTATCCTTTGGGGTTTTTGATGAATATATCGAGGTAGCGTGCCTTGTGAGGGCACAGGCCCGAACCGGAGTTGAAATGGAAGCTCTTGTGGGTGTGTCGGCGGCCCTTAATACCGTCTGGGATATGGTTAAATACTTAGAAAAGGACGACAAGGGGCAATACCCGAAGACGCGGATTACCGATATCAGAGTAATAAGAAAAGAAAAAGGTAATTAGTGCTCATTCATAAACAAAAATTTTTGGATTCGCGCCATCAGCCATCAGCTTTCGGCTCTCAGCAAAGGACATTAAAAACAAGGTGTTTGCTGATTGCTGATCGCTGAAAGCTCCATCCAGAAATTGGTTATTTATGGATGAGTACTAATAGCGTGTGTAATGACCAGAACAGTGGCAAGGGGGTGTGACCAATGAAGGAATTCCGACTGGTGTTTTTGGTAATTTTTGGTTTTTTTTTGATGGGTCAAACGAGCTGGGCCACAAAGGCCTATGTCACTGATTCCCTTGAAATTACCTTCCGTACGGGACCCAGCATTGAAAACAAGATCATCACTTTTCTCCGTTCAGGTCAGCCTTTAGAGATAATGGAGTCTCAGGAGGATTGGAGTCGTGTTCGCCTAATAGGGTCTGATCAGGGCCATATGGAGGGCTGGGTTCTGAGCCGCTACCTATCAACACAGCAGCCCTGGGAAATTAAGGCCAGGTCTCTAAAGCAGGAAAACGCTCGGCTCAAAGAAAAGCTGAACCGGATTGAGCAGCAATGGCAGAAAGCGGCCCAGGGGGAACAGGGAGTTTCCGCAGAACTTAAAGGAAATATCGAAGCCCTTCAGAAGGTTCAAAATGAATATGAGACCCTCAAGCGCGAGGCCGCTGATTTTTTAGAGCTAAAAACAGTTCATGATGCCACTCGCAGGACGCTGGAGACCACCCAGAAAACTGTTCAAACGTTGTCTAAAGAGAACGAGAACATGAGGTCTTCCCAGAAGAACAAATGGTTTGCTACAGGCGCCCTGGTTCTTCTCTGTGGCCTGATGATCGGCCTGCTAATGGGAAGGCAATACAAAAAACGTAAAACATATTATTAATGGACACTTCAATCAAATCACCCACCTGTGAAATCATAACCATCGGTAGTGAACTCCTGTTAGGCCAGATCGAGGATACTAATACGGCCTACCTGGCCCGGGAACTGGCCCGGGAAGGTGTGGTGATCCGTTTTCGCACTGCCGCAGGTGATCGAATGGATGAGATAGAACAGGTGATTCGTTCCGCCATTGACAGGTGTGACATGGTGATCACGACCGGCGGACTCGGGCCTACTTTAGATGATCTAACCCGTGAAGCCGTTTCTCACTCCGCGGGTGTAGAATTAGAGTTTAGGCAGGATCTTATGGACGGGATCGAGGAGATATTTCGCCTTGCAGGCTATAAAATGCCGAAGAACAACCGCCGTCAGGCCTTTATTCCTGCCGGCGGTTATGCAATTCCCAATCCGGTTGGAACGGCCCCTGCATTTATCAAAGAGGTGAAAGGAAGGCCCGTTATCTGCCTTCCCGGCGTACCAAGGGAACTAAAGTTTTTATTAGGTAAGGAAGTTATTCCCTGGGTCCGGCACAGATTCAGTCTGGATGAGCATATGCTAACATACCGGGTCCTTAAAACGGTCGGCATAGGGGAAAGCAAGGTAGACAGTCTCATCGGTGATCTTATAAAGCCGGGGGAGAACCCGGAGATAGGTCTTTTGGCCTCCATGGGTGAGATAAAGATACGCATCGCAGCAAAGGGCAAAAGCGAGCAAGATGCCCACAGGCTTATAACACCCGTTGCCGAAGAGATTTGTTCACGATTAGACAAAAAAATTTACGGGCAGGACGATGACACACTTGAGAGCGTGATTGATGCATTGCTGGCTGATAAAGGGTTAAACCTTTCGATCTTAGAGACCTTTTCAGGTGGATTGGCCGCACAGAGATTTCACCGTCTTCCCTCGAGCCGGTTGATAGAAAGCCGTGTCATCTCTGATGAAAGACAGGTTGCCCGCTACTTAGGGCAGGACAACGCGATGCTGGAAGAGCGAACCGCACTGGGCCTGGCCCGGAAAATCAGGGACCGTATAAATGCAGATGTGGGACTTGCCATAGCGGGCTTATTGAAAAAGGAAGAGCGGGGCGGCTATACAATTAAGGGATTTGCCGCAGCAGCAGGGGAGGGCATTGAAAAAGATTTTTCCTGGAACATGGGCGGCGATCTGTTTACTCTCCAGCAGCGGGGCGCAGTGATCGGCCTCAACACACTGAGATTGGCCTTGCTGGATATACAGGAAGGGTGATTATGCTCAGGTTTATTTAAATCATTGTCTCTCATGGTAACATCTCAATAAATACGTGTAAGTTCCTTAGCATACAAACATATTGGGAGGGAATAATTATGATTTTTGAATGCAGCAGTTGCGGATATTCAAAGGAAGTGCCTGACAAATATGCAGGCAAGACGGTCAAGTGTCCGAAATGCAAGTCAGCCGTGAAAATAGGCGTGGAAAAGCAGGGTGAATCAGTGGTCAAGACCGGTGAAAAAAGGGAGCCGGAAATCGCCCGGTATTCGATCTCTGAATTTGTGAATAAAACTTCGCAAAAAGACAGGGGTCAGGGCCTGTTCGAGCTTGAGAGCGAGCGCCTGCTCGAGATCAATCTTAAAGACATGGTCTGGACAAAGACGGGTTCCATGGTCGCCTATTTGGGTGAGATCAAGTTCACGAGGGAAGGTATGCTCGAGCACGGCGTGGGAAAGCTTCTCAAAAAGGCGGTAAGCGGTGAGGGCGCCAGGCTGACAAAGGCCGAAGGCAGAGGTGCCCTTTATCTTGCAGATGCGGGAAAGAAGATATCGATACTTAATCTTCAGGGAGAGTCCATTTTTGTAAACGGAAACGACCTTCTTGCATTTGAGGGAAGTATCAAGTGGGACATAAAGATAATGAAAAAAATAGCCGGAATGTTAGCCGGCGGCCTTTTCAATGTAAAACTGGAAGGTACGGGAATGATGGCGATAACCACCCATTATGATCCCTTGACACTGAAGGTGTCTCCGGGCAAACCCGTGCTTACGGATCCCAATGCAACCGTTGCCTGGTCCGGTACCCTTGCGCCGGAAATAAAGACGGACATATCGTTAAAGACGTTTTTGGGCCGGGGGAGCGGGGAGTCGATTCAGATGAAGTTTGAAGGGGACGGGTTTGTCGTGATTCAGCCTTATGAGGAGGTATATTTCCAGTCCGGCCGGTGACTTACCATAATTTCCGATGGGCCGCCGGCTCGTAAACCCTACGGCGGCTGTGAATCATGACTATTGGATAAACTAACTGAAGATAATTTGAAATCACAAACAACAAATCCAAATAACAAAAAAATCACAATTACCAAAATTGACAACCTCGTAAAAAGTCAAAAAACACCATTTTCCGTCATTCCCAGCACAAACCAGCTGGAAATCCAGTGTTTTCAGAAACTTATGACTGACCTGGACCCCGGTGAAAGCCGGGGTGACTACTTTTTACGAGTTCATCAAAATTCAAAATTCCAAACAACTGGTTTTAGACTTTGTAAATAATTCTATATATTGTGGGTTTTCGTAACGCGAAATCCTGTTTGGGATTTGGTTTTTGAGCTTTGGAATTTGTTTGTAATTTGGCGCTTGGAATTTGGTATTTAGAATTTCCAATAATCGAATGCACAAGGGAACGGACTAAATACAATCCACTGGGTCTGGATTTTTTTCACAACAGGGGTACAAAATGGATATTATTGCACAGTTAGGAACACTACTTGGACTTTCCTTTATTTCCGGGATAAATTTATACGCTACCGTGGCCGTAACCGGCATTTGTGTCAGGACCGGCCTGGTCACAGGCCTTCCTCCGGAGTTTCAGGTTTTTGCAAATGAGGCGGTTATCTTTGTGGCCCTGTTGCTTTATGCAGTCGAGTTCTTTATGGATAAAATTCAAGGTCTTGACACACTCTGGGACAGCTTGCACACGGTCATACGCCCTTTGGGAGGTGCTTTCATCGCCCTGATGCAGGTTGGAGAGGCATCCGCTGCCGTGGAGGTGATTGTTTTTCTTATAGGGGCCAGCATGGCCTCGGCCGCCCATGCCACAAAAGCCGGAACCCGTCTTGTGGTAAATACCAGTCCAGAACCGGTTTCAAATGTGCTGGTAAGCATCGGGGAAGACATAGGTGTCGTAGGCTTTTCCTATCTGGCCCTTTCATACCCCAAGCTAACGTTTTTTCTCACATTGATCTTTCTTGTGCTCATTATCATTTTCCTGCCTGTTCTCTTTCGCTCTATTCGCATGCTTTTTGGTTCTCTTTTCTTTAGAATAAAGGCGTTTTTCGTCCGTGATATCACCAAAAATAAATTACTGTCGCTCCCCCTTTCTATGGATACCTTTTTTGATGATCAAAAAGGAAAAGACGAAGAGATTCTCTGGGCGGGAAAGGGGTATGCGGGCCGTGTTCCCCCTGTCCGGCGCTCTGCCCGGATCTATTTGGTTATCACCTCCCAGGCGGTATATTGTCTCTACCGGCGATGGTTCCGTACCCGGATCAAGCGCCAGGCTCGTTCGGAAATTCAAAAGTACAAAATCTATCCCGGAAGGCTTCTTGCCAAATGTCTTATCACGTTTTCAAAAGAGACATGGCTTGTTCAATTCTACCAGCCCTTTATCGATACGTTGCCTCGGGATATATCAGAAACTTCGTAACTCACGTTCACGGTTCAAGGTTAAAAAACGATGGACATAGACCAGCATGAAGACAAGGCAACTAACCGTGAACCATGAACCGTGAACCTTACAACCTGAGTTACGAAACTTCTTGCCTTTTTCTTTTAATCATAGTATCGTTTTCGCACAATCGGAAAGTAAGGAGGTAGAAAAATGTTAGCGAAACTTACTGTAAAAAATCAGATTACGATACCGAAAAACGTCTTGTCCAACCTGCCGGACGTGAAATATTTTGACGTTGAGTTTAAGGAAGGGACTGTAGTTCTCAAGCCGGTCAAGGTTTACGACACTGACCTTGAACAAGTCCGTGCCAAGATAAAAAAACTCGGTCTTTCAGAAGAATGCGTGGCTGAAGCGGTTAATTGGGCTCGTTCAAAATGAAAAAGGTCGTTATTGACACAAACGTCCTTATTTCCGCCCTGTTGTTCGGGGGTGTTCCCGGTGCACTTGTCACTATGTGGAAAAGCGGGGGTATCCGGCCTCTGTATTCGGGAGACATTGCGGACGAATACCTCCGGGTCCTGGCGTATCCAAAATTCTTACTTTCTGAAGAGGAAATCGATTTTCTCTTTTCGCAGGAGATCCTGCCCTGGTTTCAGATAGTAGCGGTTCAATCTGACAACCCATATGTTTATGAAGATCCTTCTGATGATAAATTCATCTGGTGTGCCATAGCAGGCAAAGCAGATGCCATTATCTCCGGTGACGAGCACCTGTTGAGCTTCACATCTTGCCCGGTCCCGGTTCTTTCTCCTTCTCAATTTCTGGAGGAGTATGGATATTCTCAAAACCCTGAAAAGGTATAAACTTCACGCCCCTCTTTTTTTGCGAGAGGAAGCAGAACTTTTTACAAATTCATCAAAATTATAGGAGTAACATTGTGAAAAAGGTTATTCATTCCGACAAGGCACCCGGGGCAGTAGGGCCATACAGCCAGGCGATTCTCATGGGAAATCTCGTGTTTACATCCGGCCAGGTAGCCATTGATCCTGACGTGGGGAAACTTATCGAAGGGGGCATTCAGGAACAGACCCGCCAGGTCATGACAAATCTGAGCGCAGTACTGGAAGCAGCCGGCACCGATTTCACAAGAATTGTAAAGGCGACCGTGTTTCTTGATGATATCAATGATTTTGCGGAATTTAATGAAGTATACAGTGAATATTTTCCATCGAATCCACCCGCGCGCAGCGCATTCCAGGTTGCCGCCCTGCCTTTGGGTGCAGTGGTGGAGATAGAGATGATAGCCACTGTAGAGTAGGGGGGCTTGAGGGTTTTTGACAGGATTTACTGGATATTCAGGATTAAAAAACATCTAAACTCATCTCGTAAATCTTCTTTTAAATCACCTTAGTTTACGTTTTGTTTCCGCTTTCCGTACAACAAAACCTGTTTCTGACGGGTTCAGGAATTTATAACTAAACCTAAAGGCTAAAACCGTAACCCATTGGGTCGGAAATTAATTTCCTCTGTTAATGCTTTGCATTTCGATTATACGCTTTTCCCAGGTTTTTACGAGACCATCATTATTTAACAGGGTAAATAATTTGGTTATTGTGATTTGGGATTTAACACCCTAAACTGACAGTTATGACGTCTGAGGGATAACCAATGCCGGTCCCTCTGAGTTCACATCCTTAATTTTTTTTCAGGAGGATATCATGGCAGCAAGAATAGAGAAGGATTCCATGGGCAGCATTGAAGTAGAGGACGATAAGTACTGGGGCGCACAGAGCCAGAGGTCGTTAGAAAATTTCAAGATAGGGAATGAACGCATGTCCAGGGAAATCATTAGGGCTTTGGGAATTTTAAAGAAGGCTTGTGCCCTGGCAAACATGGAATTGGGCGTTCTCGATAAAAATGTCGGTGATTTAATTACAAAAGCAGCCGATGAGGTGATCGGGGGCAAGTTGGATGAGCATTTTCCCCTCGTGGTCTGGCAAACGGGTAGCGGGACACAGACCAACATGAATACAAATGAGGTGATTTCAAACCGCGCAATAGAGATGGCCGGGGGTAAATTAGGCAGCAAAGACCCGGTTCACCCGAACGACCACGTAAACATGTCCCAGTCCTCAAATGACACATTCCCCACGGTCATGCACATATCCGCGGCCGAGTCTATTTATCATAAATTGATTCCGGCCCTGGAATATCTGAAGGAAGAACTGGATAAAAAGGTAGAAGAATTCAAGGATATTGTGAAGATCGGAAGGACCCATTTGCAGGACGCAACGCCCCTGACATTAGGCCAGGAGTTTTCAGGCTATGCAAAACAAATAGAATTAGGCATTGAAAGGGCAAAGAGTACCCTGAAAAATCTCTACCGGCTTGCCTTGGGCGGAACTGCCGTGGGAACGGGCCTGAATACGCCCACAGGCTTTGATCTATTGGCCGCTAAAAAAATTGCGGAGATTACAGACATTCCATTTGAGACCGCGGATAATAAGTTCGAGGGTCTGGCCGCGCATGACGCCATTGTAGAGGCAAGCGGTGCCCTGAAAACCATTGCATGCAGTCTCATGAAGATTGCCAATGACATCCGCTGGCTGGCCTGTGGCCCGCGATGCGGAATCGGGGAATTGATCATCCCGGCCAATGAACCGGGCAGTTCCATAATGCCCGGCAAGGTCAACCCTACCCAGTGTGAAGCAATGACCATGGTGGTTGCCAGGGTTATGGGAAATGATGTGACCATAGGTTTTGCAGGTTCCCAGGGCAATTTTGAGCTCAACGTATTCAAACCCGTTATGATCTATAGCCTGCTTCAGTCGGTCAGACTCCTTGCAGATGTTAGCGTAAGCTTCACGGACAACCTTGTCTCGGGAATCCGGGCGGATGAGGAAAAAATTGATGAACTGCTGCACAAATCCCTGATGCTCGTTACCGCACTCAGCCCGCACATCGGATATGACAAGGCAGCACAGGTGGCGCATGAGGCATTTGAGCGCGGAAGTACGCTAAAGGAAACCGCTGCCGAATTGGGTTATGTCAAAAAGGAAGACTTTGACAAGATCGTAAGGCCTGAAGAAATGGTAAAGCCGGGTATTCCAAAGAAGAAATAAGGTTCATCCGGTTAATGAGTACCGCGAAGCTGTTCAGGTATGAAGTTGGCAGATGGGAAGGTTGAAGCAGTCTTTTCTTCGATTCCGAGCTTCTCGGCCTGGTGATTTCAGACAGTTATGGGCGGGTGAAGCCTCCCCCCTCCGCTGTTCTCCTCCGCTCCTTCGGAGCGTCGGAGCCAGGGGGTCCCCCATCCCATAACAGCCTGAAATCACGAAGGCCTTCCAG
>JAFDDR010000222.1 GCA_019310785.1 Deltaproteobacteria bacterium
TCAACAATCGGAAGACCACCCGGTCACCTGTGTATCCTGGAAGGACATCAGCGCGTTCATAGGGTGGTTGGATGCCAAAGAGGGAAAGACCTACCGGTTGCCCACAGAGGCGGAATGGGAGTATGCGTGTCGTGCAGGCACAACGACGCGATATAGCTGGGGTGATAAGGCCGATTGTTCAAAGGCGAATTACGGAAATGGATGGAGCGATGAATGCAAGGGAAAGAATCCGGAAGGGACCACGAAAGCGGGTAGCTATCCACCCAATAACTGGGGCCTGTATGACATGAGTGGAAACGTATGGGAGTCATGCCGGGACTGGTATGGCGGTTATGGCAACGGGCATGTTACGGATCCCAAAGGCCCGTCAAAAGGTATAAAAAAGGTGGTTCGAGGTGGAAGCTGGCTCATTCATTCTCGGTATTGCAGACCGGCGGCCCGTGCATGGAATGGCCCGAATAACCCATATGCCAACCTCGGCTTTCGGCTTGTACTTGTGCCTTAAACGTACTCGAAGATCCGGGGATTGGTCCCTATCCGAATAAATGCGGACAGCACTGTCCAGCACAGACAAACAGGCCCCGTCTGGGAGAGCTGTCCATCCCACCATACACGCGCCTGTTGGTGATGTGGATGAAGCGAGTCTTCCGCATACAGAAGGATATTAGCATCGACGAGTATCAACAGAAATCCTCGCCTTCAATTTGGGCCAGTAATCCCTGTATATTATCTATATTACGGCCTGATCGAAGGCCCATTGCATAAGGTTCGGTTTTGTAAGGTCGCCGCTTCGCTGATTGCTCTACATGTTCAAGGCCAGCCCTAAGAGCTTCATTGACCACCGCTCTAAATGGTGTGCGCAATTTGGCCGCAACGGCCCGTGCCCGCTCCATTACATCATCATCTATTGAAAGTGTCGTTCTCATATTGTCACCACATCAGGTCTTCTGTAATGCAGCAAATGGTGCACTTGTAACTTGAATTCACCGTTTTTAACTCCCAAAAGGCCAGCATACAAAGTGTCCGTTTTCATCGACCTGTTAATCTATCTCGATTAGCTCCTTACAACTCCCACAGCGTTTGGCGCCGCGAAAGAGCTGGGCGCTGCAATGAGGGCAGCTGTAGCGATTTTCCTCTTCTTCCACCCACTTTTCAGTACCCAACTTTTTTCTATCAGGGACAGAGCGGAGTATTACTTTTTTACCAACAGGAACGGGAAAATCATCAATTAATTTACAAGGAAACTCTTTACATTGATGGCAGCCCTCATACTTTTTTTCCATTACACACTTTCGAATACCACATGCCTGGCAGTATACAAATTTTTCGTTTGACAAACAGCCTTTGCAGACTATTTGTTCAGGGGTAACCCCATAAGCCTTGGCTAATTTTTCTTTTAATTTTTGATTATTGTCGCGACTTGCCATATAAACTCCGCAAACGCCACAATACAGACCGCAAGGTGCTAATAATTCCGTGTTCATTTTTTTGTCTCCTTCCTCCCATTTCTACCCATTGTGATTTTAATTATAAAAAAAATTCATACAGATTGCTTCCTAATGTTATTGAAGCAATTTAAACCTGCCTGAATCCAGCATCTCTTTCATGTTTTCAATGAACGCTTCCGGTGCGGCATAATCAGGGTGGCTCCGAAAGAGTGTGGCGACCCTTTTTAGCTCATCCAGCTCATGAAGATACGATTCATCAAAATCATCGGTCTGATGTTTACGTTTATGATTTGCAAAGATTAATTTCTTAGGGTTGACCCATCCGGTTTTCACTGCAGAAGGGGCCAAACGCCTGCAATAGCAGGGGTTGCCTAAATTTATAAGACCGCAATTTTTTTGCATAAATTTTCGAATAAGTTTTCTGGCACGCGAAAGGCGCTGACGAAACGCTTCAGGTGTGATATCTAATATATAACTGCCCTCATTACTCTTAACTTCAAATATTTCGCCCAGCGCATATGTTATTCGAAGGTTGCGATCCAGACACTGCAACAATGCCTGTAGACAGTTTAGTCTTAACTCCTCTACAATAAGTTTCTGCTCGGCCTCTGACACGGATGGATGCCATGTATCTGCAAACCCTTTGTCAATCCGTTTGCGTGTAGTCAGCAGGTGATTGGCCGAGATACGATATACCCATGTAATAAACGCACTTTCTTTACGAAAACGGCTTAGATGGGTGATGACCTTTATCAGAATTTCCTGGGCTGCGTCTTCGGCATCTTCAGGGTGTGCAAGCATCCGTAGTGCAAGCTTGTAAACACGATCCTGAATAGAAATGACAAGATTTTCGAGCGCATTCTTTTTTCCAATAACTGCCAACTCAACCAGTTTTTCAATATCTGATTCCATCTTTTAGAAATTCCCCTTTTTTGGCATTTTACAAGTTAGACAGTTGGGATTGCAAAGTGTGACAGAAAAAGTATTAATTTTTGAGATGTAGGGGTCAAGTCTTTGCTTGGCGCGTAGTCAGAGAAGAATATATCTGCTGGTACGACTTTTTCAGCCTTGAGTCAGTTTGCAATTGACTGCCAGTTCGGTTGACCACACTGCTCACAGAACTGTATGCCCCCACATTGAAAGCCTTGGCGATTTCATCCAGACTGTCTCTGCTTAGTCGCCTTGCAAGATAAATCGCTATCTTTCGTGGCTCATTTGCCACTCCTCGTTTGTATCCTAAGAGCTCTTTTTCATCAACACCGTAGAATTTGCAGACAGCGCTTCTTATCTCCTCTACACTCGGGGCCAACGACTTGGACTGCGGAACCTCTTTATCGTATTTTTTGTTGAAAAAGTTTTCCTTTACCCATTTCATAAATCTGTCGTCGCCCAATACGGGTGGGACTCTGATGCGCCCAAGAACCCTGGTTATATCCTCAGAACTTTCTTTTAATACGAATTCCTTATAAAGCCTTATCCCCGTATTTTTGTCTTTGGAAAACATCGAAAGGATAAAGTCCTTATGCAGCCAGTCCCATTTCTTTGCATTTGATATATACCCTTTGTGACTGCTCCAGGGATATTGGCCGAAAGCCTTCTCGAGGCCTGACTCAAAGGGGTTTCTGTGAATGTAGCGGATCAGCTCAAGGAGGTAACTGTCCTGATCGATAAGAATCGATCTATAGCGCCCCCTAAATAGTGGTCCATCATGGCCGTGCCTCCGATTGAATCTTTGGGTATAAACGCCATTTATATGTCTCATACACCGTGACAGGTTGCCATCAGGTGTCTGCATGAGCAGGTGATAGTGATTAGACATAAGGCAATAGGCTGCAATGCACACATTGAATACTTCGGAGGCCTCATGCAGGAGCTCAATAAAGGCGATGTAATCACCCTTATCTACATAGATCTCTTCGCGCCGTCGCCCCCGGTTCATCAAATGATACCATGCGTCAGGGTATTGGATTCTTAACGGTCTCGACATGGCGATATCCTATTTGGTCTTCAATTAAGAGTCAAGCAAAGACTTGACCCCTAGACGACATCATTTGGGATCAAATGAGATTTTGTACGCATATAATATTCAGCGAGTGTTTTTTGCCTTTTTGGGCTGTAGTCTTTAAGGACAAAGAATATCTTGCGATAACCAGCTGGAGCAACATAAAAGAAATACATAGCCTGATCCCACGTCGTCATCTTGGCACTCGGGACGTTATCGCCTTCAGTCCATGTGTGCGATTTACATTCAACAAGTATCTTTTCATTACGATTTCCCAAATCGAAATTATGTGGTTTTTTTCCGGTTATCCCGATATCGATTGAGATATGAAGAGGGACGTCCTTAAATAGTAAAATAAGCTGGCATCAAGTTTCTCTGATGGTATGTTGCAACTATGCCCGGAACAGCGAGGTTAGACACTCCCGGCCTCTTGAATCATATCATGATCAGTGGATGGAGCGCCTCAAGAGATTCAATGACGATAAAGATTGATACACCGGGAGGACGCCGTACCTACAGCAGACGATCAGGCATTGCAGAACCGGTGTCTGGCAATATTCGCACATGCAAGAGAATGGACAGGTTTACTTTGGGAGGGAAGACCAAGGTAAATATACAATGGATACTTTACTGTTTGGGCGCTGCAGGGGACGTCCTTAAGTAATAAAACAACTTGACACCAGGTGTTCCTGGTGGTATGTTGACACCATGCCCAGAACAGCGAGATTAGACACTCCCGGCCTCTTGCATCATGTCATGATCAGAGGAATAGAGCGCCGTAAGATATTCAATGACGGTAAAGACCGCGAGAATTTCATCGAACGGCTGTCTGTTCTTGTGCCTGAAACCAAGACCCGATGCTATGCATGGTCATTTTTACCCAATCACGCACATTTTCTGTTTCGAAGCGGCCCCCATGGTATTGCCGGCCTGATGAGGCGGTTGCTTACCGGCTATGCGGTATCCTATAACAGAAGGCACAGGCGCCATGGCCAGCTTTTCCAGAACAGATACAAATCCGTCATATGCCAGGAAGATCGCTATTTGAAGGAATTGGTCCGGTATATCCATCTGAATCCTTTGAGGGCGAAAATCGTTATGGATATGAAGGAACTGGATCGCTATGCGTATTGCGGGCATAATGCGTTACTGGGTAAGAAAAAGAGAGAGTGGCAGGATATTGAATATGTTTTAGGGTTTTTTGGTAAGAGGGCAGGTGAAGCCCGAAAAGGATATCGGTCGTATATTAAAAAGGGAATTACCATGGGAAGGCGGCCTGATCTGGTAGGTGGCGGCCTGATAAGGAGCCTCGGGGGATGGGATGAAGTCAAAAAGATGAGGCTTTCCGGGCAGGATCGTATAAAGAGCGATCAACGGATATTAGGGGAAAGCGATTTTGTAATGGATGTACTTTCGGAGGCAAAGGAGGATTTTTCCCGGAAATATCGGCTGAAAAGCCGGGGATTTAATTTTGATAAGGTTTCCGAGAGGGTTTCCACGATATTCGATCTGGAAAAAGGTTACATAACCGGAAGAGGAAGGCAAAGGGCCAGGGTCCGGGCCAGGGACTTACTCTGTTATTGGTGCGCGATTGAGCTTGCTATTCCAATGGCGGATCTGTCAAAAAGACTTGACATGACACTCGCTGCGGTGAGCTACGCGGTAAAAAGAGGAGAGCAGATAGCGAAAGAAGGAGGTTATCATCTGGAGGATTGAGTTATTTGACTATTTAAGGACGTCCCCCTGACGTCCCCCTGACTACTTGAATAAATCAGGCGACAGCAATTTGCAAAGGAATTATTTCATTCTCTATTCTTTCCATATTTTGTCGGGCAATTTTAAGGTCATAATTGACTTGTAAATTCATCCAAAATTGTGCAGTGGTGTTAAAATATTTAGCCAGTCTGAGTGCAGTATCAATACTGATACCCCGTTTTTGTCGTACTACATCATAAATTCTGGGTGCTGGTACACGCAAAGCAACTGCCAAAGCATTCACACTCATATTCAGCGGTTTAAGGTATTCTTCTTTGATGATTTCTCCAGGATGGATTGGTCGCATATTATTCATCATCTGTGCCTCCTAATGGTAATCAGTTATCTCTACATCACAAGGTCCATCAGACCACACAAAACATGCACGCCACTGTTTATTGATTCTGATGCTGTGCTGCCCTTGTCTGTCTCCGGTCAATTTTTCAAGTCTGTTGCCGACTGGGGAACGCAAATCAAGTAATTCAGTTGCGCTGTCAAGCATCTGCAATTTACGTTCTGCCTGCGCCTGAAATGATCGGAATTTTTTAGTGCTTTCCCCTTCGTAAAGTGCTTGTGTGTGCTTGCATTTAAAATTCCTTATCATGATTATATGATATAACGGCACCCATTAAATGTCAACCATTATATAGAGTTTATTGGAAAGAGAACCCCCAAACCCCGCAGTTAGGGAGGAAGTGGCTTGTAAGATTTTGAAAATATTATAAAAACATAAGGAAACAAATATCAACACGAACCGTTAACAAAGGAGGTTTCCTTATGCTTGAGAAACAGGTTAATAGATTTATTGATTATTGTAAAGTGTCGGGCTTTAAAGATAAGTCAATTGAATCATTATCACTAAATTTAAATAAATTCAAGATATTCTTAGACAAAATACATGCCAGGTCAATTAAGAAAGTAACATACCGCCACCTTTTGTGTTTTGTTGCGGATTTTGAAGCCCCCTCCATTCACACCAAAAAAGCCCGTGTCTGGGCATTGAGTCAAATTTTCCATTTTCTGGCCCTGGCGAGCCCGACTTGAAGGTTGGGAACACAAAGCATGGATTCGACAGCAGACAGAGACCACGAGTGAGCGAACCGCAAGGGGAGCCCAACGCGCAACGGGAGTCAGCCGAGGGCATACTATTTCCCGGGTTGGTATAACCGGCCAAGGAATAAGGCCCGAACGGTGCCGCCTGCCGAATGGCAGGGGTAAATGAGAGAGGTCAGTAAGTGCAGCGGTGGAAACAACTGGAGTTGTACTCGGAGAACCCCAGCCAAACGCCATCGGGTAAAGATCGAGCAGTCATTGCTTGATGGAGTCTACAAACCCATGCCGGTACTGCGGGTTGAAATGCCTAACCCGGGCGGAGGAATCCGTCTATTGGGTATCCCGACAGTGTTGGATAGGGTAATCCAGCAGGCTGTGGCCCAAGTCATGAATATGATCTGGGACCATACCTTTTCGGAATCCAGTTTTGGATTTCGCCCAGGACGCTCACAACATGACGCCATAAGGCAATATCGTGAATATGTGAGGTCGGGATTACGGTATGTAGTGGATATTGATTTATCCAAATTTTTCGACCGGGTAAACCATGATCGACTTATGGCCCGTCTGGCCACCCGCATGAAGGATAAGCGGGTACTGAAACTCATCCGCGGTTTTCTTACATCCGGTGTCATGATCGGAGGTCTTGAACAGCCGACGGAAGAGGGGACTCCCCAAGGCGGCCCACTTTCCCCTTTGTTGAGAAATATAGTTCTTGATGAACTGGATAAAGAGCTTGAAAAGCGCGGATTATGCTTTGTCCGCTATGCAGACGACTGTGTCATTTTTGTCGGAAGCAAACGGGCAGGGAGCCGAGTGATGGAAAGTGTTAGTCGCTTTATCGAAA
>JAFDDR010000047.1 GCA_019310785.1 Deltaproteobacteria bacterium
GATGCCCCGGGGTATCCAGCAGGTTGATTTCAAACCCGTTGTATCTGAACTTCATTACAGATGTTGTTATTGATATCCCGCGTTCCTTTTCAATTTCCATCCAGTCGCTCACGGCATGCCTGGCAGCCTTGCGGGCCTTGACGGCCCCGGCCTGCTGGATCGCGCCTCCGAAAAGGAGGAGTTTTTCAGTCAACGTAGTTTTTCCCGCATCAGGATGACTGATAATCCCGAAGGTACGTCTCTTGTCAACTTCTTTTCTGTTATACGTTTCCATTCACTTAACTATCCCTTGCGCAGACGAATTGCCTCCGGCGTAACCTCGACCAGTTCGTCTTCATTGATATATGAAATACATTCTTCAAGGCTCATCTTTGTCCGAGGTGTGAGAATCACGTTTTCATCCGACCCTGAAGCACGCATGTTCGTCAATTTTTTGCCTTTTGCAGGGTTGACCACCAGATCCTGTGGCCGGCAGTGCTCACCGATTATCTGACCGCCATAAACCTTGATTCCAGGCCCATAGAAGAGCCTCCCCCGATCCTGAAGGTTAAACAGGGCAAAGGCCACGGTTGTGCAGGATTCCTTGGCTATCAGGACGCCTTTATTACGGTTTCGAATTTCACCTGCAAAAGGCCCGTATTCCAAAAAGACATAATTCATAATCCCCATGCCTTTTGTGTCCGTTAAAAACTGCGACCGGAACCCGAGAAGGCCGCGTGTAGGAATCCTGTAGATCAGGCGGGCCATCCCATTGTCCTGGTTCATCTCAAGCAACTGGCCCTTAAGCTCCCCCAGTTTTTCAATGACTGTGCCCATGTATTGTTTGTCAACGTCGATCGTCAGTTCTTCAAAGGGTTCAAGTCGTTTGCCGTTCTCTTCTTTGACAATGACCTGGGGCCTGGTAACCTGGAATTCATATCCCTCACGCCGCATTTTCTCGATGAGGATCGAAATGTGGAGTTCTCCCCTGCCCGAGACCTTGAAACCCCTGCCGGTATCCAGTTCTTCGACCAGTAGGGCCGCATCGGATAGCGCCTCCCTTTTCAGCCGCTCCGTCAGATGACTTGAAGTAGAGTATGTGCCTTCGGTTCCGGCAAAAGGTGAATCATTCGGAATAAAATTGGTGGAAATAGTGCAAGGGTCGATTTCCATGGGAGGAAGGGGGACAGGATCGTCCGGGTCGGTGTAAGTTACACCTAAGGTAACTTCATCCATCCCTGCAACGGCAACTATTTCGCCAACCCCGGCGATATCCGTGGCAACTTTCTTGTTCCCTTCGAAGCGGTACACCTTGGTGATGCGAGCCGGGACAAGGGCTCCGTCACGCCGTGCCATGACGATTTCCTTGTTGATATTCAAGGTTCCACCCGTTATTTTTCCGATTCCCAATCGTCCGAGATAGGGAGAATAGTCAATAGAACTCACTAACATCTGAAGGGGTGACCGAGGATCCCCTGCAGGCGCGGGTATATGTGTAATGATCTTTTCAAATAGGGGTTCCATGGAAAATTCCTTGCCTCTAACTTCTGAGAGGATATAACCTTCTTTTGCAGAGGCAAAAACAACCGGAAAGTCAAGGATGTGATCCGGTGCATTCAGCTTGACAAAGAGATCAAAGACCTGATCGACGGCCCATTCCCGCCGGGCCGCGGGTTTGTCTATCTTGTTTATGACAACAATAATGGGAAGTTCCAGCGCAAGAGATTTCTTGAGCACAAAATATGTCTGCGGCATTGGACCTTCCTGGGCATCAACGAGCAGAAGGGCCCCGTCGGCCATCCTCAGGACCCGTTCAACCTGACCGCCGAAATCGGCATGACCGGGGGTGTCTATGATATTGATATGATAGTCCTTGTAACGGAACGAGGCGTTCTTGGATGCAATCGTAATACCCCGTTCCCGTTCCAGATCCATTGTGTCCATAAAGCGTTCGGCCACTTGCTCATTTTCCCTGAACATCCCGCTTTGCTTGAACATCTGGTCTACAAGCGTTGTTTTTCCATGATCAACATGTGCGATAATTGCAATATTTCTGATATTGTTCTGATTCATTTAGTATCTCGACTTTGCCTGTCCGGAATGGAAAGCAAAAAGACCGGTCATTAAGAATAGATAATCAAACGACCGGGATTTGTTCGATAAATTTTTTAAACATTTCAGTAGAACTCAATAATATGGTAATGTCAAGTAAAATTGATTAAATTAGATGATAATTTTTATGCTCATTGACACATCTATTCTTGTTTTGCTAATGTCGCTTTTTTTTGAAAAGACATGGGCTTGAAACAAACGGCTAAAGTCCTGGTCCCGATACTGACGACAGGACAGCAGGCAACAACAGTATCTGCTCAATATATCCGGGGATCCCCCTCACCCTAACCCTCTCCCGCCAGGGGAGAGGGGATCTCCCTCCCCTTGTGGAAGATCCAGTCTTTGGTGGGGACGGGGGAGGGTTGGGGTGGGGGTGGAAAGCCCGGCTTATTGAGTTGTTACCAACAACATGACAATATTATTGGAAAGGTTAACAAAATGGGCCTAATATCCGGATCCGGAAGCTTTGTCAGGTATTTTGCTGAAGACACCCTTCCTGAAAACTTCATGGAAAGTCTTTCTGAAAATATCACGAGGCATTCCTTTCGGAACCTTGACGAAAAATCGATTGCCGAACGCTCTGCAGGCTGGGTCAACATCATGGACATATTTGACAACCGGTTTGAAGGTCTTGAGTTTCTCAAAGAACCTTACATTGCCATGTCTCTGAGGGTTGATGAGAGGAAGATTCCTTCAACGGCCCTTAAACAATACTGCTTAGAGGCCGAAGAAAAGATCAAGGAAGCTGAAAACCTTGAGTATCTGCCCAAAAATCGGCGCTCGGATATAAAAGAAGGCATCAGGCTGCGTCTTCTTAAGAGGGCAATTCCCGTTTCCAGGTTCTATGACATGATCTGGAACTACAATACCGGCCTCGTAATATTCGGTTGCACTACCACCAAGCTTTGCGACGAATTCATGGAGTTTTTTCTCCAGACCTTTGACATTCAACTCCAGGCAATCTGTCCTTATACCCTTGCTACCGAGTTTCTTGAAAAAGAAGGCGCTTCACCCGATATTGTCGACGGCCTGGACCCTTCTAATTCTCAGGAGGAACAATAGTTATGCAGCTTTTGGAAAAGGTGAGAAAAACAGAATTCTTGGGAAAGGAGTTTCTTGTCTGGCTGTGGTTTAGGGCAGATACGGACAGGGGCCTGTTTGACTTCGGAGAGAAGGGATCTGCCGAACTCTGGTTTGATGGAAAGATCACCCTCCAGTCAGAAATCGAAATGGGTGTGGAGACAATCATCTGTGCAGGCAAAGCGTCAAGCATGAAAGAGGCCCGTTTTGCGCTCGCAGAGGGTAAAGAGATCATCCAGGCCGCGATAAAACTGGATATTGGCGACAACCAGTGGTCTTTTGTCCTTGATTCTACCTGGATGAATTTCAGGAGTTTTAAGACTCCGAGAGTAATGCAGGACAAAAAAGATGACCCCGACGGAATTTTTTATGAAAAGATGTTCTTAATAGAAGAGGCGGTATCCGCCATTGACGAGATATATTACTCTTTCCTTAAGCTCCGTGTTTCACCCGAATGGGCAGCCGAGGAGCGTCCTGCACTTGTCAAATGGATAAGCGAAGGCAAGTAGTGTCGCACTCCCGCCCTGTCATCGCAGAATGCAATAAGATATAATAGTTCACGACAGCTTGAGCGTTTTATTATCCTCCAGTAAAAATCCTGGCCCAGAGGACCGGGCTTTGATTTTCCCCAGAGAGGATTCGCTTTGTTGGAGTTTTATTGCCTTATTGAAATTCCAAATATCAAATCCCAAATATCAAACAAATTCCAATGACCAAAATTCGAAAATTTAAACAATGTCTTGTCCTGAAAGGTTTTGGTCCTTGAATATTGGAATTTGAGATTTATTTGGAATTTGGTGCTTGAACTTTGTATTTTTAGACACAAAAAGCCAAGGCAGAGCCATCTATCTCTGACCCCCGCACAGCGGGATTTTCGACGGTCCCTGAGGACCAGATTTTCAATGGAAAATAAACTTCTAACCGGAAAGGCTTTGATTACGGCAATGCTTTGCGCAGGAAATCATCTATTGCCTCACTCACTTTGTCCGGTTTTTCAATAGGTGAAAGGTGACCTGCATCTTCTATCGTTACCAGCCTGGCGTTTTTGATGTTTCTCTCTAAGAAGGTCCCGTACTTAAATGGGGTTATGTTGTCATGATTTGCGGCTAATACTAAAACCGGAACCTCGATTAAGCCCAGTTTTTCCACCACATTGAAGTTGTCACATGCCCGAAAATCACCTAATGCGACATCAGGTCGGCATTTTGTAAATTCTTCGATTTTCACCCTGAGTTTTTCAGCATTGCTTTTCTTTGAAATCGCGGTATCACAAAGCATTTTAACGAAAGCTCCATAGTCCTTCTCAACAGCTTCAAAGATTGCCGGCATCACCTTGAGCCTTGCGCCGGTATTCATCATGATACCCGCAGGGAAAAAATCTCCATTATCTATTAAAAGCTGCTGGGTAATAGCACCACCCATACTAAGCCCGCAAGGAATAACAGGTCCGGGTGCATTGATAAGACCGATAAAGTCCATAACCGATTGAGCATAATCTGCGATACTTTCTTTGCCGGGATTTCGGCTTGTACCATGACCCGGAAGATCAATTGCAATGGTATTTGCAATTTCTGCAAGAGACTTCACCTGTGATTCCCAAAAAATATTGATTAAGGCCGCCCCATGAATAAAAATCAATGTCGGCTTTTCAGGATCGAGAGGCCACTGGCCCGAAATAAACCCAATCCCTCCTGCTTCCCTGTCTTCCATGGTATCAGCCCTCTCCTCTTTGAGGAACGACGCAGATAAAGTCAAACGGCCCCGGCCCTGTATTTGTGAATTGGTGGACTTCGTTGTTATCTATATAAACATAATCGCCCGTTTGCACCTGATGTTCATTGCCCTTTGGGTCCGTCACTGCGCCCTTGCCTGCTTCGATTTTGACGAGATGCGGAAAGTCATGGGCATGATGCGGGCTGGTTCCACCGGGCTCTATACTGAAATAGCGCATCACGATCTCCTTGGATCCGTCGTCCGGACCTATGACGATTTGCTTTTTCACATTATCATACCCCTCAAGATCTGCGAAGGGAACATCACTCAATTTCTTAATAACCATGGCTTTCTCCTTTGCTTTTAAAAAGTCACCGACCGGTGTTAAATAAAGCTGATCGCCTGCCTCCTTTCAGGCAAGCCGGAATTCATGGTTCTTTAGCACTTTTAGAGGAATAAGGGCAAGGTCAAAAAAACATTGATTGCTTTACCCATTAAATTTATTTATTAATATGTTCATTTGAAACAGACATGAAATTGATCAGCACCGTTTCATAAGAGCCCCATTGGGGCGGGACATCATATATCAAAAAGGAGATTTGACCATGTTAAAGAAAATTTTTGCCATTTCAGCAATCTTATTGTTCAGCGCTTCAACGGTTTTAGCCGGTCCGGATGTGAATATGAAGGAAGGCCTCTGGGAAATCACGTCCGGGGTAAAAATGCCCGGTATGAGCATGCCGCCATCGACACACACGCAGTGTATTACCAAGGATGACCTTGTCCCTCAAAAGGCTCAGCCGGGACAGGAATGTCAGGCCACCGATGTTCAGTATAAGGGGAATACGGTGACATGGAAAATCGAATGCTCCGGCCAGAGTGGTGTTATGACGGGAACCGGTCGGATTACCTACAATGGGGACAGCTTTGTGGGCCAAGTGGAAATAACCATGCCCGGTCAAGGGATGAAGATGACTACCCACATGAAAGGCCGCCGTATTGGTGACTGTAAATAACTGTGGAAAATGGGCTCTGCCCTTAAGTTTGGCTGAGCAAGCAGGGGCCGGGACAAAGGAGGACATTATGGCGGAAGTTTCAATGCAAGAAAAATATCAAAGGGCTGCGAGCGTTATATGCAAGCAGGGCATGGTGCCCTTCCCGGTTAACGATACTACGATTTCAATCCTGAAACACGTAGTTGGGGACAACGAAGATGAACTCGATTTCATTTACGCATTCCGTGAGAAAGCATCTCAGACCATGGAGCAGATGAAGGGCTCAATCGAGTTCCCGGAAGAGAAGATTGAACAGCTCGCAGCGAGTCTGGCTAAGAAAGGGCTCATCTTCAACCAGCCAAATTCCGCCGGGGTCATGATCTACCGTCTGCTCCCTCTCATGACTGTTGGGTTGATGGAATATAAGTTTATGGGTGAGCTGAAATGGGATGAGGAAGAAAAACAGCTTGCCGAATTGTTCCAAAAGCTCATGGACGACGTCAGAGACCAAATCCAGGAGAATTATGACAATCTCGTCCCCATGCTGAAACAGGCCCCTCCGGTAGACCGGACCGTCCCCACCCGGACCACGGAAGATGGCAATGCCGTTAGAGTCATTCCCCTTGACAGGGACGTAGAGGTGCCCGAAGAGTTTGTCCTACCGAGCCAGTCAGTGGATGAGATTATAGACAAGTTCGACGAGATAGCGGTGGGCCATTGTTTCTGTCGCCAGCGCCGTCAAGTCATGGGAGAACCCTGCGCTACTAACGCACCGGTGATAAACTGTTTCACCTTCGGGAAATCCGCGCGTCATACCGTTACCCAGGGATTTGCCCGGATGGTCTCGAAACAGGAAGCTCGCATGATAATGCAGGAAGCAGAGGAGGCAGGCCTTGTTCACAAGGCATTTCATCCCGGATCAAATGTTTCACGCCCGGAAACGAGTATCTGTAACTGCTGCAAGGACTGCTGCGACACGTTGCGCCTCTGGCGTGACGGCGCATTCCCCTTAATCAATTCTACTTACTTCTTGTCCGTGATAGACCAGGATGACTGTACAGGTTGCGGGATCTGCGTGGAGCGATGCCCTACCGATGCAATACGACTGAATGACGAGGGAAAGGCCGAACGCGAAGAAAGCTCATGCTTCGGCTGTGGAATTTGCGCCCGTTTTTGTCCGGAAGAGGCAATTTCGTTAAAAGAAGGCCTGCGGAAGGTGACCATCCTTCCACCCCGACTGCGACAGACGGCTTAGGAGGCTGTCCGAGAATAGACTTCTACTGAGATCGGCTGCAAATTCTGATGGCTGCGTTGTCAAGCCCAAAACGTCCTCAACGTAGGCTACTGCTACGCCTACGGCCGTTTTAGCCTTGTCGACTTGCCCTCAAAACTTTCGCTTGATCTCGCTACAAAGCCATGCTCGGACAGCCTCATAGGGGCAATGAAATCTTGCGAGAAAATGGGATCAGCCTTTATCTTACTTCCTCAATGATTTTCGCACAGACCTCCTCTTGGGTCAGGCCAGCGCATTTGATTGTTATGTCCGCATATTTCTTGTACAGCATGAAGCGTTCTTCAAACAGTTCTGCAAAGCTCTGTCCCGGACGCTTTGCGAGACCCCTTGTCCCGAAGTCAAGAACCCTTGATTCAAGGGTAGCCAGATCCACATCGAGAAAGATGGCAATTCCACAGGACTTTAGATAACTCATGGCAGGAGCACTGTACACGGCACTGCCGCCGGTGCCTATGACATGGTTGTGAACCGAGAGCCCAAGCAGGATGTTCTCTTCGATCCTGCGAAGGCCCGCGTACCCGTCCGCGTCAACGATCTCTTGCAGGGTGCGGCCCTGTGATGTCTGAATAAGGACATCCGTATCCACATAGTCGCGCGAGGTCTGCTTTGCCAGGATCACGCCGACCGTACTCTTACCCGCACCAGGCATGCCGATCAATATGAGATTGGGGTGTTCTTCTACCATGGTTTTCCAAAGCTAACATTGACATAGCCGCATAAAGGCGCGCGCAGCGCACGCGCTTGCTCCGCGTGCAAAATACGCAAAAATAAAAAATGACTTTCAGTAATATCAAGGGGTTATAAGCATCAAAAAATCAATATTCTGACTTTTTACGAGTCCATCAATATTGGAAATTGAGATTTATTTGAAATTTGGTGCTTGAAATTTGGTATTTCCGGCCTTGGAGTTTTTTCTGCTGATTCGTCTTTCCAGTACTCCGGTACTCCAAGCCCCCGTCACCCCGTGCTAAAAAAAGCCGGTTTTAGGGGCCGGCAATGAAGCGCAGAAATTTAGCGGAACCACCACCCCGTGTTTACGCGGTTACCGCCCGCAATACTCATGAGCCTGTTTCCCGGGAAACATCCAGGAACCAGTAACCATCCCGGAAAACCTCCTCCTTTTCTTCAAGGTGAACCGGAAAAGAAAATATCGGGCCATCAGTAACTACAGTGTGATATTCACCCTCCTCCCCTGAAGCATCAATTCCGGCTTCAACCATATCGGCAATTACTTGCAGGTCAAGTGTCCTGCCTAAAAAGCTATTGTCCAAAGTACCTTGTTTGGTTACAATTACCGTGGCCTCGAAACCGAGGTCAAAAAATTCATTCAGTATATCTTGTCGTTCCTCTTTCCAGAGCGGCTCATAGGGTTGAATCGCTTCGGTTAAACATACTCTTTGTACCCATTCAAGATGGGCCTCCAGATCAATATCGCCGAAAACCCCGCACTCAATACCTTCCTCTTTGAACCTGCGAATAACCGAAAGGAAATTGTCCTCATAATCAGTCCAGGATGATTCGCACAAAACGAGCGGGATTCCCAATGCCTCTGACTGTGCCTTAATAACACTGACCGGCAGGCCATGGGAGCCGGATCTTTCACCATCTTCCGTAAGCATTGTAAAAAGGGCTCTTGGTATTCCTTTGCCTTGAATAGCCCTGTAAAGGGCGAGGCACGAATCTTTGCCTCCGCTCCAAGAGCAGAAAAAAGGGCACCCTTTGATTGATTTCATGATCGATACCATATCCGACCTATTATTAGCAGGCTTCAGCCGACCACGGATAAATCCACCCCTTTTAATTGACCCATTAATCGCCTGCCAACTTAAAACCAGGGTTTGTCATTGCGCGATTCACAAAATTTATTCGCTGCTTTCACGCTGCGTATTAGAAAGATACGATTTAATTTCATCACTGTGCAAATCAACATAAGAACAACTTGGGATGTCGCCACATTCTCTGCAAGCTCTATGGTAGGCTGAATTGAGAGTATTGCACTTTGGACAGGAATAGTGTTCGAGCATCTCCTCAAACCATTTTTCACAGCCAACTTCCCTGATACGCGCATTATTTTCCCATAACTCAATTCGGTGGGGCATAGCTGCTTGAAATTCCCTAATCATTCCACAAGGGTATTCATCGCACTCGCCACAAAAATCCAGACCTTTTTCTGCTGCACACGGTTCCAATTTGCAAGTGTCACAATAAGAAAACCGCTTTTCGGCCCTACAACCATCACACTGGAGGTCTTCAACAGAGATTTTGAGGTTTTTAGCAATCTTTTTTCGTCTTTCCGGACTTTCACCTTGGGCAATAAAGATAATACAAGCAGGACAGAACAACCCGCAAACCGCTGACAGTTTTTTGTCTGGCTGATAAGAATCCTTTTTCATAGCTAACCTTTCTCCCAATTAATTGCTACTCCGCATCTCTCTTTACCTCATAGGCCACAACCCTGTTATCAAAAAAAGTGGGAATGAGCAGAAGTTTTTTAGTCTTGATATATTCCAGGTCAGCGGAATTGATTTTTGAGGATGTTGTGTCAATAAGTACGATTACTTTACCGGAAGCAGTAACCATGGATGTTTTGCCTTTCCAGTCCGATATGAAATAATTCCCCTGCCCATCTGATCTTAACCCGTCTATGCCGGAACCAACCTTTGTTAGGGTGGTTATCTTTTTATCAGCCAGATTGATAGCCTTTAAAGAACCGTCACCCGAGTTCCCCACCACCAGTCTCTTTTCTTCCATGCATAGTCCGTTGGGCCTGCTGATTTCCCTTCCCGTCACCCAGCCGCTCATCTTGCCTTGATTCAATTTATAGATCGCGCTGTTTTTGGAAGACATATCCGTAACGTAAACATTACCCAAAGCATCGGTAGCCACATCATTCAAAAACTTTGCTCCGGCCGCCGGATATTTAGACAATATTTTTCCGGTCTTTAAATCTATCTCGACCAGTTGGTCAATATCTGAGACATAGAGCTTGTTTCCATGGATAGCAGAACCTTTCGGAGCGTCTAATCCCGTCGCCCATTTCAGGACCTCTATCTTCCCATTTAGAGACACTTTTGATATAAAGCCCTGCCCATTCTTTTCCGTCGGTCTCCCGTTGATGTTGGAAACATAAAGGATATTTCCACATGCATCATAAAGGACAGATTCAGGGACTCGAAGCCCCTTTACGGTTTCCCATTGTTTGATTAACCTGTATTCGATCCTGCCGACATCATCCGACCTTGCATTCCGAACTCCTGAAAAAACGAGGATCGAAAAACAGAGGACTAAAATACAGCCTATCAGAGATATCTTTTCCATAATAACAACTCCTTATCTTTCCTGCCAGGTAGGTCTTACGGTCAGTTCGTTCAAAGAAACACCTTGAGGACGAGTTATAGCAAAATGGATGGCATTTGCGATGTCTTCGGGTTTTAGGATTTCCCCTTTGTCAAGAGGGACGGGAGAACCTTCCTGTGTAAACGAATCAAAGAAAGCTGTTTTTGTCATACCAGGATGGATCAAGGTTACTCGAATATTATGATCCTGAACCTCATTTCGCAATGCCTCTGAAAAGGCACGAACTGCAAATTTTGTTGCCGAATACATGGCGAAATTGGGTGAGTACTTTATACCAGCCACCGAACCAATGTTTATAATATCACCATGTTGCTGTTCCATCATGGATGGCAATACTGCTCTGGTCATGTAATACACGCCCAATACATTCACCATTACCATCTGTTCTATTTTCCCGGGTTCGGAGTCAACGATTTTACCGGAAAATCCAATTCCAGCGTTATTAATAAGGATGTCTATTTTGCCAAATCTCTCAAGCGATTTATTAACCAGCTCTTCACAGTCGAGCGACCGGCTCACATCATATCTCTCAGCAAGGGATTCAACGCCCAAACCCTCAATATCCTTTCTCAGCATCTCAAGTAGATCAATACTTTTCGCACCAATCACAATATTGGCACCGGCCTCTGCCAACCTCAGAGCAGAAGCACGGCCAATTCCCTTGCTGGCGCCAGTGACTAAAGCCACCTTTCCTTTCAATTGGCTCATACCCCCTCCTGAAAAACCTCTCTAATTCACGTAATCTTAACCCTCCTATTCTTCTTCGGTGACAGCGGCCTCCAAGATGGCGGCAGGAAGTTGTTTGTTCACCTTGGCCCCAAGACGGCGGATTTCCTCTACTCGCCCGACGAGATTCCCTTTTCCATCCTGCAATCGTTTTAGCGCCAACTCGAATGAATCAGCGACTCCTGTGAGTTTCTTCTGAGCTTCTGTCATGGCTTCAACTATGAGCACAACCTGGTCATACATGCGGCCTGCTCGGTCAGCGATGACCTCGACATTTCGGTTTTCATGTTCGCGCCGCCATATCTGGGCAATCAACTTGAGTGTAATCATCAGCGTGGTGGGACCCGTGATGACAACATTTATCTTGGCAAGGTCATACACAAGGTTCTTATCGGACTGAAGCGCCGAATGATAGGCCGGTTCCAGCGGAATACACATGATTACAAAGTCAAGCGAATTGTTCCCAAGTAGCTGGCTGTAATCCTTCGACTGTAGCTCGGCAATGTGATTGCGCACCGATTGAAGATGGGCATCCAGGGCTTCTTCCGCCTTGGTAATGTCTTCGTCCGCGCTACAGAATCTCTCATAGGCAGTGAGAGACACTTTGGAATCAACTATCACGGCCTTGTTTCCGGGCAAATAGACTATGAAGTCAGGCTTTTTCAGGCTTCCGTCATCCGCCCTCAAGCCGACCTGTGCGTCATACTCCCTGCCCTTTTCAAGACCCGATGCCTCGAATATCCTTTCGACGATCAGTTCCCCCCAATCACCCTGTTTTTTTGCATCGCCCTTTATCGCTTTTGCGAGGTTGTTTGCTTCATCACTGACCTTGTTGCTTAACTCCTGCAATTGTCGAACCTTTTCAAGCAGCATTGCCGATCTCTCCGTATCATTCTTATGCACCTCATCGATTCTTTGGCGAAATGATTCGAGTTGTTCCTTTAAAGGTTGGAGAAGTCCGGATATTCGCTCGCGGTTCTGCTCTGTAATCGCATGCCCTTTGTCTTCAAATATCTTAGTCGCCAGGTTCTCGAACTCCGTCTTGAGCCTGGCTTCGGAATCCTGAAGCAGTTTCAGTTTTTCGTCGGCCGTAGTGCGTTCGTTCTCCAGATTGGCCTCCAATTTGGCCTTCTCGATCTGAAGGCTCTCAATTTCTGAGGTCTTATTTTCTAACTGAAAGGTTGCATCTTCAAAGTCCTGCTCTCTTGTCCGTAAACGTACCAGCTCGGCCTTGTCGGGTGCATCCTTTAGGATGCGGAATGCGATGAATACGAGTACTGTGAGGGCAAGCACGACAATACAGAAAGTTGCTGTCACCATAATCTCATTTACTCCTAAAATTTTCGAGGTCTGATATTAGTATCCATCAATCTTTTGGCAGATTTTTGTTTGTTCCGCAAGTCACTCACTGTAAACGAACCCTGAAAAGCAATGGTTATAGCTTCGAATTTCTAATGTTCCTGAACAGTTTGGTTTAATATTTCCGCAACCAATTGATTGATGCTTTTACCTCTGGTTTCTGCTGCTGTGGCAACGGCGGCATGGATGTCCGGTGGTATGCGAAGCATCAGCTTGCCGGAATAGGATTTTTGAGGTTTCTTGCCAAGTTTTCCACAAGTTTCAAGATAATCGTCAACTGCTTCCTCGAAGGCTGAGCGAAGTTCTGCCACAGACTCGCCATGGAACCCTACTACGTCCCGTATGCCGGCAATATGCCCAACAAAACAGCCGTCTTCCTCGCTGTATTCAATGCGGGCCGCATACCCTTTATGCTTCATGGTCTTCATGGTTTTACTCCTGCTTGTTCAAGAAATTTGCAGGCATCGCGTACCTGGTACGGCTTTGCCTCCTTGTACGGATGAGGCCGGTGAAAGGTGGCTACCACACCATTCAACTCGAATCTCACCCGCGGACCTCTCCCTTCAATGGCTTGCGCCCCGAGTGCCAGGAACAGGGCCTCAATATGCTGCCATTTCAAGCTCGTTGTAACGTGCTTGTCGAAGATAAGCTTAAGGTTTTTTGGGGTCTACTCTTCATATTTACGTCTAAATATGATAGCGTATTTTGATAGCATGTCAAGCCAAAAATAAAGCCCTCAATCTTGGATGAAGGGCTTTAACGTTTGGCGTCAGTTGAAGGCGCAGCTCAACATCGGCTAAAGTTTTATAACGACAACAAGCAGCCGATCAACTTAGCTCCTTGGTCATACAATCAATGATCCATCTTTAATATTTATAATGTGACCCCGTGTCTTACCTATGTATATTTGCATTTTCCATTAATCTAATCCGAAAAACTTGCCGGCGCTTTTACTCAAAATCCAATCCAGGATCTCCTGTGGCAGACCTGATGCGCTGAGCCACTTGAGTTCCCTGTCCCATGCATAAGGAATATTTGGGAAATCAGAACCATACATGATCCGATCGATCCTGTATTTATCAAGATCGATGGTATCTTCCATTGGAAAGTATCCAGCTAAAATCATGGTCGTATCCAACCAGAGGTTGTCATATTTCTCAATCAGTTTCTCGTAAGGTAATATCTCGTCAAATCCAAAATGGGGTACACAAATTCTTAATTTGGGAAAATTCCGTAAAACACTCTCCAATTTATCCGCGCTACAAATTATATAGGGATCACAATTGTAGGCCGTGCTTTTCGGCTCTCTGCCCACATGCATTACGATTGGTTTGTTATTTGACTGGCAAATGTCATATACCAGATTCATGTCGTCACCGTTCATGTCAAAACACTGTACGTGAGCGTGTAGTTTCAGACCCCCAAGGCCAAGCCCGAATGCCTCCTTAAGAATACCTTCTGCATCGTTTTCACCGGGAAATATTGTGGCCATGCCAGTAACTTGATTCGGGTATTCCCGGCATTTTTTTGCCAGGTATCTATTCAATTTACACGCGGCCCCCGGTTGGTGTGCATATTGGAGGGCGACAATATGTTTAATGCCTCGCGATAATAGAAAATCAAATATTTGTGTCGTCCTTAATTGATATCTAATGTGCCAGGCATGGGCATCAAACCATTTCCAAATCGCTGAAAAAATGCCTTTCGGAAAGATATGAACATGTGCATCAACTACTTCGGGAAGACCTGTTGGAACTGTAGAACCTTCCTTGTCGTTAAGAGATGGCAGTTTTGGTCTCAGCATTAAAGGTCCCTCTATTCGTCAAAGGCCGATAGCGCTCTTTCGGCGATCGAGATTTTTATTGAATCAGACTATTGAAATCAAATAGAATTCCCATGTCCTTTATTGTGGTTCCATAAAGGTGATCCATTTCATGCTGAATAATCCATTCTCTATGATGATATGAAGATAATTCAGGATATTCACCAGCATCGTAATCCTTGGATCCATATTCCAATTCAGTATACTTTCTTTCCAACGTGTATCCGGAAATTAATACATAAGGTTTTCTTTTGATGACATAGTTATTGTTGTCAGGAACCGATCCACATGCTTCTACATTATCGATTTCTTTCCCTGCCAATTCTATATATTCGGGATTAATTATTGTCTGATATCTTCTCTGTGCAACAGGGATAAGCATTACCCTAATAGGAGTCTCTGTTAAATTCCAATATATGTTATTTGAACTTACACCGACAAATTTGTATAAATCACTAAAATAGTGCATTATTTGATCAAGTTTACTCACCAAATGCATCTCTGTTTCTAAATTAATTTCTCTTGCATTTGTTTTCACCCAATTATAATGATTTTCAAGTGTAGCAATTTCTACGCTATAATTTTCCAATATTTCAGAAATATTCATAACTATTTGATTATTTCTATTTTTGCCACCATTCAGGCGTCTTTTGGTTTAAGGATAGGCAACGGTTCCCATGTGACGAAAGGCGTTATCCGGCGCTTGTACCGGCCCAGATCATCGTAGTGCATGACGTCGAATACGTCTTCAACCTGGTTGAAATGCTGGTTAGCCCTGTGCAGCGAGGCATAAGACGGAACGATTCCGATATTGTCTTGAGCCAGAAGCCGTTTACGGACGCCCTCCGGATTGGCGATAGAAATAGGAAGCTTGGCCTCGTGGATCGCCAGGAACATGCGCATCGTCTCAACCATTCTGCCGATAGATTCGCCTCGCAGCTCAACTTTGAATTCCTCTTTGCGGTATAAGGATGAGCGCGAAACGGTAAGGTCTATGTGTGTTGTGTTGCCCCCTCGCTTTATCTCCCACGGGTGCCCCCCTCCTTTTCTTTTTGGATGCTTGCCGTCGATCCAATCGGCAAACTCCTGCTCGGAGGCTGGATCTATGTCCAGAAGCCCTTCGTGCCGACCGTCGGCATATCGGCTATACATCTCGCGACCAGACAAAGATTTATCGACGGTCTCCTCTTTGCGCTTCGCAGCTATATAGGCGATTCTGCAATACTGGAAATAATCAGCCGCTGTCATGGACGAGACTTCCGTGTTTTCCGTTTTGAGAAAAAAACCATCTTCGACCAGACGCACCAGCTTCCAGGTCCTGCTCTTACCCAGTTCCTTATCCAATCTGTAAACATCAGGGAGAGAGGCGCGGATGAGAATATTGGGGGCGACACCGTATCTGTAACGTAAAGGGTACTCGACCTGAATCCGTTTGTTAGCCTTTATCCAGTCTTTTCGGGTAACTTTCAGCCATTTGCACGCTGATTCGATTAATGTTTCCCATACCGTAGCCAATTGACCATGGGTTTCAACAGGATAAGAAGGGGCTCCCATGGAGTCAATTGCTCGTACGCCCTTTTTCTGTCCTACCTCTATACTGCCTCCATCACCGTCAACATGGGCGATGTAGAAGGTGTCCTTGTACTTGTTAACATGCAGATAATGCCATTTCCCCTCCTTGTCCGGAAACAAGATATTCCAAGCGCGGTCCAAAACGGACAACTCGTAGTAGAAGCCATCCAATTCTTTCACTAAAGCGAATATTGAGGCTGTCAGTTGCATTGTTCTTCAGTTCCCATATGTTTCGTAGTTGTCAATTTCTGCCGAACCCCCAAACCCCGGAAGATCTATAAGGCACTTCAGTAGAAATCAATCAAGATTCATCAAAACCGCACGATATAGCCCGTCCATCTTCATGCCGTTGATTTTTTTTAAGTTAATGACAGCACTTTTAAACCGCAACGCTTCTCAATGGGCTGAAAGTCCTTATCATTGTGCAGGAGAGGTATGTCATTTTCGATGGCAACCGAGGCAATCATACAGTCCAGTGGTTTTCGTATTGTGATACCAATTTTACGCAATTTTCTATAAATATCAGCAGATCTTAAAAAAACAGTATATGGCATTGGAAGTAAAATTAAAGTATTGAATAAGTCTCTTGTTTTTCTGAAT
>JAFDDR010000223.1 GCA_019310785.1 Deltaproteobacteria bacterium
TTGGCGATCCGGGCAAAACCCAGGGCCTCGTCAATATTGCCCCCGCCTTGCGCCAGATTCCAGGCCAGGTTGTTTGCAGCAGGCGCAAAATCTTTCTTTACCTCCAAAGCATTCCTGTAATATGTCTCAGCCTTTTGCCCGTCACCCTTCTGTTCATAAATTACACCCAAAGCCATGTATCCCGCTAAGTATTTCGGTTGCTTCTTCAAAATGGTCTCGTATTGGGAAACAGCCTCATCGATCTTCTTTTCTTGCACATAGATCCTGGCTAAGGCCACATAAGGGGCTAAGATATTAGGATCGATCTCTATGGCCTTTTCAAAGTGCTCCTGGGCCTTTTTGAGGGCCTTTTTGGCTAAGAAAATGTTACCTTCTAAAAACTCTATCAAAGCCAGGTTTGGCGGGTTTCCCCCTGTTTTCTGTTTCTGCTTTTCACAGGTTTGAAGGGCCTCATCAGGCTTTTTATCCCGCAGATATGCGGCCACTATCAATCCCAAGGCATCGGTTTGCAAAGGATTTAACTCCAGAGCCTTTCTAAAGCTTCTCAGTGCCTCATCCTTACGTTTTGTGAGGTTATAAAGGAGACCGAGCCGGACATACCCTGGCGCATAATCGGGGGCCAGTTCGACCACCTTTTTGTAGGCCGCTTCAGCGCCCTCAACATCTCGTTCTAAGGCTTTCAGGTTTCCCTGGAGCGTAAGTGCCCTGGGATTGTTAGGGGCCAGGTGAAGCGCCCGTTCTACTTGCTGTCTCGCTAAGTCCTTTTCCCTCTGACGCAGGTAAGACTCGGCTAAGATAAGTCTTGCATCCACCAGTCTCGGATTCAATTCAACGGCCTTTAGCAGGTCCTGTTCGGCTAATTTGTTTTTACCTTTTCCTATCAGACAGAGGGCCTTAAAATAATAGGCCATGGCATTGCGCGGCCTATCCCTGATAACAAGATCGAACCGATCCAAAGCGTTGGAAAAATCCCTTTTAACGAGATAGAGCCTGCCTTTCAAAAAGTTTGCCCCCACATGTCCCTTGTCTTTCTCCAAAACCTTGTCGATCGTTGTTTCAGCGTCCTTCATCTTCTTAAAATCAAAATGGAGCTGTGCCATGCTCACGAGTATGTTCGGGTCATCCTTTTTAAGGGCTGATGCCCTGTCCATGGCTTCTAATGCCTTTCCATAGGAATTCCTCCTGGCATAATACAACCCCAGATTCATTAAGGGAGCCGCGTCCTCATCGGGTGCGGAATCCACTGCTTTTAAATAGGTCTTTTCCGCCTGGTCCCATTTCCTACGGCTTTCGAAAAAACGCCCAAGCACATAAAGATTCTGGTACTTAGAACCGGATGCCTTGATCATTTTCTTGAGTTCCGACTCGGCCTTGTCCCACTGCCCCTTTGTGCCGTATATGCGAGATAGTTCTATATAAGGGACGCGCAATTTGGGATCCAGTGATATGACTTTCAGATATGCCTTTTCAGCCTGATCCATATCGCCCTTTAAAAGAAATAGACGGCCTAAGGAAAGGTGAGTCTTGAAACGGTTGGGGTCTAAGGTGGCAACCTTTTTGAGGGTCTTTATGGCCGAGTCCAGATCCTTCTCCTGAACCTGGACACCGGAAAGAAGGCTTAGGGCCTCAATGTCATCGGGTGATTTTTCTAAAATCAACTCGGCCTTTTTTCTCGCGTCTTCGGTCCTTCTTCCTAAGAGAAAGATCTGCCCCATTTTCAACTGGGCCTTAAGGTTATCCGGGTTAACGGATACCGCTCTGGCAAATGACTGAAATGCCTCTTTTCCCTGTTTAAGCTTGAGATATGTCTCGCCCAATTCATAGTGGGCCACGTCATTCTTCGGATCCAGTTGAACCAAGTTCTTGAGTTCAATCACTCCCTTTTTAAATTCGCTTTTTTCAATGTACTCTCTGGCCCTTTCCAGATGTTTGGCCTTCTTTTCTTCCTTGCTGGAGCACCCCGCGCACATAACCAGCAGGGACAGGACAAGCGTTATCCGCAGACAATTAATTTTCCATTTATTCCGTTTCATTTTACCTATTCTCTCCTGTCTGATAGCTCAAAACCATCATAAGCAAGCAAATAAAATCCGTATTTGCTCAATGTCTTTGGGTTTCGACCCCCTCACCCTGCCCTCTCCCCCAGGGGAGAGAGGGTTATGGTTGAGTTACAAAAAACCTAAATTAATAAAGTAAGATACAGCTTAGCTCAATTAATGTCAAACCGTTTCTCTTTATTACCTTTCCCATGATAAAGTCAAATTCAGCTTCAACAAAATGATTTTACTATGAAATCCTTTGATCTCAAAATCCCCCCTACCCCCCTTTACAAAGGGGGGAGGAATATTATGTCCCCCTTATTTAAAAGGGGGATTCAGGGGGATTTTTTATCGGATTAGACATGACTTTGACGTTGTCCTGTCACCTTCCCCGTTTTTACTGAATCGCAAAAACCGGGAGTGCAAACAAAAAAGGGTACCCAGAAGGATACCCTTTTTCTTATAGTCAATAAAAACCAGGTCCGGGCCAGGGAGGTTATCCCCGCCCCAATAAATATTAACCCAGTTTGGCCAGTAACTCCGCAGAAACCTCTTTTACGCCCGGCCTTCCATCTAACTCAACTATCTTAGGAACGCCGTCCGATTTTGCCGAGAGATCCTTAAAGAAATTACAGCCCGCCATGGTTCCTGTTTCGGTGTCGTAATATATGTTGTGGCGCTGATCAATGGCCGCCTCGTCCTGGTCATCCGAGCGGGTCTTGAGTTCCCCTCCACATATCCTGCACTTGTCGCCATCCGGTTTTATCGCATCAATATAGATATTGTTGGGATGGTTGTTGTCGTTGACACACAAACGCCGGCCCATGATTCGATTCTTGGCGATCTGCCTGTCAAGGACCATGTCAATGACGATATCCAAGGTTATAGCCTCTTCCTTCAGGGCCTTGTCTAATTCCCGGGCCTGTGTGAGGTTCCGGGGAAACCCGTCCAAAAGCCAGCCGTCTCTACAGTCATCTTCCTTGAGACGGTCAAGGATCATGGGAATGGTAATGTTGTCGGGCACTAATTCTCCCCGGTCTATGTAACCTTTGGCCTCCTTGCCTAAATCCGTGCCGCGCGTGATATTATCCCTGAAGATTACGCCGGTTTCAATGTGGGAGATACCGAACTCCTCCTTTACAATAGCACCCTGGGTACCTTTGCCGCTTCCGTTTGGTCCGAAAAATAGTATTTTCATGTTTCTTTCTCCTTCTAAATTAATTTTTTGCGAAAATATTTTAAAAATTAGGCCGTGTCAAGCTATTAACTCTGCCCCAGAAACACGGGCATCAATTTGTGTCCTTTGTCAAAAAAAAGCCCGGACTGCTTGGCTGACTCCTCTGTAAAACCGGGGCCTTTACGCATGGACGCAAGCTCCTTTTTACCGGCCCATGCAAATGGTGCAGGCTCGCTTGTGTGGGTCTTTTTGCAAATAGGGGTATAATGATCACTTGCGACCATGATCCGGTAGTCCTCAAACCGTTCCATGCCCTTTAAAACGGAACCTACCACCTTCTCATCAAACGCCTCGATGGCCTGGATTTTTTCTTCAATATTACCGTTATGACCGGCCTCATCAGGGGCTTCCACATGAACAAATAAAAAATCGAGTCGCCCAAGCCCTCTTAATGCCTCTTCCGCCTTTCCAAGATAGTTGGTGTTTAGATAGCCGGTCGCCCCCTTCACATTAATCGGTTCAAGACCCGCATAAACACCAATGCCCTTGAGCAGGTCCACTGCCGAGATAACACCTCCCTCCATGCCGAATTTTTCAGTAAATAAGTGAAGTTGCGGCGACCTGCCCTGTCCCCACAGCCAGATGGAGTTGGCCGGTTTCAACCCCTTCTTGATCCTCTCCACGTTCACCGGATGGTCTTTCAAAATCTTCCACGAGAGGCGAATAAATCCCGGAACAGGGTCCTCCCCGGCATGGTTCAGGTAGGCCGCCATGTTTTGATCCAGGACGTCATGGGGCGGAATGGTTTCAAGATCCACCGGTCCTTTATCCCACACAAAAAGGTGTCTATAGGCAACACCCGGATAGACATTCACGCCCGGGATTCGCATTTCTTTTCTCAAACTCTCCACAATTGGTCTTGACTCTTTTGTGGCGATGTCCCCTGAACTGTGGCTCACCATCAAAATTTCCTTGTCCGACCTGTGATCCAGGGTAACCAGATTCATTCGATATGCCGCGTCAGTAGCCTTCAGGCTTACACCCATGCTGGCCGCCTCAAACGGGGACCGCCCTGTATGACAGGCTACAGGATCGTAGCCCAGAAGTGACAGATTGGCAACATCACTGCCCGGTTCCATGCCTTCCGGAATAGTTCTTACGCTCCCGATCCGGCAGGCCGCAATCCTGTCCATATTAGGGGTACGGGCTACTTCAAGCGGTGTCTTCCCACCCAATTCGGGAATGGCATAATCCGCCATCCCGTCGCCAGGACACAGAGAAAAATCTTTTTTTGCCCATCGAGAGATGCGATGGGCAAAAATAGGGTCTCTATCATGTTATTGTCTGCTGTCCAGCTACTCGAAACAATAAATAAAGCTAATTGGTAGAATGTACGCTCAAAATCCCCGCAAAGCGGGGATCACAATGCTAAGGCATTGGGATTAGTGGTGGGCAAGAAATGAATGCAAGAAGCTCGCTTTTTTCATTCATTACATGATCCCCACGTTCATTTTGAGCATGCATTTTGGTACAATATCAAAGATTCCTCTTTTCTCTGTGTTCTCTGTGCCTCTGTGGTGAATAATCGCCCTACCTTCTGTTCTCTTACTTCTGTCTCCTGTTTTCTATTTTCTATCACCTATTTCCTCTCTCCTCACTTCTCACTCCTTACTCCTTACTCCTGTCTTCTGTCCTCATTTCATCCGCTCTCCACCCGTATCATAATGGTCTCGCCGGTCAGGATTTTCAGGCCCTTCATCAAGGAAAGGGCCTTTTGCACATTGCTCTCCTGTGCCTCATGGGTCAGCATAACGATCGGTACTGACCCGTTTACCTCCCGTCCCTTCTGAATCACGGAAGAAATGCTGATTTTGTGGTCTCCCAGGACCCCTGATATCTTTGAAAGAACGCCCGGACTGTCTAAGACTGAGAACCTGAAATAATAGGCTCCGGTCAATTCTTCCATAGGCTGAATCAGAATTTTCTTATCGGGCGAATGCACGTGCGCAAGGGGAGGCATGAACCCTTTCAGTCCCACCCTTGTCTGTCTTGCTAATTCCATAATATCCGACACCACGGCACTTCCGGTGGGCCTTTTTCCCGCGCCTAATCCATAATAAAGATTCGGACCCACAAAATCACCCTCAAGATAGATGGCATTGTATGCTTCATTCACGTTAGCCAAAATGTGATCTTTTGGAATCATTACGGGATGAACCCTCGCTTCCAAACGATCCCCTAAATGCCTCGCAATAGCCAACAACTTGACACTATAACCGAATTCTCCTGCAAAACGGATATCATCCGGGGTCAAGTCGGTGATACCCTCCTTATAAATCTTTTTGAAAGAAACCGGGGATCCAAAGGCGATAGATATTAGGATGGCCAGTTTATGTGCAGCATCGGTTCCATCCACATCCAGGGTTGGAGGATCCTCGGCAAAACCGAGATCTACAGCGTCCTGAACAACAGTGACGTATGGTAAACCCTCTTTAGTCATTTTGGTAAGTATATAGTTGGAGGTCCCATTCAAAATGCCCATCATAGTCTGAATTCGGTTGGCGGAAAGGCCTCGTCTTAAGGCATTAATGATGGGGATACCGCCACCCACGCTCGCCTCAAATGCCAGGCTGGTCCCGTAACGCTCTGATGCCTCGAATATTTCACTGCCGTATTCCGCAAGAAGGGCCTTATTGGCGGTAACCACATCCTTTCCCTTCTCCATAGCCATCAAGATGAATTCTTTTGCCTTTTCCACACCCCCTATAAGTTCCACAACCACGTCAATCTCAGGGTCATCAATCACATCCATGGCATCAACCGTCAACAGGTTCCGGTCTACCCGAATCCCTCTGTCAGACTCAAGGTCCAGATCCGCAATCCTTTTAACCACCACCTCCGCACCGACCCGGTTGGCAATGACCTCACTGTTTGTGGTCAAAACCTCATAGGTTCCGCAACCGACAGTTCCGAATCCGATGATACCCACGTTCACTCGTTTCATAATACCCTCTCACATCCGTCCAGGGTTGAAGTGGGGTTGAAGTGGTGTGCCCCCTAAGAAACTTGGTTTACTGGAAGCTCAATAGATTATGGAGTCCTATTGATGGATTCCTGGAAATTCCAAATAGCAAACAGGAAAAAGATGAACGTCGAACGCTCAACTCGCTACAGGCGAGCTGGACGTTCGTTTTAAATCCGGTTTTGAACATTGGATATTGTAGCTTGGAATTTATTTGTAATTTGGTTCTTGTAATTTGGTGCTTAATCAGAATATTTGCCTGATCCCCCTGATGGCCTGCCAATCAGAATATTTGCCTGATCCCCCTGATGGCCTGCCGAATGCGGTGCGGATTTTCAACCAAGGCAAATCGGACATAATCGTCCCCATACTCTCCGAATCCGACGCCGGGCGCAACCGCAACTTTCGTCTTTTCAATAAGCATTTTGGAAAATTCCAGGGAACCCATCTCTCTATACTTCTCCGGAATCCTCCCCCATACAAACATGGTTCCTTTAGGCTTTTCAATCTGCCAGCCGATACGGTTCAAGCCCTCAACCAGGACATCACGGCGCTCCCGATAAGTCTCCACAATTTCCTCGACACAGTCATACGGTCCGTTCAGGGCAATAATGGAGGCAATCTGAATGGGCTGAAACATGCCGTAATCCAGGTAGCTCTTTATCCTCCTTAGCGCGGCTATCAAAACCGGGTTTCCAACGCAAAAACCGACCCGCCAGCCCGGCATGGAGTAGCTCTTGGAAAGGCTGAATAGCTCTACACCAATATCCTTGGCCCCCGGGACCTGGAGAAAGCTGGGGGGCTTGTAACCGTCGAACACCAGATCAGCATATGCAAAATCATGGATAACAATGATGTCGTGTTCCCGGCAGAATGCCACGATCTTCTCAAAAAACTCAAGGTCCACCACTTCACCTGTGGGATTGTGGGGATACGAGATAATAAGCATTTTCGGGTTGGGCCAGGTCTGTTTGGTGGCAGTCAGAAGGTCCTCAAAAAAATCCCTGCCAGGCCCGATCGGGATACTCCTGAGATCGCCGCCGGCAATGATAACGGAATAGGGGTGTATGGGATATGTGGGATTAGGGGAAAACACCACGTCCCCCGGGCTGATGGTCGCTAAGACCAAATGGGCAAGGCCCTCTTTTGCGCCTATGGTGGCAATGGCCTCTTCGTCCGGGTCCAGTTCTACATCATACCGTCTCTTATACCAGTCGCAAATGGCATGCCTCAGCATGGTGATGCCCATTGAAGCGGAATATCTGTGGTTTTGGCCCTTTTGCGCCGCCTCAATAAGTTTGTCTACGATGTGTTTGGGCGTAGGGATATCAGGATTCCCCATTCCCAGGTCAATGATATCTTCTCCCCTGTGTCTCGCGTCCATTTTGATCCTGTTGACGCTTGCAAAAACATAGGGAGGTAAACGATTCATTCTCCTGAAGTCTTGCATGATCTATGTCTCCTTAAACTTTTTAGGTTGAGCGGTTCACCGTTCACGGTTCACGGTTAATCTGGGTATTGTGCTGTAAATTGGTGGATATCAATAGATTATAACCTTTGAACCGTGAACCCCTGAACTTTGAACCTGTCTAATTACGAATTCACTTTACAGCACACCGTTTAAAAAATCAAAGTACAAATTATAAATCCAGTGGCTCCATTGAAAAAGACCGAACCATCTCTTTTAAAATGCGATTCTCATCGCCGGACAATTCCGGGTCAAAGGCCAGGACCTTCTCCGCTTCCTCTTTGGCGGTCGTCAAAAGTTCCGGCTCCCTGAACATTTCCCTCAAATCCAGTTCTCCTGCCCCGGCCTGCCTGATGCCCATCAGTTCTCCGTGACCCCTCATTTCCAGGTCTTTTCGCGAGATCTCAAAACCGTCATTGCTCTCGACCAGCACCTTAAGCCTCGATACGCTTTTCTCAGAGAGTCCTTCCGATCCCATGAGTAAACAGAGGCCTCTCACATTCCCCCTGCCCACCCTGCCCCTTAATTGGTGCAACTGGGTCAACCCGAAGCGTTCCGGGTGTTCAACCACCATAACCGTAGCGCCGGGGGCATGCACCCCCACCTCAATCACTGTTGTACCTACCAAAAGATTGATCCGGCCTTTTCGGAACTGCTCCATAACCCGGTCCTTTTCATCGGAAGACAGACGACCGTGGATCAGGCCCACACAATAAGAAGGTGTAAAAAGTTTTTTGAGTTTCGAATACATTTCCAGGACATTTTTCAGGTCTGCGTCTTCCGTGCCTTCGATGACAGGGCAAACGACTATTGCCTGCTGTTCTAATGACAGTCTCTTTTTTACCGTATTGAAGACCTTCCTCTTCTGGTTTTCATTCAGCAAATAGGTCATAACCGGGAGATGTCCCTCGGGATATTCTTTGATTACCGAGATATCCAGGTCGGCGTAAACGGTCATGGCAAGTGTCCTGGGGATCGGGGTCGCCGTCATGACAAGCAGATGGGGATTAATCCCCTTTTTGTCTAATAAGGCCCGCTGTCTGACACCAAAACGATGCTGCTCATCAATCACTACCAGGCCCAGCCTCTTAAACGAAACATCCTCCTGGATCAAGGCCTGGGTCCCGATAATCAGATTGTACTCTCCATTATTGATCTTTTCATTGATCTTCATGCGATCAGGTCTTTTGAGGGCACCGGTCACAAGAACAGGGCGAAAACCCATGCTTTCAGACAGGCTTGAGAAATATGCATAGTGCTGTCGGGCCAGGACCTGGGTCGGGACCATTATTGCCACCTGCCGGTGATTGAGGGTTGTAACATAAGAGGCCACTGCGGCCACCACTGTCTTGCCGCATCCCACATCTCCCTCAAGCAGACGATTCATTGGCCCTGACCCTCTCAAGTCCCTGAGAATATCTTCAATTACATTGGCCTGGTCATTTGTAAAGCGAAACGGAAAAATCTTTTCAAGCCTTTGGTCCAGGCCTTTGGGGGTCTTAAAAACCGGGCCTTTCCGCATGGCCCGGGATCTTTTCCTGTAAGCGATATTGAGCATAACATGGAAAAAACGGTCAAAAATAAGCCTTTGATGGTATTTTGTCTCGAACCGGTTAAAACGATCAACTGATGACCCATAAGGGGGGAAGTGAACGGATCGGATGGTATTCGCAATCCCCGGAAGTCCAAGGCGGGCGGTTATCTCCCCCGGAATAATATCAGCTAAGGCATAATCGTATAAATCCAGGGCCTGCCTTACCGCGGATCTCAAAACCTGACCGGAAATCCCCTTGACCATCGAGTAAACAGGGTATAGCCCCAGGACTTCTTTGTCCTTACCTTGATCCTGCAATATAATGTCAGGGTGAATCATCTGTCTCTTTCCTTGCATTTTTTGGATCTTTCCGTAGGCCATCAGTCGCAGCCCAGGATAGGTAAACCGGCTTAAATGGGCCTTCCTGTATTGAAACCACAAAAGATCCAGCGCAGCGGTTTCATCCTCTATAACGATCCTGAACAAACGCTTTCCGCTGCGGAAAAACCTCTTTTCCCCGGCCGATATTACATTTCCCTTGACATATACCTCCGATTCCTCCCCGGTTTCGTTTATTGGGAGTATTCGGCTCCTGTCTTCATAGCGAATCGGCGTAAAAAACAGGAGGTCAAGGACCGTATAAAGACCCTTTTGGGCTAAGAGTTCGGCCCTCTTTTTCCCTATACCTTTTAAAGAGGTAAGAGGACGGTTCAGTTCAGGGACTTGCCCGACTTGATTCGAACGTGGCGTAATCATTTGCATCCCTTAGCAAATCACGTTTTGAGTGACAAGAGAAAAGGTTGACAATAAAACCGGCAGATAGTAAA
>JAFDDR010000048.1 GCA_019310785.1 Deltaproteobacteria bacterium
TTTTTCTGCGGCGTTGCCGCCTTGCCAGGTCTTCCGGGTAAAGGTGCGGATAGTGTCGCTTCCACCGTTTGTGAAACCAGAACCATTGCTCCGGATATGCCCTCACTGCTTCTTCAATGGCATCCGTCATAATCTGGGTGTTCACCTGCAAGTCGGCGCGGGAGTTCTTTGTCTTTTGCAGGCTAAGGGGCGGCTTTACAATGAAAGTGAGGCTGTTATCCTCCTCCCTGATACAGAAAGCCGGAAGGACCGGGCTGTTATATCGCCTGGCTAAGAGGGCCGCGGCAGGAGTTGCGGTAACGGTCTTTCCAAAAAAAGTGACTTCGGCTCCTTCCGAGAATTTAGTTCCCTGGTCGATCAACAGTCCCAGTACGTTCCCCTTTCGCAGCATTCGGGCCATCATGGGCAGTGCCCTTTTTTTGTCTAAGAGAATAGTCCCGAAACGGGTCCGAAGAGCACGCATCCACCTATCAAGTGTCTTTGGAAAAATCTGCCTGGCCGGGGCTACGAGAGGCTTATTCATATAGCAGGAGCCGCATAGAACGCCCATTTCCCAATTCCCTAAGTGAGCCGAAATAATGATTGCGCCTTGCGGGCTTTTCATTGCATTAACAAGGTTTTCTTTCCCCATGATCCGGACTCTGTCCAGGATATCCTTTGAGGAAAGGCAGGTCATTTGACAGATCTCCAGAATAATAATCCCCGCATTTTGAAAAACGCGCATGGAGACCTGCCGGACTCGTTCCCGTGACCATTGGGGAAAGATGAACCGGAGATTGCGTCTAACGATCCGGCGGTGCCGTTTGTCTAAGATATATGCAAGCAGCCCCAAAAACCTGCCAACGAAAACTATATGTTTTTTAGGTATGCGTGCAACGAAACCGGTTAATTTGCTAATCGTATTCTCCCTTTGCGTATTGCATATCATAGAGCTGCCGAAAACGCCCGTTTAAGGAGAGCAGGTCCTCACGGGTACCGGATTCCACTATCCTTCCTTGCTCTAAGACATGGATGTGATCGGCTTTCATGATGGTGCTCAAGCGGTGGGCCACAACTAAGATGGTTGGGCCTCCCTGGAGTTTTTCAATGGCCGCCTGTATGAGCCTTTCGCTTTCGGCATCGAGGGCCGAGGCCGCTTCGTCCAACATCAGGATGGAAGGCTTAACCAGTATGGCCCTGGCGATTGACAAACGCTGCCTCTGCCCGCCGGAAAGGCATAGTCCCCTGATCTCCCACCACGGTTTCGTAGCCCTTGGGTTGGGCCATAATAAAGTCATGGGCATTGGCCACTTTCGCGGCAGCCAATATCTTTTCAGTGCTCTTCTCCGGGTCTCCGTAATTTATGTTATTGGCGATTGTGTCGTGGAAAAGGATAGTCTCCTGGTTTACAATGCCTATCTGCCTGCGAAGGGATTCGAGGGTCACATCGCGAATATCAAACCCGTCAATAGTAATGCTGCCGCGGGTCACATCATAAAACCGGGGGATAAGGTCTAAAAGCGTGCTTTTACCGGCTCCGGTAGAACCTACAAAGGCCACCATTTCGCCCGCCTTCACCCTGAAGGAGACATCCTTGAGGACCGGATCTTCGTGCGAATAACCGAAATTTACCCCTTTAAATTCTATGGATTTTTTATGGTTAGGGAGTATCCCGGCATTCGGATGGTCCAATATATCGGGATGAGTATTCATAATGTTAAAGACCCTCTCGGTCGCACCCTGAAGCGTTTTAAGACGGTTGTTCACCCTTGCGAGTTTTCTCAGAGGCGTATAAACACGCGAAAATGCGTAGATCATGGATACGAGTTCTCCTAAGGTATGGTGAAAGTAGACCTTTCCCACGATCAAAAGCACAGGGAGAACCAAAAAACCGGTGACATCCATTATGGGCCCGATCCCTAAGTCCCAACGATTCCATCGCATCACCCGTCTGTACAGTTCGTCTGCCAATCCTCGGAATTTCTTTACTTCATAATCGCCTCTGAAAAAACCGTGCACGACTTTAAGACAGAGAATGGTCTCCTGGTAGGCTGAAGTGACATATGCCGTGGCGTCTTGAATCCTTGTAGCATGTTTTTTGACCTTTCTGCCAAAGAGCCTCATCATTCCAATGATTAGCGGCCCTACAATAAAAATCAGTAAAGTAAGCTTAAAGTTCATCACGAAAAGATATATCAGAAATATAGCGATCGTAAGAGGATGCTCGATAATCCCGATAAGCACATTTGAAATGCTGCTCTGCATTACCGTGAGATCTGCCGTGGCCCTCGCTACCAGTTCCCCCGACTTTTTTTTGTGGTAAAAACCCAAGGGAAGCGAAACAAATTTTCTGAAAAGGTCGGTCCTCATTGATCTGACGGCCCGGTTGGAAAAGGCGGCAGCAGAAAGGCCGCTCAGATACATGGCGATGGATTTACATAGAACGGATACAAAAGCCACGGTCATAAGGATGATAAGAAGTTTGATCGGTGATATGTTCTCCACAAGTACCCGTTCGGTGCGGTGCCAGGAGAGCCATGAACCGGAATCAAAGACGATCCAGGGAATTTTCCAGGAAACCGGATCCGAACCGCTTTTCATGCCTTCGTCTATGAAAGGTTGCAGGAGGTAGGCCGGAATCACTACAAAAAGGGTCGAGATGGCTGTCAGGACCAGTGCACAGACCACCAACCCGCGATGGCGTCTAACGTAAGAGGCAATTTCTTTTCCTAAGACAAAATTCAGCATCTATATCCTTCTTACCTTCCCGCAGGAGAAAAAAACAGCTTTAGCAAATGGCACCCCCTGCATTTTTGAAGTTTGTGCGTTAATGGCAGGAGTATAAGAGAAGCGTAATTGCGTGTCAAGGAGAGGGCATTAGGGTTCAGCGGAGCGGTAGCATTTCAAAACCCTTGGGTTTTTCCAGTTTAAAAATCGATTCAGGGAGGGCCTTGTTGAAGACCATCTGCTTTAGCTTGAGCGCAAGGATTGTTTCAGTTTTGGGATCATCGAGACTTATTTTCCGCGCATATTTGAGACCACTATTACTTTCAAAGTCCGAAAACGATACTTTTGTGCCTTGTTCGGGAAATGATACCAGGCGGGGCAGAGAGCTTTCCTGATACAAATCAACGACCTGTACCCGTTCCGCCTTTCCGTTCAGTAGCGTGATTTGATTTCCCTTAAGCGATACAGCCCGGCTGTATTTCCGCAGGACCGGGTAGGCCCTTAAGAGGGCCCATATCTGATCAGGGTCTAAGCGGGCGGGAAAGAACCTCAAGGAACCCGGAGTTCCTAAGTGTCCATGATAATATTTTTTCTCGGTAAAGGAGAGGATTTGAAGCTCTGAGTCGTGGATCATGATATGCAGGAGGGGCCGGCCCCAGGCATGGGTGATCTCGATTTTTAGCTTGAAGGGGTTTTTGCTGCCAACGATCAGTATGCTTGAGCTGGATTCGGACCCCTTGGTTTTTAGGGACAATCGGCCTGATGAAAAAAAGGTATCCACTCGAGTTTCCTGTTTCCTGAATTCTGAAATAATGTTCTCAATCTCCTGATGGCCGTAAGGTGGAGGAGGCGGTTTTACATGAACCGGGGCACATGACTGGAATAGGAAAAGGACCAGAAGCGATATTGGAATTCTATTTGGCTTGAAAATGTTCAATCCTTCTGTTTCAGGAGTTGTTTGATTTCAATGATCTTCTCTTTTATCTTTTCTTGTTCGGGATGATTTTTAGAAAGGGCCTTTTGGTAATTGTCAAGGGCCTTTTTAGGCTTTTCTTTCTTGAGGTAGACATCTCCTAAGTGTTCATGGATGGTGGGATCAGGTGTCAATTTTGACGCCTTTTCAAGGTAGTGGAGGGCCTTATCGTATAACCCTTTCTGGAAGTAGACCCATCCTAAGCTGTCTATGATATAGCCGCTTTCAGGCTTTATTTTTAGTGCCTTTTGGATCAAATCCATGGCCTCATCCAGTTTAATGCCCTGATCAGCAAATGTATATCCTATGTAGTTCAAAGCGTCCGCATGATCCGGGTTGATATCCAGTATCCTTTTCATCTGCTCGATACACGATTCCTTTTTGCCGTTCTTGTCTAAGATAACGCCTAAGCGGAAAATAAGATCTATGTTCTTCCCATCCTGCTCCAGGCCCTTTTTGACAACCTCTATGCCTTTGTCATATTCCTTTTTTGTTTCATAAAGGGATCCCAACATCAGATAAAGCTCAGTTTGCCCTTTTTTCAGGGCAAGGGCCTTTTCAAGGACGGCGATGGACTCGTCGTATTGTTTCCGGGTTTCAAGAATGAATGCGATGTGCAACTGGGCATTAATATAATATTTTGATTTCAGCTTGATCATCCTGAAGTGTTTCAGCGCATTATCATTGCCCCCATTTTCTTCATAGGCAGAGGCCAGATAGTATCTGGATTTATGATCGTCCGGAAATGCGGAAACGGTCAGGTTTAACTCTTCAATGGATTCATTTAGCCTTCCCTGCTTGAGATATAAGAGCCCCAATGCCTTCCTGATCGGTTCTCCCGGTTTGGAAAGCTCTTTTATTTTTTGAATTTGTTGCTCAGCCTTTTTTTCCATGCCAACCTTGAAATAGAGACTCAGCAGCCTTTCCCGGGCTTCCGCATTATGAGGGTAGAATCCCAACAGCTTTTCATAGGTCTCGATCGCGTCCACGGACCTTTCCATCATTTGATAAAGCGTTGCCAGGTCGAACAGGGCCGGTTCCAGGCGCTTATTGAGCCTCAGTGCCTCGAGGAAGGCATCTTCTGCTTTGTTGTGACGGTTAAGCTCTAAGTAAATTCTCCCTTTGTAGTAATGGGCAATGACCAGATCAGGGTTCTGCTCGATCAGTCTGTCTAAGTAGAGAAGTGCCTTCTTGAATTGACCCTTCTTAAGCAGAATGGTGACAATCAGGAGCCTGATCCGCTGGTTTTCCGGATCAAGGTCGAGGGCTTTGTCGTATTGCTCAATGGCCAGGTCATCGTTGCCCATAAGGCTGTAAAGATCTGCTAACAACGTACGACTATTAAAATCCTCAGTATCAATCTCCAGGCATTTGAGCGCATACCCCAGAGCAGTGCGGTAGTCTTTCAGCTTTTTCAAAAGCAGGGCCATTTTCCGGGACAGGTAAAAAGATTCGGGGTCTTTTTCAACGGCAAGGGAAAGATATTCCCGTGCCTTTTTATAACTGCCCCGAGATATGGCAATGGAGGCCAATGTATAGTTTTTGTAGGCTTGCCGAATGGCCCGTTCTTGTGGGGAAATTTCTTCCTGTGCAGGAATCGCGGGAGGTTCCACCCGTGCAATTTCGGATGTACGCCATGCGCATGCCGGGAAGAATCCCATAAGAAAAAACAGGACAAGAACATGAGACGGCCTCAAGTACCGGACGGTTGCCGACTTCTTATGGGTTTCGGGTTGTGGGTTGTGGGTTTCGAGTTTCGAGTTTCGGGTTTCGGGTTTTGTTCCCATTGTGTCGCGGCCTTTATTTTCTAAAGTCTGAATATAGTTCTTCAAAATCCGGGATTTTTTCCTCAAGCCATTTCTTTATCTTTTTTGTTATTTTTTCCTGGATTTGCCTGACCCTTTCCCGTGAGATGCTGTATTTATCTCCAAGTTCCCGGAGAGTCAAGGGTTCCTCCGCCATAATTCGATTGTCAAAGATATCGGCCTCTTTTCCGGAAAGTGTCTTTCTGAATTCTTGAAGCTTTTCCGTGAGGAGTTTCCGTGTCTGAGCCTCAGATAGACTCTCGTCGATATTTTTTCCCGGTTTGGGCAAGAAATCGCCGTATGACTCTCGCGAATCATCGGACACAGGGGAACTCAGTGAGACTTCCCATCCGCCAAGGCGCTGGCTCATTTCCACAACTTCCTCTTCCTTAACATCAAGGCGTTCAGCCAAAAGCTTAGGTTCAGGGGCGAAACCCTGGGCGATCAGTTTGTCTCTTTCTTTGGCTAAGTTAAAGAACAATTTACGCTGGCTCTGGGTGGTTCCGATTTTGACCAGTTTCCAGTTGTCCATGATGAATTTCAGCATATAGGCCTTGATCCAGAATGAGGCGTAATAAGAGAATTTTATGCCGCGATAAGGATCGAATTTTTTGACAGCCTGCAAAAGGCCCACATTCCCTTCCTGGATCAGGTCTAAGAGGTTTTTTGCCCAGTACCGATGGAAATCCATGGCAATTTTTACAACCAGCCTGAGATTGGATGTAATGAGCCTGTAAGCGGCCTTTTCGTCCTTTTTCTCCCTGATCCTGATGGCCAGTTCCTTTTCCTCTTCTCTCGTCAGCAGTTCGTGCCCTTTTATCTCAAGGAGGTACATCTGGAGAGGATCATAGGGGACTAATGCCCTTTCCTCGGGCTGAACCACAGGGGCAAGGTCCAAAGAGCCGGAAACAGGATGATCGGCCTTCGGCTTATTAGGCTGTTTTTTGTTGTCTTTTTTTGGTGATTTTTTTTTCATATGCCGAACAATAAATAAGGGATTGGGCGTGTTCAGTCCTTTAACCCACTGTAATCCTCATATATCTCTTTTTGCCTGCCCTTAAGAGCAGGGAGTCGTTTCTCATGTCTTTTGCGCCGATTACCTGGTCGAATACCTGGAGCCTTTGGTCATTAAGGTATCCCCCTCCTTGAGAAATTAGCCTGCGGGCCTCCCCCCGGGTCTTGCACAGGCCTGTCTTTTCAAAGAGGATGTAAGCCGGGATACCCTGTTCCATTTCTTCAGCATTTATTACGTAACCTGGAGCAGACTCAGCAGTAATTGTGGCTGGCAGATCGACACTGAACAACTGCCTGGAAGCCTGGCGCGCCAGATCCGCCTCTTTCCGGCCATGGCACAATTTGGTCGTCTCATAGGCCAATACTTCTTTTGCCTCTCTGATATCCGAGTCTTTCAACGCCCCTAATCGCATCACCTCATCCAAGGGGAGAAGCGTAAAAAGGGCCAGAAAGCGCTCAATGTCAGGGTCGTCCTGATTGATCCAGTACTGATAGTAGTCATAGGGTGATGTCAGTTCCGGGTCAAGCCAGACCGCCCCTTTGTGGGTCTTGCCCATCTTTATGCCCGAAGACGTGGTCAACAGGGGGAAGGTCAGGCCGTGAACGGTTTTACCGCCAAGCCGTCTTGTGAGGTCCGCTCCCGCAAGTATGTTACCCCATTGATCGTTTCCCCCCATCTGGAGACGGCAGTCGTAATGCTTGAACAGGTACCAGAAGTCGTATGCCTGAAGGAGCATGTAATTAAATTCTATAAAATTCAACCCGGTCTCCAACCTTATCCGGTAACTTTCTGCGGCCAACATCCTGTTGACGCTGAAGTGCTTGCCAATGTCTCTCAGGAAATCTATATAACCGAGATTTGTCAGCCAGTCGGCATTATTGACCATGATTGCTTTTCCATCACCAAAATCTATAAAACGGGAGAGCTGTTTCTTAAGGGCCTCAGCATTTTTATCAATTTCTTCACGCTTCATTATGGGACGCATTTCCGTTTTTCCGCTGGGATCCCCTACAAGACCTGTGCCCCCGCCAATGACGGCGATCGGCCTGTGTCCTGCCCTCTGCATATGGACCAATGACATAATAGGCAGAAGGCTGCCGACATGAAAACTACTGGCGGTCGGGTCAAAACCGATGTAGCAGGTCGTTGGGTCCTGCAAGAGCTCCCGCACCAGGTCCCTGTCCGTAGCCTGTTCAATAAAACTTCTTGCCTCGAAGGTATCAAAAACGTTTTCCACTTTATTCCTGTGAACGCCTCCTTTCATATTCCGGAAATCTCAGACGAACTACCTGTCCGGTCCGACCGAGATCCCGAATCTTTTTACCATTGAACTCAAAATCGATACCGCCTGCATTGCCGATCAGCACATCAAAACCCTCCCTTGCTTCCCATTGGGGAGTACTCCCGGCTCGAAAAACATATTCTTTGGGTTCCCGGGCATCCACGACCATTCTGACATACGTTCGTTCCCTGACGGTGGCTTTAAGAATGAGTAAGTCCGATCCAGCCACGGGTACGTTTACAGTGTCACGGGATTCTTCCCCCCCTGATAAATCTTCGGAAGGTTCCATATCAGAGGGTTGAGGCCCGGGTTCCGGAGTGGAATTCAGCCGTTCCCGGCTCGAACCGGGGGGGCTGCTGACCGGGCCGGCGGCAGGTTTCTTTTGCTCACTGGAAAGCACCGTCCCGGTTTCTTGTGGCACGCCGAGGCTGTCTTTCAAGTTTGTGACCCTGTCAACCTTTGCCCTTATTGTTTCCGGAACGGCCTTGATCTTCTCATGGGCCGGGTATTCTTTCCACAAATAGTAGGCAGATGCCATGATTAGCAGGAGAAATACGAATATAACAAAGGGTGCCTTTCTATAGCTTGCAGGTTCCACAAGAGGCCTGGCAGGAGGCTCCTCGGTGGGGACGTACCTTTGATAGAGTGCGACAATTTCCTCTTGTTCCAATCCAAGCGCATGGGCATAAGAACGAATAAAACCCGTCACAAAAACGGAAGATGGAAGGGTTTCCCAGTTTTCATTTTCCAGTGCCTCAAGGAAATAGGGCCTTATCCTGGTAGTTTCGGAGATCCTGGTATGGCTGAGACCTAATTTCTCTCTTTGTTTTCTAAAAAGGTCACCGATGCCCGCATCCGGTCTTCGACCCTTGTCAGTTTCCGACCCGGAAAGAGATGCCTCGTTTGTGGGGGGTTGTTTATATCCTTTTTGACTCATTTCTGACCATGTCTCAAAAAATTATTTTCGTGTAAGCCTTGTCTCTAAGTTCTTTGATCCAGGCTGAATATCTTTTGTTGACCTCCTTCTGGTAAAAGATTTGGTAGATTGCATTCTTCACCTCTTCGATTGGCTTCAGCCTTTCTTCCTGGTTATCAATCAACTTGACAATTTGTATCCCGGAAGGCCTGAGGATGGGTTCGCTTATGTCGCCAGGGGACATCTGTTTGATAATTTCTCCGAGTTTGGGATCGAGCTGGGAGACATTGAAAAAGCCGACATCCCCTCCGTCTTCGGCCCCGGGCCCCTTGGAGAATTTTCTTGCCAATTCACCGAAATCTTCACCACCCTTAAGCTTTGCGAGGATGTCTGCAGCCTGCCTGGAAAGGGAACCGGACCCATCCTGGTTTGACATGCCTTCCTGTTTCAGCACTATAATGGCAAGATGTACTTTTCCTTTGACCACGAACTCATCCCTGTGTTTGTTGTAATATTCCGTAATGTCTTCTTCCCTGATGATAATTTTTGACTTTACTTCAAAATTGATCAGTTCCATCCGTTCTAACTGAATTTTGATTTTTTCACGGTAGGAATCATACGTTATTCCTCGCTTTTTGAGACCGGCTATCATATCTTCCTGGGTCAACCCGTTGTTCCTTTTTATTCTTTCAATCGCTGAATCAACTTGCTTTGGGGTCACTTTGACCCCCAACTGCCGGATCTTTCCGAGGGTAAGTTTCTCCTCAATCAGGCTGTTTAATATCTCACGGCGAGCTTCAAGGTACTGCTTTTCGTCCCGGAGTCTCATTTCAGCAGGTTCCAGGCCGGTCAGCTCCTTCATGCGTCCGTTCAATTCATAGAGGGTGATCACCTCATCGTTGACAATGGCCACGACTCTGTTACTGGTCTCTGCCCGGGCCGGTGACGGGTACCAGAAAAAAGCCGGCGCTGTCAAAAAAAGGAGTGCGTAAAAAATTTTTAGTCCTCTCATTTATGATATCTCCATCCCATTTAAAATATCCTGATTAATCTTGATTTGAAATTGACTTCGCAAACTGCTAAGCCATTTTTTAAAAAATAGTTCTCGCCTTTGAATGAGAAGCCTTGATTCTATTTCTCCAATGACCTCTGGAAGCTGTTTCCCGCCTTCAGGTCGAACCGAAAGGACTTCAAAGATATGAAATCCATAAGGAGTCCCTACAACGGGACTGATTTTGCCCCGTGGCATTGAAAATAGAACTTTCTCCATGGACTCTTCTAAGTCACCGTGGGCTACCCAACCTACTGTGCCTCCTTTTTCTGCTTCAGGGCCTATTGAATATTTTTTGGCCAGTTCATGCATGTCTTCCCCGTTATTAAGCCGGCTAAGGAGGGCATCGGCTTCTTCTCTGGACCTTATTACGATTTGTCTGAATTCCAACATTTCAGGAAATTTGAATTCATCCTTGTTATCTTCGAAGTAACGCTTTATATCCTGATAGTCGGGTGGCGTAATGTTTTCCGTGACCTCTTTTATGACCTTGTTGACGAGGAACTGCTCTCTTATCCTTTCCTCCCATTGCTCAAGGTCCACATATCCCCGAAGCAGGGCATTTTTAAATGAACCTTCCGTATACCCACTTTTGATGTCCTTAATGGCCCTTTCCACTTCCTTTTCTGAGACGGAAATGCCCATTTTCCTGCCGTATTCAAGAATCAAATAATGGTCAATGACCAGCTCGACTATCTGTTTTCTGATCCGATTTCGGCCATGATCCGGTAAGTCCATGTCGGAACTTATGAATTCCATGTCCTTTTTTAATTGATCAGTGGTGATTTGTCTTGAGCCTACAACAATGGCCACTTTGTCTTTCGCCTGGTCTGACGGGCCGCAGTTAGGGGCTAAAAAAAGTAAAAGGCAAAGACAACAAGTAAAGCTATGGCTCGCAAGAAGATCGCGGTTTTTGTTTGTCTTGCAATGAATCATTTTGCTTTTACGGTTTCGATTTGGCCTTCAATCGCCAATAATTAATCGAGAAATAGCCGATACGGAATGCCGTTATTAATGGAATTTATTAGAAATACCCGAATCTAATAGACTACCAGGAAACAAGGAAAATGCAAGCATATTCTAAGGCAAACGTCAAAGGCCACATAGCAGACAAAGAAAAATCCCCCTCAATCTTCCTTTAAAAAGGGGGAAGATTATGAAAAAACTTGCTTTTTAATTACAAAACATAAGTCCCTCCCCTTTTTTAAAGGGGGGATCAGGGGGGATTATAAAATAGGGTAATTATTGTTGTAAAATTATTAGGTTGGGGCTCAGTTTGACTAAGCCGTGCATATTTTTTGAATGCATGTAGTTACAAGAGGTCAAGGCCTTCAACGGTCTTTTCGATTTTGTGGAGACCATGAGACAGAGAATGGAACCCGGTATTGACCTTCAGCTTGTTCCCGGCCAAAAACTGAAACATACCGGGTTTGCTGCTCACCAACCTGACCAGCGCTTCAGGATCAACAGGGTTGTCTTGAGAGAAGGTCAGGCTAAGGCTGTGACGTCCTGCATCTAATCTCGTGATTCCAACCTTTTTCAGAAGGATACGAATGGACATAACGCCCAAGAGATTTTTTACCTCTTGCGGCGGAGGCCCGAAACGATCATGGATTTCCTCCTCTAAGGCATTAAGGTCCTCCTTTTCTCGCAGATTGGAAAGTCTTCTGTACAGATTAAGCCTGACGTCCGTATCGATCACATAATCCGGGGGCAGGAAAGCAGTCATGTCCACATTGATTTCCGGGTTAATATCCTCGTGCCATTCCTCCCCCTTTAGTTCGGCAGTGGTCTTTTCGATCAGCTTAAGGTAAAGTTCGTAACCGATAGCTGAAATCTGTCCTGACTGGGCAAAACCGAGTATGTTTCCGCCCCCCCTGATTTTAAGGTCATGCATGGCAAGGTGAAGACCTGCACCCAAATGGGAAAAATCCATGAGGGCCTTCAGTCTCTTTTCCGCGTCCTTTGTTAATCCCGAACTATTTGAAAACAGCAGGAATGCACGGGCCTTTTCCTTGGATCTTCCTACCCTGCCCCTTAGCTGATATACCTGGGCCAGGCCTAAGCGGTCCACCTCGTTGATGATGATGGTATTGGCCGACGGGATATCAAGGCCGGCCTCTATGATTGTCGTGCAGACCAGTACGTCGATTTTTTTATGAATGAAACGCATCATAGTTGCTTCCAGTTCTTTTTCCTTCATCCGGCCATGGGCAACTGCAAAGCGGGCCTGGGGGACGAGTTGTCTCAACTTATCGGCCATGTGCTCAATGGTCTGCACCCTGTTATGCACGAAAAATATCTGCCCACCTCTCTCAAGTTCAAACTGCAAGGCACGCTTAATGAGGGATTCATCATACGGAGACAGGTATGACTTGATGGCAAACCTGTCCTCGGGCGGTGTTTCAATGATGCTCAGGTCCCGGACTCCCATCATGGACATATGAAGGGTCCTCGGAACCGGCGTGGCCGTGATGGCCAGTACATCCACCAGTGCCCGGTATTTTTTCAATGCCTCTTTCTGCTTCACACCAAAGCGCTGTTCTTCGTCAATGATCAGAAGGCCCAGATTCATGAACTTGACATCCTTCTGAAGCATCCTGTGCGTACCAACAAGTATATCAATCTTGGCGGACCTGAGTTTTGCCAGGACCTCGGCCTGTTCTTTTTTGGTCTTGAACCGGCTGACGATTCCAAGACGGACATGATAAGGTTCCATTCTTTTCTTGAAGGTATCGTAGTGCTGTTCTGCTAAGACTGTTGTCGGGACCAGGACTGCGACCTGCTTTCCATCGGATATGGCCTTGAATGCGGCTCGTAGCGCAACCTCGGTCTTTCCGAAACCCACATCCCCGCATATGAGGCGGTCCATGGGCCGGTTCGAGGCCATATCTTCCAGCACATCCTCTATGGCCTTGACCTGATCGGGAGTTTCCTCGTGTTCAAAGGTGGCCTCGAATTCCCTGTAATAATTATCCGGAGGAGAAAAGGCGAAACCTTTTCGATACTTTCTCAATGCATACATTTCCACAAGCTGTTTTGCGATGGCCATGACGGATTTTTTGGCCCTTTTTTTAGCTATATCCCAAGACTGTCCCCCTAACCGATCCAGCTTTGGGTCCCTTTCCTCTGCGCCGACATATTTCTGAAGTATGCTGATGCGATCCGCGGGAATGTAAAGCCTGTCGTTATTGGCATATTCAATGATCACAAAATCATTGACCTTTTGTGCGATTTCCATCTTTGTAAGATCGCCGTACCGGCCAATGCCGTGTTCTTCATGGACCACAAAATCTCCGGCCTTTAGCTGGCTGAAACCGGACCATGTGAGCGCTCTCTCTCTTGCCTTTCTCGCAGTACCGGCACGGGCCTTTTTCGGGCCAAAGACTTCATCCTCACTGACCACATAAAGGCCGAGGTCCGGCCAGGTAAAGCCTTTTGAAAGCCGTCCCAAACAGACGCTGAGCCCGGGCCTTTCCGGGATCTCGGCCCAGGACTCGACTACCCGGTCCACGGTGACCCCGTAGTTTTTGAGAATCTCTATGAGACGATCTGCCTGGTTTTTTGTGCGGCACACGAGGACAACTTTTGATCGGAATTGGAGCCACGAGGTTATTTTTTCGGCTAAGGGCGACATGGAAACTCTGCCCCGGCCCGGGAGCCTTACGTCTAAGTCATCATCAATCAGGAACCGGCCTTTTATGCGGATTACTTTATGGGGCATATCCTTTTCAGTTAGATCCAGTTGACTCAATTCAAGTCGCTGATGCCCTTCAAACTGCCGGGTCATTTCCTCAAAGGGAACGAGAATCCCATCAATTTCAGGAAAGGGCGCTCCCTTTTCGGTGGCCTCTTCCCGGAATCTCCTCATATCGGCCCGGAACTTATTTTTCATTTTTTCGCACACGGATTCCGCACGGTGGGGATCAAAAAGAGTGATAAGACCGTTCCTGGGAAGATATTGAAACAGGGTGTCCAGCCGGGGATAAAAATGATTCAGCCATGCCTCCTGCCCTGGAAAGCCCATTCCGTTTTCCGGCTGTTTGGGCAGTCTGCCCATGGACCGCGCCCTTTTTATGTTTTCCACGTCCATGATGATTTCGTTGGCAGGGAGGAGAACCATTTCTTTCAGATGGTTCTGAGATCGCTGGCTAAGTGAATCAAATTGACGGATTGATTCAAGGTGATCACCCCAGAATTCCAGGCGAACCGGAAGCTGATAAAGCGGGGGAAAAAGATCAACGACGCCACCCCGCACAGCATAATCTCCCGCCTCTTCCACTAATGAGGACCGGTTGTAACCCGTGATTTCGAGTCTTTTAAGAAAGAGGTCCCTGTCCACTTCTTCTCCCACTTCCAAGTATTCAAGAGATCTTACAAAGGCTTCCTTTGGCAGAAGACTGAAGGATACGGCGTCGAGGGAAGTAATAATGACCGGGTTCTCATCGGACATGAGCGCATAAAGGGCCTGGATGCGACGGGTCAGCACATCCCTGTGGGGACTGAGCCCGGTAAGAGGGGACAGATCGTAGGGAGGAAACTCAAAGAGACGCATGTCCGGGGCGTTTGATTGGTCCTGCCGGCCGGACATGAAAAACAGGAGTTCTTTATAAAGTTTTTCGGCCTCTTTTCTTTGGGGAAGGATGATTAGGCAGGGTTTTTGAAGATGGGCCAGGAACAGGGAAAAAAAATAGGACTGCACGGTGCCGGAAAGACCTGTGACGCTTACGGCACGAATATCTTTTTTGATGCATTTGTTAAGTGTTGCGAGATGTTCCGGTTCTATCATTTGTAAGCGTTCACGGGTTCAGAGTTCACTGTCCAGGGTCTTTTCCCATTGTTTTGGTCATTTGTATTTGAGATTTGGATGTTTCCCGCCATAATGCCCTTTAGCTTACGGCCCCCTCCATAATGGACAGTGTCATGCGATCGGTATCAAGCTCTGTCGGCAGGCCTAACGGGAGGGCCAGGTTTTTGTGTCCGTGTCCGACCTCAAGCCCGGTTGCAATCGGGACATCCAGGTCTGAAAGCACATCCATTAATAATCCGTTAATGGCCGGCAGGTCCCCACATCCCTCAAATTCTGCCGCAACCAGGCCGGAAAGTCCCTTCAAGTGACCGCTGAGTTTTAGATGGGTCAACATGCGGTCAATGCGATATAAGGCTTCGCCCCTTTCTTCCACAAACAGGATGAAACCATCAAGAGACGGCAGGAAAGGGGTGCCGATAAGATGGCAGATCAGGCTCAGATTGCCCCCTATTAAGGACCCAGTGGCCCTGCCCGGGATAAGCACATCCCCCTCAGTCAAGCTCACTTTTAGGGGCCGGTCGGAAGACAGGAGGCTGATCAAATTGTCATAATTGCCCTGGTGCCCCGATGCAAGCTCTCGAACTACGGGGCCGTGAAAGGTGATCAGTCCGGTTCTTTTCTGAATGGCCATTAAAAGCGCTGTAATGTCACTATACCCTACAATAATCTTCGGGTTTTGCCTGATCAGGTCATATTTAATCTTGTCAAGCAGCCTGGTTGTCCCGTACCCTCCCCGGGCACAGAAAACAGCCTTTATATCCGAGTCCCGGAACATGTCATGAAGGTCTCTAAGTCGGCCCTCATCCTCGCCGGCCAAGTAACCCAGTCTGGAGTAGACATGGGGTGCGAGGGTGACCTTAAAACCGGAAGACTCCAGGATTTCGATGCCGGATTGAAGATCCGTTTCATTAAGCGGGCCTGCAGGAGAGATGACACCGATACTGTCCCCCGGCCTGAGCCCGGCTGGTTTTATGACAGGTACGCTTTCGATAGGTATCCCTATTGATTTTTGTTGAAGATAATCATCAAACCCTTAAGGGTCAAAAACTCTTCAACATGATCGATTGTCTCCGAGACATCACAGATAAGGGATGCAAGACCTCCGGTGGCGATGACCGTGGGTTCCTCACCCGACTCCTTTTTCATCCGGTTGACAATACCATCTACCAATCCGGCGTAACCGTAAATTATGCCCACGTTCATACTGCTGATCGTGTCTCTCGCAATGACGCTTTTTGGCCGGGCAAAGATTTCAACCCTGGGAAGTTTGGATGCCTTCTGAAAAAGGGCCTCGCAGGATATCAACGCGCCGGGCGCAATTGCACCGCCGATATAGGCGCCGTCCTTTGATATGTAATCAAAGGTCGTGGCCGTTCCGAAATCAACCACCACGAGGGCAGTGCGATATTTTTCATAGGCGCCCACCGCGTTTACAATGCGGTCGGCCCCCACTTCTTTTGGATTGTCATACTGGATCGGCATGCCGGTCTTTAAACCGGGACCCACGATCATGGGTTTAGAACTAAAATAGCGCCGGCAAAACTCCTCCACAGTATTCAACAAAGGTGGAACCACGCAGGATACAATGGTGTCTTTGACATCCGAAAGGGTCATCCCGGCAGAATGGAAAAGGTTTTTCACAAGAATCCCTAATTCATCAGGCGTTACTTCCTTCTCAGTCCTGATTCTCCAGTGATACAGGATGCGATCCTGATCCGTTACACCCAAAACAATATTCGTGTTTCCAATGTCAATACAGAATAACATATCCCTCACCCTGATTGTATGTGATGCAAGTCCTGCCATGTTGCAGCATGAAATGCCTGGAACTCGTTGCGGGTTGCGAGTTAATATTTTCTCTCATCGTTGATACGTGGGAAAGGTGTCTACTTTCATTATGCTTTTGTCCACTTCAAGCTCATTGTGGAAGCGGCTTTTAGCCGCGACTGTCACGGACGTGAAGTCTCACGCACCGGTAGGTTACATAATTTTTTCACTAATCCGCTGTGACCCAATCTTTTCAACCCGTAACCCGTAACATTTATTGCCACTACCATTAAGACACAACAACTTTTTAATCGAAGAATGAACCAACACTAAATATTGTTTACCCTTCCCGTCTTTATAGCATCAACTATCTTGGCGGTCTCCGCTGCCTTTTTCACATTGTGTACCCTCACGATATGGGCGCCGTTCATTATAGCGGCAGCGACCGTCGCCATTGTTCCGGTATCTCTCTCATGGGCCTCTTTGTTCAAGATGCGACCTATAAAAGCCTTGTTGGATGAGCCCAATAGCACGGGACTCTGAAGAGATCCAAACCGCGACAGCTCCCTGATAACTTTTAGATTGTCGTCAAATGTTTTTCCAAATCCGATCCCGGGATCCACAATAATCAGGTCCTTTCTGATCCCGGCGGTTACGGCCCGCGCTATGGCATCCTTGAGAAAGTGCAGGATTTCGGAAATGAGGTCATCATAGGTGGGATTGTCCTGCATATTTCCGGGCGTGCCCTTCATATGCATGAGGATTACCGGAACACCGGTCTCTGCCGCAATTGAAGCCATATCGGGATCAAACCTGAGTGCGCTGATGTCATTAATCAACGATGCTCCGGCCTTCAAGGCTTCCCGTGTTACCTTGCTTTTATATGTGTCTATGCTGACAGGAATGGAGAGCTCTTTGTTGAGGCTCTCTATCACCGGGATCACCCGATCCATTTCTTCGGTAACGGAGACCTCTTTTGCGTAGGGCCTTGTGGATTCTCCTCCCACGTCAATTATGTCCGCACCGTCACGGGCCATTTCCAGGCCATGCTCGACAGCCTTGTCCGGATTGAAATAATGGCCCCCGTCCGAAAACGAATCAGGTGTCACATTCAGGACCCCCATTATGTGGGTCCTTTTGTCTAAGTTCAGCACATGATCCGACCAGTTAAGTTCAAAAGACAACTTTCCTTCATCCCTTTCAAGTTATAAAATTTCAAAACCTCAAGCACCTTCGGCTTGAGGAGCAGCTTCCACCGCCATTATTTCATCAATGTCCTTGCTGTCTAAGGTCTCTTTTTCCAGAAGGGCATCGGCCATC
>JAFDDR010000224.1 GCA_019310785.1 Deltaproteobacteria bacterium
AAATTCCGCACGCAGAACTATGGGTTCACAAAAGTGAGGCAGAACCCCTTGAGCAGGGCGATGAGAAAACCGTATGGGGAATGGATATGTTCCAGAGTATGTGCCAAACCCAGTATGGAATAAAACCGGGAGCATTCAAGTTCAAGGTAGATCGCAAGCTTGAGGGGGGCGAGACCCTGAATATAGGTGACATGGCCTGGGAAGTGCTCCACATCCCTGGCCATTCCCAGGGAAGCATAGGGCTTTATTATCGCCCTGAAAAGATTCTGATTCCCGGCGATGTCGTGTACGCGGATTACGCCATCGGCCGCTTTGATCTGTACGGGGCAAGTGGGGCACAGCACAGGGAATCCCTCTTGTCCTTAGCCGAACTGGACGTGGCTATCCTCCTGCCGGGCCACAACAGTATCGTGGAAGATGTCAAGCCCGGGTATATCATGGAGACGGCCAAGCAGTGGGAACCTTACCTCATTTAAACCGTCAAATATCCGGAGCACCAAAAAGGAGATCAACAGTGAGACGGATACTTATCCTGTCAGTGATTTTGTGCATTGCGCTGGTCTTTGCAGCAGGATCAATGCCCCTGTCGGCGCAAGCAAAGACTACCTTTGTTACCATAGGAACAGGGGGACTTACAGGCGTCTATTACCCCACAGGAGGCGCCATATCCAAGACCATTAATAAGAAACGCAAGATTTACGGGATTCGCTGCACGGTCGAATCAACCAGCGGTTCTGTTTTTAACGTGAATGCAGTCATGTCCGGTGACCTGGAATTCGGAATCGTGCAATCGGACAGGCAGTACCAGGCATGGAAAGGGCTTGCCGAATGGAAGCAAAAGGGGCCCCAAAAAGACCTTCGATCCGTTTTCAGTCTTCATCCCGAATCCGTAACCCTCGTTGCGGCAGATGACACCGGGATCAAGGGTATCAAGGACCTTAGAGGAAAGCGGGTGAACATCGGAAACCCGGGTTCCGGCCAGAGGCAAAATGCCATTGATGCCCTAAAATATGCTGGGATCCGTTTCCAAAAAGACCTCAAGGCAGAGAGCGTCAAGGCGGCAGAGGCGCCCGGTCTGTTGCAGGACGGCCGTATCGCTGCCTTTTTCTATACTGTAGGCCATCCCAGCGGGGCCATAAAGGAAGCCACCGCCGGCAGGAGAAAGGTGCGCATTGTGTCCATCGCAGGCGTTGGAAAACTCCTTGCCGAGTATCCCTATTATGCGGCAGCGACCATTCCCATCAAGTTCTATCCGGCCGCAACCAACAAAGAAGATGTGCCCACATTCGGTGTGAAAGCGACTCTCGTAACCTCTGCCAAGGTTCCCGATGAGGTAGTTTACGCCATTACCAAAGAGGTGTTTGCCGATCTTGAAGCCTTTAAAAAACTCCATCCGGCCTACCAGGGACTGACCAGACATAACATGCTTGAGGGTCTTTCAGCCCCCATCCACCCGGGTGCCATAAAGTACTACAAAGAGGTGGGTCTGCTAAAATGACGGCCCCGGTGAATCAAGGCCAAGAAACCCATCCTGATGAAATCGCCATGCGAATTGCCCGGGAGGAACAGGGGATAGGACGCATTCCCACGGGCTACTTAAAATATGTCATTCCCTTCATCGCCGTAATATGGTCCCTGTTTCAGTTATCCATTGCGAGCTGGCTAATCCTGGATACCCTGTTCATTCGCGCAATCCATCTTGGGTTTGCAATCCTCATTGTCTTTTTGAGCTTTCCGCTGTTTAAAAAACCCCGTTTCGGGCTCAAGTTTCTTGCGGGCACGGATCGAATCCCTTTCCTTGACTGGCTGGCAGGCATCCTCGCTGCACTTTCCTCAATCTATATCATTATCGATTACCACGGTATTGCCATACGCCACGGTGATCCAATCATGCGGGATATCGTGATCGGTCTCATACTTGTCGTTCTGCTCTTAGAGGCATCGCGCCGCGTGATCGGCCCTGCCCTCCCTGCTATTGCCATTCTATTTTGTGCTTATGCATTTTTAGGGCCCTACATGCCCGATCTGATCGCGTTCAAGGGCATATCCCTCAACCGGTTCATCGGTCAGATGTCCATGTCCTCCGAAGGAATATACGGCATCCCCCTTGACGTCTCGGCTACGATCGTCTTTCTCTATGTCCTTTTCGGGGCCATGCTGAAAAGGGCCGGAGCAGGGAGGTATTTTATTCAATTAGCGCTCAGTATCCTGGGAGGGTTCAAAGGAGGGCCTGCAAAGGCAGCAATCTTAGGAAGCGGACTGACAGGAATGGTCTCGGGATCAAGCATTGCCAATATTGTCACCACAGGGACGTTTACCATTCCTCTCATGAAAAAGGTGGGCTATCCCCCAACAAAAGCCGCGGCCATTGAAGTTGCCGCCAGCACCGACGGTCAGTTGGCCCCTCCCATTATGGGAGCTGCGGCCTTTATTATCGCCGAATATGTAAACGTCCCTTACATTGAAGTGGTCAAGGCAGCGGCAATTCCCGCGTTTGCATCCTATGCGGCCCTTTTTTATATCTCCCATATCGAGGCTTCCAAGCTGGGCCTCAGAGGCCTGTCCAGAAAAGAACTTCCCCCGGTATTTAAGACCTTCTTCAGCGGGGTCCATTATCTTATTCCCCTTGGTTTTCTGCTGTACCAGTTGATCGTGCTACGCCATTCCCCGGAAGCGGCCGCATTTAATGCCATCTGGATCATGGCCATTATCATGCTGTTTCAGAACCCGGTCAGGGCCTTTCTTACAAAAGACCCGGTCGGGCCAGCCTTTAGGGAGGGCATTATCGACATTGTTTCATCCCTGGCTTCCGGGGCCAGGAATATGGTCGGAGTCGCCCTGGCCACGGCCGCTGCGGGCATCATAGTTGGTGTCGTTGCCATGGGACTGGGTGGGCTCATTACCCAGGTGATTGATACAATATCCATGGGGAACATCTATTTCATGCTCCTTGTAACGGCCATTGCAAGCATGATCATAGGCATGGGTCTTCCAACCACCGCCACCTATATCGTTATGGCCTCCCTTACGGCCCCGGTAATAGTCAGCATCGGCAGCGCCCATGATTTTATCGTGCCCCTCATGGCAGCCCACCTGTTCTGTTTCTTTTTCGGTATTTTGGCCGACGATACACCTCCTGTAGGGCTTGCCGCTTATGCGGCCGCGGCCATTGCCAGATCCCGTCCCATTCCAACAGGTATTCAGGGATTCATGTACGATATTCGAACCGCCATACTCCCCTTTATGTTTATCTTTAACCACGACTTGATCCTGCACAACGTCAATAACTGGCTTCAGGGCTTGCTGATTTTTGCAATGGCATGCATTGCCAATTTTGCATTTGCATCAGCCACCCAGGGCTGGTTTGTGGCAAGAAACAGGTTTTATGATATCCCCCTCCTTCTTTCAGTGACCCTTATATTGATGCGACCGGGTCTTATTGCCGGCTGGTTGGGCGTGCCTTACGCACAGCGCTACTGGATGTACCCCATCGGCCTGGTGGTCTTTGGAATCGTTTATCTTTTGCAGCGATTCAGAAACACTGAGACCTCATTGAATTGACCGGCCCCCGTTTCCCTCAATCCTGACTTCAGATGGATTAACCATAGGGATTTCTTGACAAATCCTCAGAATAAAGGTTCAATCAGCACCATCGGTAACAGGCAAACAGGCTCAGCCGAAATTATACCGGGAGAAAGGAGTGGAAAAGACATGGATGAAAAGCTTCTAAAGCAGATGAGATCCGAGGCAGAGGAGATATTTAAGGGTTCTCTTGATGCTGTGGACCCCTATCTGGCGGTTAAACGTTTTGTCCGCGTGGAGGGAAACAGGCTGACCTTAGGGCTGGAAGACCGGGTCGATGTCGAGCTTGACCTGACAAAATATGATCGCATATCCCTTGTGGGAGGAGGTAAGGCAACGGCGCCCATGGCTAAGGCCATGGAAAACCTTATGGGAGAAAAAATCTACAAAGGGATGATCAATGTGAAGTACGGCTTTACTCAAGAACTCGCGCAGACCGAAATTATTGAGGCAGATCATCCTTTGCCGGACAACAACGGTGTGGAAGGCACAAAAAGAATTCTGGATTTCCTGCAAAAGGCCGGGGAAAAGGACCTGATATTCTCCCTTATATCGGGAGGCGGTTCCGCACTGCTTCCCCAGCCGGCGGGAAAGATAACGCTTTCCGAAAAACAGGAATTGACCCGGTTAAAGTGCGGGGCGAGTATTGACGAGATCAATGCCGTACGAAAGCACATATCATTTTCAAAAGGAGGACAGATGGCGCGGGCCGCCTCTCCTGCCACCACTATAAATCTGATGCTCTCGGACGTGGTGGGCGACAGGATGGATGTCATCGCCTCGGGTCCTTTTGTTCCCGACACATCAACATACAAAGATGTATGGGGAATATTCAGAAAATATGATCTGAAGGATATTCCCAGGGCAATCCATGATCACCTGACGGCAGGCGCAGAAGGGCGGATACCTGAAACACCGAAAGCGGATGAGCCCATTTTTGAAAAAGTTTTCAATTTTATTGTCGGAAGTAATATCCTCGCCCTGGAATCAGCAAAAAAGAAGGCAGAACAATTTGGGTACGAAACCCTGATCCTTTCTTCCATGGTAGAAGGTGAAACAAAAGAGGTGGCAAGGGTTCACAGCGCCATTGCCAGGGAGATCGTGAAGACGGGCAGGCCCATCTCTCCACCCGCGTGCATTATCTCCGGTGGTGAGACCACCGTAACTATTCATGGCGATGGGCTTGGCGGAAGGAACCAGGAATTCTGTTTAGCGGCCGCCCCGGACTTGGTGGAGTTGCCTCCCCGGGTGGTTATTCTGAGCGGAGGTACGGATGGAAACGACGGCCCCACTGACGCTGCAGGGGCTGTGGTGGATCCCTTCACGGTGAGGAGGGGCAGGGATATGGGCATGGAGGCCGCGGAGTTTTTAAGTAACAATGATGCCTACCATTTTTTTGAAAAAACAGATGAGCTTTTGATGACCGGGCCCACAAACACCAATGTTATGGATGTCAGGCTTGTACTGGTTCGGTAGGTTGCTGGGCAGGCAGAGTTGTCTGCACTACTTCTTCCAGCGCATAAGCAGGTATGGTTTTGTCATTTCAAAGGTGGTGCAATCTTCCTCAATCGCCTCTTCGGCCTGCTTGATGGACATACTCTTTGTCCTCTTCACAAAGGACAGGGTCCTGCCGAAATAGAGGGGGATTAGGGAATCCATCATCAGGTCCCTGTCCACCGGCTCATCCCGGTAGGAAACGGCCATATCAAAAAGGACCCTTGCCCACAGGTCGGTAGGGAAATTGAACTCGGTCTCCTTCATGTCCATGATTTCCAGAAGCTTCTTATGCACGTCATGGGTCAGGACCTGCTTCCAGATTTCGTTATACTCCTTAAAACCGCTGTGAAACTGGCTGAGCAGGTTCTGTGTGTTCACATCCACTTCGGGAGGCATTTCAACCTCTCCGAGCCCGAATCCGAAAATGGCAGTAGGTCTGCTGTATTTTACTTTGGTCCAGAACGAATCAAAAGATCTCATCACAGAAAAAATAGTACCCACTACCTGTCTGAACATGGGTCCTAAATCGGAGCCCGGATCTTTGGTCCGGTGAATTTTCGGCCTGCCCATAAAAGACTGGCATATCTGCACCTTCTGGTTGATGGCTATAGTGGTCATCCAGATATCGATCCCGAAGTTGGCCACTGCCTCGTCCCATGTGTCGCTCTCCAAATAGACCTTTCCCAACTTTCCGCTGAAACCGAAATCACCGCCGATTGGCTGCCTGGTTCTCCTGCCGTATAATGCCCGGGTCATGGGATATGCAATGCCATTTGTAATCGTGCCATCATACTTGTGCCTTACGTACAGGGGAGCTACATAGGAAAACCCCTCAAAGAGAGGCTCGCCTAAGTGCTTTATCCACTCAGGGGTAATGCTCTTCAGGTCCGCATCCACAACCACCACGGCCTTTGCCTTGAGCTCAACCACTTTTCGAAAGAGATTCTTGAAATTGTTTCCCTTGCCCTTTACGCCGGGCTGCGTGGAAAGATAGATCTTCGGTGCATCGGTAGGCGTATCCAGAAAGACCTGCTTAGTGTCATCCGGGGAGTTATTGTCACAATTGATTATAACAGAAGTCTTATCACTGAAATACTTTTTCAGCCCCTCATCTGCCTGCGTCATAGGATAGCTGATGGAATCGGCCTCCTTATAAGAAGGGATACATACCACCATCTCGCATTTTTTAATATTATCAGGATTGACTTCGCTTTCGAACCTGTCAGACATTATCTGCCTCCTATTTTTCTTTCAGTATGTCTAATAGGGCTGTATTCCACCCTTTTGGACCCATCTCACTGGTAACCATCAGCCGGGGAATTCGCTTTTTGAGCCCTTCAAAATTGCGTTTTGACCGGACAAGGACAGGATAATCAGCGCATTCCAACATGGAAAAATCATTCGGGCTGTCCCCAAGGGCGACGGAGACAATCTTTCCATAAAACTGCTTATACAAGGACATGAGCTTTTGCATGGCCTGCCCTTTGTCATTTTCGCCGCTAAGATGAAAAAATCGTCCTCCTTCCGTAATGGTAAGCCCTCTCTGTGCCGCAGCCTTTTTAAGACTTTCCCTGTCAACAGGGTCTTGATCCAGAATAATAAACGGTTCGTCAAACTCACGCATGGCGGCCAGACGGGCACTCTCTCTGTCAAGCCCGGTGAGGTCTGATATATCATCAATTCTCATATCTGAAAAGCCTTTTATGTCCCACCCCAATTGGTCCCGAATACCATCAAGTTCTCTGATCAAATCAGCGTATGGCAAACCGAGAGACCATTTCCACAGGTCCCCGTCAAGGATGGCATCAGGCGACAGGTCCTCTGTGGTGTCACCGGGGAAAAAAATGCCGCCCCCGTTTTCAGAGATAAAGGGCGCATTTATGGACAGCTTGAGACGGAGCTGATCCATTTCCGCCCTTGTCTTGCTGGAAACAAGCACAATCGGAATAAAAAGCCTTTTACACAGGTCAAGGGCCGGGAGGGCCTCCTCCCATCCATATGTGTCATGGTCCAGCAGTGTACCGTCCAAATCGGTAAAGACTACAATAAGCGGGGCGACTGAGACTTCAGTCATGGGCCTGTCCCTTTTTAAGAAAAGCGTCTTTTTTCGCTCTCCATCACTTCAATAATATCAAAAAAAATTCGGGGAAGCTTATTGGATACACGCTCCCATGAAACCGTCTGGGGCGTTTCGAATACGCTCTGTTCCGCCTGGCGCTCAACCTTTAATATGATTTCGGCAAGTCCGTCATCAAGAAAGCGTTTGAATTCGGAATGGGAATTGACAAATCTCAGGAAACGCTCCGTCATCCTGTACGGCGAGGTAAGGACTTCACCCGCATGAAGTATGGAATTTCTGAACACGTTCCTGACCATATATTCCTCGGCATCCCGGTCGTGAACGAGATTGCTGAAGCTGGCATCATCCGAATATTTTTTGACCTGCTCTTCTGCCACGGCCTGGTAGGTAACGGCTAAATCCCGGAAAAATGTTTCGGATATCTCAAGGCCCTCTTCTATTATCAGGGCATTCATCAACGTGGTGACAATATCAATTGCCATTCGATTGAGACCTTTGGTTCCGTCTTTCGGCGATGTGTCCTGATGCTTGTGATCAAAAGGGTCCTCGGAAAACATGACCTGCGCGGGTGAAGATGCCTTTCGATAAACCTCAATCAGGGTAAAGATCTCCACACCCCAATTGGTAGCGAATCGCATCCTTTTTAAGAGGTCTACATGAAATGCCACTTCGCCGGAAAGCTGATAATGAAAGCCAAGAAGAAAATCAACAAGACGCAACATTTTTTCCTCTTTGCTTTCCGCAAATTTCCTCTTTAGTGAAAGCAGGAGGGGGTCAAGAAGGAGCCTTTTTACCCTGCCGTAGATCTCTCTTTCCGCGATCCTGGAATAGTATGCCTTTGAGAAATCGTAGTTCAGGGCGACCACCGGATAAAAAAGCCGGTCTAATTGCACCCGTTTAAAGGAACGGATATCCGCATCAATCAACCCTATGGATTCTGCGCCTAAGGCTATGGCCAAGCCAAAGCTGAGAAACATGTTTTTGCCCTTGCCGGGCTCGTCTATATTAAATCCTGCTTCATTCAATTGTCTATAGATATCTCTAAATCCGGGGCCGTCGTTCCACTGGATAAAACTGTTCTTTATGCCGGAAGACTTTAGCATATCTCTCAGTTGAAAGGCATCTTCCTCTGTGGCACGATCCAGGCCAAAAATGATGCTCGACAAATAGGTGACACTTTTCAACTGTCTGAGGAGGTTCTGGAAGATGGGAAGATTTGCCGGATCAGTGTATTCTGAGGCAAGGGCAGGGATAATCAGGACCGTCTTTTTCCACTTGGAGTGGAGCCTGAGCTGGGACTTCAGATGCTTTCTGTCCTGCCGGAGGATGTGCGCTGTTTTGCGAGAAGTCGGAAATGGCTGAACTCCTTTTTAGGGCGCAAGAGAGACCAGTTGAACCTCACATTTTTCAGGCCAACGGTTCGCTGAACCCGGATTACGAGCCGGGATTATCGGCCTATGAATTTAGCGAAAAGCCCGGCCTTTGTCAACAACCCTTTGGCCTTTGGGTGCAATTAAAGGTACTGTTTCGCCTCAAAAATTCCCCTTTAGAAAAGGGGGGCTTCAGAGCTTCCCCCCCTTTGTAAAGGGGGGCCAGGGGGGATTTTATAGCCGGAGATGGACACTCTCCTAAGCATTAATGTCTTATTAACGTCTTTAATTTCACCCTTGTCCGTTTCAGTATAAAGCTTTCTTCGGCTTTTCACTTGAATGAGGAATGGTGACCTGATATTGT
>JAFDDR010000225.1 GCA_019310785.1 Deltaproteobacteria bacterium
AGGAAATCCCATTTTAGGCAGGATAGACATGATGTTCAGGATATAAAGAAAATAAGAAAATCTTGTTAATCTTGTTAATCCTGTCAAAAAAGTTCCGCCGCAGGCGGCTAAGTTGATGTCAGAAAAATGCGATAAAGGAATCTTGTTAAGGGCATGGAGGGGATAAGAAATCAAGTGCCTTTTGAAACCACTTGTTTCCATGGTGTCTGCTCAATAACTCAGAAAGGAATGGGGTCTATGAACAAAGGGATAAACAAACTCTCAGGGGTGCTACTTTTTCTTTCACTGATAGTTCCTGCCCTGTCTTTTGCCTCTCCTCAGCCTCGCTGGCTTAAGGAACATATGGCTGGAACTTTCGAGCTTCCGGGCCTCTACTATGGAATAGGCTCTGCTTCCTTTAAAGGAAAAAGGCCCAGCTATGAAGAAAAGGACTTGGCCAAGGACCGGGCCGTAAATGATCTCAGCTATCGACTATCCGTGTCTGTTAAATCCACCTTCAGGGAACACCTCGCACAGAGGGGAGAGTTCCCCGATCAAGACGTTGAATCATCCCTTTTTGTGACAACCCGTCTGGTGCTCTCCGGGGTAGAGATCCAGGAAGACTGGACAGACACAAAAGAAAACCTCTACTGGGTAGTAGTGACCATTGACAAGGAAAAAGCTGACAGGCAAGTAAGACAGCAGAGTTTTATCAATGAGGTAGTCGATAGGCTGGAGGGAAAGCAGGACGAGGTTATCGAAGGGATTGAGAAAATAGAAGGTGTGCTGACTCAGCGCCTTAAGGCCTACGAGTACCGAATGGATCAGCTGGGAGGCCTCCTTGAGACAATAGACTCTAAGATAGAAAAGGCAGGTGACCAGACGAAAAATCAGTATGCCTTTCTCCAAAAGGAGATCAAAAGACTGGAGCAGATCTTCCAAATCAACCAGAAAGCCAAGATGAAAGAGCTCATGCGCCAGAATAAGGTGCTCCAGGATCTACTTGCCAAGATTTCCCACCATATTGACAAGGACTATTTTCTCTCCTTGGCGCAAGATGACCTCAAACACCAGACTGCAAATCTGAACTTTCGGGTGAACATCGAACCGGACAAAGGCCAAGGCGCAGACTACTATCATGGGGAGAAGATTCGGTTTCGCGTACATGCCACCAGAGGATGCTACATCAAGGTGATATACCTTTCTTCAACAATTGAGGGCCCTAGCAGTGAAAAAAGAATGAATACCCTTCTTTTCCCCAACAAATATGACAAAGATAACTGGATCAGCACCGGAAAGACAATAGTGATTGGGAGGCTTGGAGAATTGGAGATTCTTCCACCCTATGGAAAAGATGTAGTCACCGTGGTGGCATCCAAAACCCAGTTCTCCGACCTGGAGGAAACCTTGCAACAGGCAAGGGGTAAGTATTATTCGGAGGTTACTTCAAGTGCTCGTGGAGCAATCCAGATGAGAAGCAGGGGGATAGAGGTCGTCCAGCCGGCTAGCAGTTCAGAGACTGGATCCGTGCAGATTCCATCTTATTTGAGCTCGGTTGCCACCGACACATGTTTTATTGTGAGTCTACCGAGGTAGTGCGCCTTATATGTAAAGGAGGGTTCATGAGGAAGCGTCATCTTATTATCGCAATACCCATCATGGCTATTATAGCAATGATTTGTTTTATTCCTATGCAGGTGAGTGCAGCCATACGCATAACCATCAAGTCTGGCGAAAGCCTCCCGCTCTACAAGGACTATTACGCCCTTGTAGCTGGTGTGAGTGAGTACCATAGATGGCCGGATTTGCCAAATGCAAGCAAAGATGCAAGGGAGGTCAAATCCGTTCTTGATGGTATCGGCTTCAATGTGAAGCTACTTCTTAATCCCACCTCGAGGGAATTAAAGGTCGCATTGAGTGACTTGGTATTCCAGGTCGGTAGAGAGAGGGATCGAGCACTGCTCTTTTACTTCTCAGGGCATGGGGAGACCTTAACGCTAGCCGATGGCACCGAGCTTGGCTACATAATACCAAGCGACTGCCCCTTGAAGGGCCGGGATCCTAGCGGTTTCGATGATAAGGCTATCTCAATGAAGGAGATAGAAGAACTGGCGCTCAAAGTCAGCTCAAAGCACCTTCTCATGATATTTGATTCATGCTTTTCAGGGTCTCTCTTTAATATAGTAAAGGCTGCACCGATGGATATCACCGAGAAATCCACACGACCAGTAAGACAATTCATTACCGCAGGAGGTGCTGGTGAACAGGTACCAGACCGCTCTACATTTAAAATAGTCTTTCTTGATGGAATTCAAGGCTATGCCGACCTCAATGGCGATGGGTATGTAACAGGTTCCGAGCTCGGCATGCACCTCCAGGATAAGGTGGTGAATTATACTCGTGGAGGACAGCATCCTCAGTATGGGAAGATCAATAACCCGAAGTTGGACAAAGGAGATTTCATTTTCAGGTTGGCAAGTTCTGGTTCAATCATTGAGGAACCAGGAAGGGCAAGCTTATCGGTGGAGTCCAATGTGGTGGGTGCCAGGGTATTAATAGACGGCCGGGAGGTTGGAACAACACCCCTTACTGATATGGAAGTCTCACCTGGCGAACACATGATAAGGGTAGAAAAACATAGCTACGATTCCTATCGAAAGCGGATTCGACTGGAAGCTGGTCGATCTATGTCCATGTACGTTGATTTGAGCCCGGCACTGCCGGAGAAAGGCCGTCTCTTTGTTGAAACTGAACCCGAAGATGCGAATGTCAGGATCACCAACATCGGGCAGAGCTTTTACCAGGGCATAGAGCTTGAATCAGGCCGTTACCGTGTGGAGGTAACCGCAGACAGCTACGAAAAAAAGAGCATGTGGGTTACATTGGATGCAGGGGAGGATAAGAGCCTGGACATCCGCTTGAAGCGTGTTACTGCTGCCAAGAAGGGTAAGGCCTTTACCAATTCCATTGGTATGAAATTCGTGTTGATCCCCTCTGGCACCTTTACTATGGGAAGCCCTTCGGATGAAGCGGGTAGAGAGAGTGATGAAAGACAGCACCATGTCACAATAAGCAAAGATTTCTATATGCAGGCTACTGAAGTGAATCAAGGCCAATGGCAGGCCATAATGGGAAGTAATCCATCATATTTTAAGAATTGTGGTAATAATTGTCCGGTAGAAAAAGTTTCATGGAATGATTGCCAGGAATTTATAAAAAGACTAAATCAGAAAGACGGGACTGACAAGTATCGCCTTCCCACCGAGGCGGAGTGGGAGTATGCCTGCAGGGGAGGCAGCACAACGGCCTTTACAAATGGAGGCATAACCGAGCTAAAATGTGGCTATGACCCCAACCTGGCTGCCATAGGCTGGTATTGCGGTAATGCAGGGAAGAAGACCCATCCGGTCGCACAGAAAGACCCCAATACCTGGGGATTATATGACATGCACGGAAATGTATGGGAGTGGTGCCAGGATTGGTATGGGAGAGATTATCCCTCTGGAAACGTAACCGATCCTAAAGGGCCTTCTTCAGGAAAATACCGTGTGTTGCGGGGCGGCTGCTGGAGCGGCTTCGTCAGGGACTGCCGGTCAGCCAATCGCGGCGGGAACTACCCGGGCAACCGCAGCCTCAACGTCGGCTTTCGTGTCGCCAGGGATTTTTGATCATACCTTATTCCTTTACACCTTTACGCCTTGGGGTGCAGGGGTTTTGCCCCTTCTCCGAGCCGGAGGCTCTCCCTCCGGGGCGGAGCCCGGGCCGGAAGCTGCTCGACACAAATTTCTATATGAATGAAAATCGTCTCTAATAATCCTAATGGACCAAATTCCATCACAAAGACCTATGACCTGCTTAAGTGGGCCATACCTCACCTTAAGAAATTGCCTCGCGATCAAAGATTCCTTTTGGGAGATAGGATTGAAGGCCATCTTTTAGACATATTGGAGCTTTTACTAAGCGCCAACTATAGCAGAGAAAAACTTGACTTTCTAAAAAAGGCCAATCTAAAGATCGAGTTATTACGTTTTTTATTCCGGCTTTCATTTGACATGAAATATCTTAGTAAAAACCGATATGAGTACGCCTCTGTACATCTTGATGAGGTTGGCAAAATGGTGGGGGGCTGGATAAGACAGCAGAGGTCCAAAGATGAAGAGATACGGTAATCTCTACCATCAGGTATATTCCTTTGACAATCTCCTTCTTGCAGCCCATAAGGCCCAGAAGGGAAAACGGTTCAAGCCAAATTGCAGGAGTTTTAACCTTGACCTCGAAAAAAACTTTTCAAAGGGTCAAAGGGTCAAGTCTGCTCTTGACCCATGTTTATAACTTTCTTCAACTCCTCCACGCGGTGTCTAAGCGTTCGATCCTTTGCGATCATCGCCTTGGTTCTCTCAATCACACTGCTTAC
>JAFDDR010000226.1 GCA_019310785.1 Deltaproteobacteria bacterium
AGTAGCGGCTTCCAGTGGTATACCTGATAATATATTTTATTACAGTATTATCTTTTTCGCCGGACTGATTATTAGCGGCAGCCTGAATATCGTAGGGGGGATGTTGATATTTACTCTTTTAGTTAATCCAGCTAGTGCCGCCTATCAGATAACCTACAAACTCAAGACGATGTTTTTCTTATCTGCAACCTTTGGCATTATTTCTTGTCTGGCCGGACTTATTTTTTCTTATCTCTTTAACGTGCCAACAGGGGCGGTAATAGTCCTTGCATCATCGGTTATCTTTCTATTGGCATTTATTCTGTCTCCTAAAAGGCGTGTTGCAAAATCAGTTTAAAGTGATTTTATATATACCAGAGTAATGTCTTACTGCAAATTTTTTCATCTATATATGAACATCAAATAGAATAAAAAGAGTAATAACCGTGAATAATATGTCATCTGAGGAACTATATGAAGCACGCAAATCATTCTTCAATGAGCGTGCAGAAAACTGGTTAGATATGTGGTATAAGGATCAAGAAACCGGACAATATGACAGATATGAAAAAGAATTCCAGAGATTATTTTCTCTTGTTCCTATAAAAGATGGTGATCATGTGCTGGATGTTGGATGCGGAAGCGGAGTACTTGTATCTTACATATTAAAAAGGATTTCGGATAATGGTATGCTCTATGAACTCGATTATGCTGAAAAGATGATAGAGGTCAACAAACGCCTGCATAATGATAAAAAGATTAGATTCCTGGTCTCAGATATAGTTGATGTCCCTCTCGAATCGTGTTCTTGTGATTTAGTTATATGTTTTTCCTGTTTCCCTCATTTTCAGGAAAAAGAGCAAGCTATGAGAGCAATGGCAAGGATGCTGAAAAAAGGCGGCTGGCTCGCTGTAGCACATTTTGATTCATCAGAGGAATTGAACAATCACCACAGAAAGACTTCTGGGCCTGTAATGCACGATAAACTCCCTGATAAAAAGGCAATGAAAAGGTTATTTGTAAATTCGGGTTTAAAGACTGGAAAATTTATCGACGAGTCTGGCTTTTACCTCATCCTCGGTCAATTAATCTGATTTCCTTGTCTTAAGGAAAATTGTCATTTGGTGTGGTGTTATTATAAAGTCAAAGAATCGAGAGGCAGGCACCCTAATCGAAATACTGCAAAAACCAGCAGATATGGAAAGAAGACCAAAGGATAGTGATGAATCTGATGGAAGGTTTTTGGCCCTCCAGGGGTAATTTACGCCATCGATTTTGCAGGGGAGATGGTTAAACGGGCAAAAAAGAAGTTTGAAGATCATCAAAACGTCAATTTTATACCTGGCTCCGTAGAAATACTTCCTTTTGATGATATCTTTTTTGAGCATGTTATCTGCTTTGTGGCCTTCCCTCATTTTGATAGCAAGAAAAAGGCATTAAAAGAGATGCATCGGGTGCTGAAAGCTGGAGGTAATCTCTTTATTGCCCATGCCCTGAGCAGTGCGCAAATCAAAGCTCACCACAGGGCTTCATCTCCAGTGGCCAATGATTTCCTCCCGGAAGAACCCGAAATGAGGGAGATGATGAATAAACAGGATTTTGGGAAGTTTCGATCATAGATAAAGATGGATGTTATATATGCAAAGGCAAAAAATGACGAATCGAGAAAACAGGGAGGCTTTGGTTATGGATTTCATTGAAAAGGCAAGCATTAGATTGGAGAACTGGATCACACACAATGATAATCACCAGGAGGAATACGAGATGTTTGCCGAACAACTGGAAGAGGCGGGAAAGAATGAGAGTTCGGAGCATGTCCGGGAAATGATAGAGATGACAGAAAAAAGCACCGAATGTTTACGCAATGCATTAAAGGCCCTCAAGTAATTCAATGTATATCATTCAACAGGGAGGTTTTCCATGTGTGAAGCCCATGCGTTTATTTTGAAAGACGGAGATGAAGAAAAGGTCCTGGAAAGTGTTGATCTCGTGAAAATGGAAGGTGATGAGGTCAAGCTTCTCAGTATCTTTGGTGAGCAAATGACCCTCAAGGCCAGGCTCAAGCTCTATGATAATACCAAAAGGAAGATTGTATTTGAAGAGCTTTAAGCACCGAAAGAAGTGAAAAGCAACTTTTTTAACTTTGGGCTAAGGATTGCCCAATTGAAGCGGATTTTTGTACGAATAATTATAGGAGATGATATGACAGCTCAAAAAGAAAAGTTTGTCCTGTATCCACCGATGAAAACCCCAAGAGGATGGTTTGTATTGTATGAACCGGACTATAAAACCCCAAATGTTTTTAATTTACATGAGCGAGGTTTGTTTAAAACACGCCCGTCCCTCTCAAAAGATTACGGTGCACGTTTAATCGTAAGTGAAAATCTTCGTATCGGCGTTCAGTATATACAACTTACTGACGGCAACATTGTAGATGAAGATACAGGTGAAACATATTCCTACATCAATAGCAGCAGTCTTATTAACCTGACTGAAATGCTGACGCTAAACAAAAAGGAACTGACTGACAATGTGATTGAGGGGAATTTACGCGATGAGATCGTGAAGGTTTATGAAGAATGGTATAAGTCTTATATCCCCTTAACAAAAGACGGTAAAATTGACAGGGCAGAATTGAAAAACAGGTTAACTGCATGTATAAAAAATGGAAAAAGGACTAACATGGAATGGCTTATCAGGCAAAACAATAGGTGGATAAAGCCGTTTATTCCCAGAATGATACATGATTTCAGACATGGTTTATTTGAAAGGGTGATAGATAAATTGGATGCCAACTACAGGGAAAGGGGCGGCGAGGACACAGAAGAAGGAATGATCAAAAAGATTAACCTGTTTATCCGGATTTACGAAAGCGAAGGTCTCTTAAAGCCGGATGGAACCACCTGGATAAGCGAAGACGAGATATGGGATTGTTGGGTTGCATTTTCAGGTTCCGAATCAGAAGCAAAAAGGACCTGTTCAACTCTCGAAGCTGTATTGATTCCACTGAGAGAAGAATTGAAAAAAGAATTAAATTTTCAGTGATGAAGAAATATCCGGCAGGATAAGACGCCTCACCCTGAAGAAAGAGAAAGATGTTTGTTTGAATTGAGATAATCCCTCACATATTCTTTAACAGCCGCATCGAGACTCATACAGGTATGTGAGTATCCGGCGGATCGCAACTTTGTCATATCAGCACATGTGTAGTACTGGTATTTTTCCTTCAGTTTGTCAGGCATGGGTATGTACTCGATGTTAAGGGGCCTGCCGACTGCCTGAAACAAAGAAGCAGCCACCTCATTCCACGACCGGGCAGTACCTGTGCCGATGTTGAAACTGCCATTTATTTTTGGGTTATCTAAAAAAAAGATAGTCATATCGACTGCATTCTTAACATAGATGAAGTCGCGAAGCTGCTCCCCATCCTTATAATCGTCACGGTATGACTTGAAAAGGCGAATTTTTCCTTCATCACGCACGAGCGGATAGGCCTTATTTATGATGCTTCTCATATCCTCTTTGTGGTATTCATTAGGCCCGAATACATTGAAGTATTTCAGGCCCACAATATGTTGAAGCCATCCTTTGCGAAGGGCAAGGAGATCAAATATATGCTTTGAATATGCGTACATATTGAGCGGACGAAGAAGGTGTAATTCATTCTCTTTATCACGATAGCCCCGCTCACCGTCTCCATAGGTGGCAGCGCTGGAGGCATATATAAGCCTGCATGCACGGTGTTCTTCCTGCCATGTGGCGATACGGGCCGTATACCGATAATTGTTTTCAATGAGATAATCAGCATTTCTCTCAGTTGTGGAAGAACATGCGCCCATATGGAAAATAGCTCTGATACTGTTTCCGAAATATCCGGCTTCAAGTTTTTCAATGAAGTCAGATTTGTCGAAATAATCGGAAAATCGAAGGGGAACAAGGTTTTTCCACTTCTCGGTTTTTCTTAAGTGATCGACAACAACAATATCATTGACACCGCGCTGGTTGAGTCCCCATACAAGGGCGCTTCCAATAAAACCGGAACCACCCGTTACAACAATCATATCTTAGGTTACCCCTGATATAATTTTTTTATTGCTTTGGTAGCGATAAGTTTAGCAATGAGGCGGGCAAGTAAAACTCCCACAACTCCGGAAATGAAGGCAGCAAGCAATGGCAAAGGGGCTTGTTTTGCATCCGCCCATATCTGGCGGTCAAAACCAAAGGCGAGCCAGGTTATCCCTAAGCAGAAAAGGTTTCCGAGGCCGCCGCCTACCCAATCCCATTTTCCATAAAGAAGCTCTACCCAGATCCCGAGGGCAAAGAGGGCCAGGAGGCCATAAAGACTGAACCAGGATGG
>JAFDDR010000049.1 GCA_019310785.1 Deltaproteobacteria bacterium
CTGAAATACTCGATCATAGGATCAAAAACGGCCTCTCGCATACTTTTGGGTGTTCCGTGTGTAATCTCAGGCTCATGGGCCAGGAGCGTTGTAAGAAGACCGGGAAGCATGCAGGCCGCCATGATAAGGTAAACAGAGGAAAACGGCATATGGTCCGCCATGATCAGACCGCCCCCGGAGGCCAGGAGCATCCCCACCCGGTATCCGTTGATGTACAGAGAAGAGGCAAGCCCCAATTCCTCATCAGGAAAGTCTTCCCTGCGGTAGGCGTCCACAACAATATCCTGGGACGCGCTGAAAAAGGTCACTAAAAATGCCGCGAATGCCACCATCCACGGGTTATTGGCCGGATCAGTGAGACCCAGACCCGAGATTGAAAAAATCAGGGCCACCTGGAAAATCAGAAGCCACCCTCTCCTGCGTCCTAAAAAGGGGAGGGTGAAACGGTCCAGAAAAGGGGCCCAGAGAAACTTCAGGGTGTAGGGAAGGCCCACTAAGGCCATCATTCCGATCACGGTCAGGTCCACCCCTTCTTCTTTCATCCATGCCTGCAATACACTGATGGTCAAAAGAAGGGGCAGCCCACAGGCAAAACCCATAAGAAGGGCCACCAGCATTCGACCGCTTAAAATCATTTCAAGCATGGATTTTCGATTTTTTGCGTGCACGTATTCCTCATTTAGGCTTCAGCGGTCAGGCAAAAGGCTATCGTTTTTAATTGATAGTTTTTTCAGTAGATGTAGCCCGTATGGGTGATGTTCTTTTGATCAGTAACAGAATTATTCCAACTAAGGCTAAGGAAACCATGCCCAGGGCCGGAAATACGGCCTCAATACCCCACGTCACCTTGATGACCCCAATCATCTTTACTGCCAGTGCTCCCACTCCGAATGTCAACACAAATTTAGTGCCGAATGCCGAGTGGTGTAACCGTTTCGGGGTGAAACGCGCCACCAGGGTATTTTCAATGGGCTGCATCCCTAATAGAAAGAAAAAGTAGACCAGGGCTAAGGCCACTAAGGGCAGGTCCCATACAATGGCCATGAGAAATACGGCAGGGACAGTCACGGCATGAAAGATTAGATAACAGAACCTCGGTTCAAAGCGCTCGGCCACACGCCCCCCGGTATACTGGCCGACCGTCCCCACTAAGAAGACGAGGGAGGTCACGGCGGTAGCCACGAGATTGCTTGAAAGTTCAAAGCCAACAAAGGTCGAAAGGGCCTGAAAAATGCCCTGGTTTTTTATCTCAAAGTAGGCAGGGAGGATTACCGTGGAGCCCCGGTATGCGATACCTCCTAACATCATGGCCACTAATAAAATCAGGAAGGCCCCAAGAAGCCCATCTCCTTCGCCGGATGTCGCTCCTTTTGTTAGCCTGGATTGGGTGAGAGGAAAAGCAATCATCAGCGCCAGGCCCACGAGATTCAATCCTCCCAGCACAAGGTATACTGCCTGCGGTCCCCAGAGCCAGTTTACGATTCCCGTCAAAATGGGCGCAGTAGCGAGACCCAGGTTCCCGAACATGCCATTATACCCCATGCCCAGGCTCACGCGCTCCATCTCCTTGGAGATCAGGCCCAACCCGGTGGGATGATAAATGCCTGAAAAAAGACCGATTGCAGCCAGACAGACTGCGAGTCCCCCGGGAGCATCGATCCAAAAAGCCGCGAAAAAACCGCTTATTCCGGCCCCAAAATAGAAAAGAAGCATAAAGGGCTTAGCGCCCCACCGGTCCGCTGCCATCCCCCAGGGAAGGGCCGTAAGCCCGAACAGGAGATACATCCAGAAGGACATTCCAAGCACCTGTGCCATATCCATGTTCAGACGACCGGCTAAGGGGAGAACCACAGCGGGAAAAACCAGCATATTAAAATGGCTCATAAAGTGGCCGTAGCATGTAATGACTAAGATTCGGCGATCTCTGGAATTCATCATAAAAAGTTAGACCTCAGTAGAAACCATGACCGGTAGAATAAGTTTGATTTGGTTTAGCAGCAGAGAGGAGGGTCACTTTATTTTGATGAGATTATGAACCTTGCTCACGCCAAGGGTGTTGCGGGCCAGAAACGCTGCCTTATCCCTGGTATATGTGGAATCCACAGAGCCTGTCAGCGTAACTTCCCCTTTAAAAGTTTTTACCGAGATGGCAAAACCGCTGAGTATCGCATCATTAAGGAGCTTAGCTTTGACTTTTGTGGTTATGGTGCCGTCATCCACCACCTGGCCCGGGGTTCTGCCGGCGGGCGTTGCACATGAATAAACCGCACAAAGCATTCCCGCGCAAAGGATAAGGACTGTCATCAGTTTCAATTTATGCATTTTCTACCCTCCTGCTTCTGATCTCACACGTTATCTTTACCAATAAAAGAAAGAGAAACCACCATTGTCAAGATAAATATTATTTATCCCTTATCCGACACCAAGAACGTATTCGGATCCAGTCTGACACTGGTGTCGGGGATGGTCGGGTTGTCATGGTCCTTCAGAAGCCTCAAAACGATATCTGATCCCTCGGGCTGCAATTGAAGGATGAGACTGAACAGGTCATCCAATTGCCGGCATGGATAGGGTATACCTCTTTCATTAACATCGGTAATGTGACGGTGTGAAAGTGCTGAAAGCCATATCTCCGCCTCGAATTCTCCGGCAACCTTTTTAAGGCCCTCAAATACGGCTCTTTCGGTCTTTTCAAAATCAAGACCGTCCACAATGAGCACATCCGGTCTGAAATCGAGATTTTCCGCTAAATTCTTCAGGTTGGCCCGGAGACGCTCGATCTCAAAGCTCTGGTTCAAGTAAGCTAAAATCATCCTGTTTCTTTCAATAAGCATTCGGTCCTCGTCATGATCGTCCTTAAGGTCTAAGGCCCTTACAAGATCGGAATACATGACGTTATAGTAGGAGGTAACCTTTTCCGGCCCTTCTTCAAGGGAAACATGGACCAGTTTTTCCCCGCGAAACAGCTTATCAAACGCTACTCGGATCAGGCAGGCCGTCTTTCCAACGCCGGCCCTGGCTATCAGGACCGCAAGATTCCCCGGACCTAATCCCTTCCGGGAGGACTTATCCAAAACCTTTAACGGGCTAACTGAAACAAAATCTATCATGATTTTTTTTCTCCCTTTAACTTGTCCCTGAAATCCTTTTTCAGTTTCTCCGCAATAGACTCGGGGACCCTGGCATATCGTGAAAACTCCATGGTAAATTCCGCCTTTCCCTGGGTCAGCGATCTCAGGGTCGTGGCATAACCGAACATCTCTGCCAATGGCACCTCTGCTTCGATATTTGTAAATACGCCGTCTTCCGTGGAGCTCGTAATCAGGCCCCTTCGCTGGTTAACCGAAGACATTACATTCCCCTGAAACTCGGAAGGTCCTTCGACTGATAACTTCATGACCGGCTCAAGGATAACCGGTCCGGCCTTCATATATGCCTGCTTGAATGCGCCGACGGCCGCCCTGTTAAAGGCCATCTCTGATGAATCAACGCTGTGGGATTTGCCGTCATTGACCGTCACCTTCATGCCGATTACCGGAAAACTGAGCATGAGTCCCTTTTTGAGGCAGGATTGCATGCCTTTATCCACGGCCGGCAGGTATTCGGTAGGGATCGCACCGCCCTTCACCTGGTTGGCAAATTCGTAGGTCCCATCCTCGGAAGGTTCCATGAATCCGGCGACCCGGCCAAACTGGCCCGAACCGCCGGTCTGTTTTTTGTGGGTATAATCGAATGTCGCCATTTTAGTGATTGCCTCCCGGTATGCCACCTGGGGAATCCCTGTCTCAACCCGAGCGCTGAATTCCCTTTTCATTCTTTCCACATACACATCAAGGTGGAGTTCACCCATGCCCGATATAATGGTCTCTCCCGATTCCTCATCCACATGGGACCTGAATGTGGGGTCCTCCCTGATAAATCTGTTAAGGGCCCGAGACATGTTATTCTGGGACTTATTATCCTCCGGTGTAACCGATAATGATATAACCGGTTCAGGCACGAACATGGAGGACATGCTGTAGCTCAAACAGCCGTCCGTAAATGTATCTCCTGAATAGCAGTCTATACCGAACAGGGCCACGATATCCCCTGCATAGGCCCTGGAGATATCTTCCATCTCGTCTGCATGCATGCATGCCAGTCTCCCTACTTTTATTTTTTTCCTGGTACGAGTGATAACAAGGTCGTCCCCCTTGCCGATGGAACCCTGATATATCCTGAGATAGGTCAACTGTCCGTACGGTGTGATCTCCAATTTGAATGCAAGGGCGACTACAGGCCGGTCCTGATCGTTTTCAAGAACAACCTCTTTTTCATCCTGATCCAGATCAAGGGCCACGTTTTCTACCTCAATCGGTGCAGGTAGATACTGATTAACGCCATCTAATACGGGCTGGACGCCGATATTCTTGTAAGCCGAACCCACAAAGACCGGGGTCAATTGTCTTGAAAGCGTGCCTGATCTTACTGCTTCGCGGATCAAATCTTCCGTGACATTTTCTTCAAAAACGGCCTCCATGAGTTCATCGGAAAACATGGAAGCCGCATCAATGAGTTCTTCTCTTTTGGCCCGGGCCTTATCAATCATTCCCGAAGGAATCTCTCCCTCCCTGATCTCGTCGCCATTAGGTCCTTCAAAATAGACCGCTTTCATGGTAATTAGGTCCACAACCCCCGAAAACTTATTTTCAAGACCTATGGGAAGTTGCATGAGCACGGCGTTATGGTTCAATTTTCCGCGAAGCTGGTCGCACACCCTGTAGGGGTCGGCCCCTGATCGATCACATTTATTAATAAAAGCAATCCTCGGGACCTTATAGCGATTCATCTGGCGGTCCACGGTAAGGGACTGGGACTGGACCCCGCCCACGGCACAGAGAATCAAGACGGCCCCGTCTAAGACCCTCAGTGCCCGCTCTACCTCAATGGTAAAATCCACGTGCCCGGGAGTGTCAATAATGTTTATCCTATGGCCCTTCCATTCACAATGTGTTGTTGCCGAGGTAATGGTGATGCCCCGTTCCTTTTCCAATTCCATGGAATCCATGGTAGCCCCCACACCGTCCTTTCCCTTGACCTCGTGAATGGCAAAGATCCGCTTGGTGTAATAAAGGATCCTTTCAGTCAGGGTGGTCTTGCCGGAATCGATGTGGGCGCTGATTCCGATGTTTCTCAGCTTTTTAATGTCGTTAGCCATTTAAAGATAGTCCCTCTTTCCCGCTATTGCGGGGGCGGGGTAAGCTCCTAAACGTAATTCCCCCAATTCTTCTTCTCATTCTCGCCAATCTTTTTCATCCCAGCGACTCTTTTCGTCATTTCCGCAATTTATTTTGCCATTCCAGCAAGTTATTTTGTAATTTTCGGCTTTTTGTCAATCCAGTAACTTATTTTCGTCATTCCCGCGAAGGCGGGAATCCAGTTCAAATCTTGATATCATTATACAGATCCCGCCAACTGGGATTTTTTTCCTCGATCAATCGTATTTTCCACGATCTTCGCCATTTCTTCATTTGCTTTTCTCTGGTGATGGCACTTTCTGCATTGGCATGCACTTCGTAATACACAAGGTCGTTCACACCGTATTTTTGGGTAAAACCCTCGACCATTTTATTCCTATGCTGCCACACCCTCTGTACTATATTTGACGTAACCCCTATGTATAATGTCCCGTTGCGCTTACTCGCTAAGATATACACATAAAAATGTTTGTCCATAGCAGGATGTTCTGGATTCCCGCCTACGCGGGAATGACGTTCTTGCAATCTTTTTTGTCATTCCCCGCAGACAGCAACGGGATCTTCGACAGGCGAAAGCCGGATTCCAGTCTTTTCAGAAACTTATGACTGACCCGGACTCCGGTTTTGCCGTCATCCCGGACCCCGATCCGGGACGGGGTGACGAATTTTTACGAGTCCATCAACCTTAAACCGTGAACCCTTGAACCGTGAACCAGTTACCATTAAATAAAAAAGAGGGCCTGCACAGGCAAACCCTCTTTTTAGCATACACGAATCCTTTATGAATTAGAAGGGGTAGGCTTCTAAGTCAATAATCCGATCCGCAATCTCTCGCTTCAGTTTCTTTATACCGGCCAACTGGGTCCTGAGCATATCCCCTTCTTCCACGTAGGATATGATCTGCTTGGCCCAGCTTTCGATCCTTGGAATCATCTCATCCACATAGACCTTGACTGCAGCGATCTGATATTTCGCCTTTTTTTCTCCGTCCCTGGAAATTATTTTCAATGTCCTCAAAAGGCCACTCTCCATGGCAAATATTTCAATCACGATATCAGCGATCTTTGCCAGGACCTCCTGTTCCCTGTCTAATTTGGCCCCGAATTTCTGGGCAGCCACTCCCGCTACCATGAGCGCCAGTTTTTTACTCATCTTGACAATGTGCTCCTGGAGCGCCAAAGGCGTATCAGGCAGTTCCACTGAAAGAGGGGAATAAGTCATGAGATCACCGGCAACTGCCTGGGCCGCCTGCAAGAGGTTCAATCGACCCTGCATGGCCCTCTTCATCATGGTGCCGGGCACAAGCATCCTGTTTATCTCGTTTGTGCCTTCCCATATCCGGTTGATCCTGGAATCCCTGTAGTACCTCTCGGCAGGGTAGTCTGCACAGAATCCGTAACCGCCTAAGATCTGCACGTACTCATCCACACAAAAGTCAAGCGTCTCGGAACCATAGACCTTGGTGATTGAACATTCAGCAGCATACTCCTCTATGGCCTTTGCATTTTCAGCACCGCTCTTCTTGGCCTCTGCGTCCAAAAGGGCCAATTTATCATCAAACATGCTTGCAAGGCGGTACATCATGCTTTCGCTCATGTAGGTTCGCACGGCCATATTGGTCAGTTTGGTCTTTATCATTCCAAAAGAACTGATGGGGACCTTGAATTGAATTCTGCCGTTCGCGTATTTTACGGCATCGGTCAAACATCTCTTGCATCCGCCCACACAGCTTGCACCAAGTTTCCAGCGGCCGATGTTCAGGATGTTAAAGGCGATCTTGTGGCCCTTGCCGATCTCAAAGAGGACATTCTCGACAGGTATCTTTGCATCCTCTAAGATGACCGGACGTGTTGAAGATCCATGCACCCCCATCTTAGTCTCTTCCTTGCCCGTGGATACGCCCGGGAAATCCTTCTCCACGATAAACCCGGTAAAGTCTTCACCGTCCACCTTGGCATAAAGGATAAAAGTGTTGGCCCATCCGGCATTTGTTATAAACATCTTCTCGCCGTTCAGTATGTAGTATTTGCCGTCCTCTGAAAGGACTGCCTTTGTTTTTGCGCTCAAAGCGTCGGTGCCGGCACCCGGCTCGGTAAGGCAGTAGGCACCGCACCACTCTCCTGAGGCCAACTTGGGCAGGTATTTCGCCTTCTGTTCTTCATTCCCGAAATACACAATAGGAAGGGTCCCTATGCCTGTATGGGCAGAATATACTACGCTGAACGAACCTGCAGGTCCCATGACCTCGGCCACGATGGTAGTGCTGACCTTGTCTAAGCCCAGTCCGCCGTGCTCCTCCTGTACGTCGGTACCCAAAAGACCAAGCTCGCCTGCCTTTCCAAGGAGTTTAAGCACCAGGTCGTGATCTTTTTCCTCAAGCTTATCAACGATGGGCATAATTTCCTTCTCTATAAAATCACTGCCGGTTTCATAGATCATCTTGTGTTCATCCGTAAAATCCTCGGGAGTAAACACATCCTCGGGAGCCACATCCGTTATCAAAAACTCACCCCCTGCAAAAATCCTTTTATCAGCCATTTTAACGCTCCTTTTTCAGTTTATTGAATTATCCTTTTCTCAATAATCTTCGATCTCAAAGATCCCCGCAGCGCCCATGCCAAAACCTATACACATGGAGACCAGTCCCCACCTGAGCTTTCTTTCCTGCATCTCATAGATCAACTGGGTGGTCAGCTTGGCGCCCGTGCAACCTAAAGGGTGCCCCAAAGCAACGGCTCCGCCGTTAACGTTTGTTATTTCTTCGTTGATGCCCAATTCTTTAATACAGTAGATGGCCTGGGCCGCAAATGCCTCGTTCAACTCGATCAGTTGCATCTGGTCAAGGCTCATGCCGGAGATCTTCATTACCTTGGGAATGGCCACCCGTGGTCCCACACCCATGTATTCCGGCTCACACCCCTCAACAGCATGGTACCGGAACGTGGCCATGGGTTTGAGCCCTAACTCCTTTGCCTTTTCCTTGGACATGAGGACCACCCCTGCCGCGGCATCGCTTGTCTGGGAGGAATTTCCGGCAGTCACGGTTCCATTCGGCTTAAATGCGGGCCGGATCTTGGAGATACCCTCCTTTGTCGTTCCGGGGCGCATGCCCTCGTCCGTATCAAAGACAAATTCTTCAAATTCGAAATGGTCGTTCGGCAATTGTTTTTGTCTCTTTACCGTCAAGGGAACGATCTGGCTCTTAAAACGGCCTGCCTTGATGGCGGCCTCTGCCTTCTGCTGGCTCTTGGCCCCGAATTCATCCTGTTCGTCCCTGCCTACATTGAACCTCTCGGCCACGTTCTCAGCGGTCAAACCCATCCCTGTAAATGCGCCCGGCCTCATATCAACTAAGGCTGGATTGGGATACATCATGCTTCCACCCATGGGGATCTGGCTCATGCTCTCCACGCCGCCTGAAATCACAACATCGGCGAAACCACACATGATCTTTTCCGCACCAATGGCAATGGCCTGGAGGCCTGACGAGCAGAACCGGTTAACGGTCATTCCTGGAATTCGATCCGGCCACCCCATGGACATGACCAAAACCCGGCCTAAGTTGAGTCCCTGTACGCCCTCCGGGAAAGTACATCCGATTATGACGTCGTCAATGAGCATGGGATCCAGGTTTCCTGCCCTTTTTATGAGGTCACTTAGCACCGCGCAGCCCATATGCTCGGGCCGTGTATCCTTCAATATTCCGCGAGGGGCCTTCCCCGCTGCCGTTCTACAGGCAGCAACTATTACGGCTTCTTTCATGTTATTTCCCTCCCTCTTATTAGTTTCTCAACGGTTTTCCTGTTGTCAACATATGTTGCATCCTGGCCTGGGTATTGGGATCGCCGCACAGGCTCAAAAATGCTTCCCGCTCAAGGTCCAACAGATATTGCTCGCTCACAACGGTATTTTCGAGGACATTTCCGCCGCAAAGGACATATGCTATTTTTGTTGATACGGTCATATCATGGTCGGTAATAAAGTTCTGCTCATGCATGGTCCACAGACCCAATTTTATCATGGCAAAGGTATTTTCCCCGGGCACCCGGATGTCATCTCTTGGCCTGCGCGGTGTGTAGCCCTCCATAATCATGGCCAGAACCGTGTTTTTGGCGTCCTGTATCAGGTAGTCTCGATTGACCGTCATCTTGTCCGTGTCTTTCAAATAACCCAGCTTGACCGCCTCCGGTCCGGAAGTCGCAACCTTTGCCATAGCAATGGTTTCAAAGGCCCTTGCCACAAAGGGCATGAACTCGATCTGTTTAGGGTAAAGCCCACCCCTTGGGACCTCGAACAGGTGATCGGTATTCCTGAGAAATATCTCCTTACACCCGCCACCTGCCGGGAGAACCCCAACACCTGCTTCAACAAGGCCCATATAAGTCTCGGCCGCATATCGCACGCGATCCGAGGCCAGGCAGAATTCGCATCCACCGCCTAAGGCCATGCCCGCAGGGGCAGCCACCACGGGTTTGTCCAAATATTTCAGTTTCATCAGTGAGTCCTGCAGGGCCTTGACTGACCAGTCCAGGTCATCCCACTCCTCTTCCTGGGCGGTAAACAGAACCATGGCAAGATTCGCTCCAACAGAGAAGTTGTCCGCATGATTGGCAATCACCAGCCCTTGGAAATCCTTAGTCACAATATCGGCTGCTTGCGTGGTCATGCGGATGATGTCCTCACCAATGGAATTCATCTTTGCATGGAATTCCAGGCAGGCAACTCCATCGCCAATGTCTATAAGGGTGGCACCGGTATTTCCTGCAACCGTTTTTTCCCTGTCCTTGAGGGAGGGCAAAAGGATTATCCCCGGTTTGACGGGGACCTCCCTGTAGTCCTTTGACTCGAAATCATAGTAATATGATACGCCCGCCTCTTTCTTGTAAAAGGACTCCTTTCCGCTGTCCAGCATCTCCGATACGGATCGGGGGATCTCGTAGCCCGCGTCTTTCATCTTAGCTACGGATTTACCCAGCCCGATGGCGTCCCAGACCTCAAAGGGGCCCATTTTCCAGGCAAAGCCCCATTTCATGGCATTATCCACATTTACTATATCATCGGCTATTTCCGGGATCCGGTTGGCCGAGTAGATCAGTGTCTCGGTCAGGGTGCGGAAGGTAAATTGCCCTGCCGGGTCATCGGCATAATAGAGAGTCTTGATCTTTTCGCCCTTGCCCGGCGCATTTTTGGCCGCCTCTAATGAGGCGAATTTCACCTTTTCCTGCGGCGTGTATTCCAGGGTCTTGTAATCCAGGGAAAGGATCACCTTTTTGCCCTCGCTGTCCTTGCTCTTCTTGTAAAATCCTTGCCTGGTCTTTTCACCTAAGAGATTTTTTTCGATCATCTGTTTGATAAAATCAGGGGCCGTAAACATCTCCCTTTTTTCATCATCAGGCGCACCGTCGTACACATTATCGGCCACATGAATCAGGGTATCCAGACCCACAAGGTCTGCTGTCCTGAAAGAGGCGCTCTTGGGGTGTCCGATGACAGGCCCGGTAAGCTTGTCAACCGCCTCTACCGTCAAGCCCATATCCTCCATGGTCTTGATGCCGTGCAACATACCGTAGACCCCGATCCGGTTGGCCACAAAGTTCGGTGTATCCTTGGCATAAACGATCCCTTTGCCAATTATTTTTTCACAGGTCTCGGCTAAGAGTTCGACCACTTCGGGGAGCGTGTCAGGTCCCGGCACGATCTCTAAGAGTTTCATGTATCTCGGGGGATTGAAAAAATGTGTAATGGCAAAGTGCTTTCTAAAATCTTCCGACCGGCCTTCACACAGGTCTCTCGCAGGTATACCGGAGGTGTTTGAGGTCACAATGGTTCCGGCCTTCAAAATCGTTTCGATCTTTTCATAAACGATTTTCTTGATCTTCAAAAGCTCCACTACCACTTCGATTATCAGGTCAACTTCGCCTAACCGGCCTAAATTGTCTTCTAAGTTGCCGACGGTGATTAGACTGGCATTTTGGGGCACATAAAAAGATGCAGGTTTTGACTTGAGCGATGTGTTTAACCCGTTCTGTGAGAGCTTATTCCTGAATGCCTTGCTCTCCTCGGTCAACCCCTTCTTTTTGTCATCATCAGTAAATTTCGGCGGGACAATATCGAGAAGAATCGTCTCGATACCTACATTGGCCAACTGGGCGGCAATGGTGGCTCCCATTACCCCTGCCCCGATCACACCCGCCTTTTTTATTTTTTTCTCCATATATGACCTCCTTCAGAGTTTCAGTTACAAATGGTTAAGCTGGTCAAGTCTATCATTAAAATTATGAATGAATTGTCATTCAGTTCCGCAAAGTAACACAGGGTATATTTGAAGTCAATTGTTTTTTAGCAATAAATGGCCCCTTGTTCATCCTTTTAACTCCTCCCCCAACCCATCCCACCAGGGGAGGGGAGACATAAGGAGGAAATCGGGCTGAAGTTAATGGCATTATGTTGAAACTACTAAGTTTCCAGATTTCTCCCTTCGGTCGAAATGACAAAAAACGGGGGTTTTCGTTCAGGCACTATCTAATCCCCGTCCAATAGATTACCCAAACCCCCGAGTATCGATCCTTCGCCCTTGCGGCTTCCGCCGGCCGAGGGTGCGTGGGCAAGAATCTCAAATCCCCTCTGGGGATCACCAAAACCTGGTCTTATGGGCCGGGATTTTTACTGTTTAAGTTAGCGACTATGCCCTTCAAGCAGAGAGGGCCATATGCAACGGACCATTATGCCATTGACCCGCCATCCACGGTAATGACCTCTCCGGTAATATAATCGGAAAGGCCTGATGCTAAAAACAGGACCGTTCCCACCACGTCTTCGGTTTCCGCAATCCGCCCCATGGGGATGGTTCCGGTAATCTCCTTAAGTAACCCTTCATTGCTCCAGAAAGGCCGGCTGAACCGGGTCCTCACCACACCGGGAGCCACTGCATTGACGTTTATGTTATTCTGCGCAAGCTCAACGGCCAGGACCCTGGTAAGCATCTCCACGCCGGCCTTGGCAACACAATATATACCCATGCCCATGGAGGCCTTTTTCGCCGCAATGGAGCTGATATTTATTATCTTCCCGCGTCCGGCCTTTTTCATCAGCTTTACTGCCCGGCCTGAGGCCAGATAAGTCCCCTTGAGATTTGTCTCAATAATCTTGTCCCACAGACTTTCATCTGAATCCGCCACAGACGGAGTCAGGATATTCATGCCCACGTTGTTTACGAGAATATCCAGTTTGCCGAATTTTTCCTCAACCCCCTGGAACAGGGCTGTTACCTCGTCGGACTTACCCACATTTGTCACCCTGACCATAATATCCTTGCCCATATCCCTGAATTCATCAATTGCCTTATCCAGGTTCTCCTGTTTTCGGCCGCAAATGACAACATTCGCTCCGTTTTCGGCCACTGCCAGGGCAATTGCCTTTCCCAATCCCCGGCTGCCGCCTGTCACCAGTGCCACTTTTCCTGATAAATCCAAATTTATTTTTTTCATTGTAACCTCCGTTTGCCACTGTGAATTGTTAATTACATAACCAAAAAGTATTGCACAAGCAACAAAAAGTATTGCGTTTTTCAGACAAAACATTCTAAATTGAGCCAACAGGAAAGGAGGTGGAGACGCGGCAGGTATGAGCGCTGCAAGCCGCGCTAAACGAAATCTTCCCGATTTGGAGGTCACGGTACTGGAACAGACCGAAGATGTTTCTTACAGCGCCTGCGGCATGCCCTATAATATCGCCGATCCCGACCGGGAGATGGATGACCTTGTGGTACGTCATGCCCATGTGTTCAGGGAAAAGCAAGGGATTGACCTGAGAACCGGACATCGTGTGGAAGGCATTGACCGTTCCGCCAAAACTGTTACGGGCAAAAATTTGGACGGTGAAGAATTTGAGATTAGATATGACAATCTTTTGATTGCAACGGGCGCTTCCCCCATTATACCGGACCTCCCCGGATTTGACCTGCCTGGGGTCATGGGCTTGAAAAGCCTCGAGGATGGTAAAAAAATCAAGGATTTTATCCGCTCTCAGGATGTTAAAAAACTTGTAATTATCGGGATGGGGTATATTGCATTAGAGATGTGCGAGGCCCTGAGAGAAAGAGATATAGAGGTCCATATGGTCAAACCCCGGCCGATATTTCTTCCCTGGATGAACCCGCAATTGGCTTCAGTTGTCAAAGAGGAAGTCGAGGGCCAAGGCGTTTTTATCCATATGGGACATAAAATTGAACGTATTGAAAAGTCCGGCGATTCCTTGAATGTCATGTGTCCTGATCTGACACTTGAAGGCCAGGCTGTCCTGGTGGCCATAGGGGTCAGGCCGAGCAGTGAAATGGCTGCCGGAGCAGGTCTCGAACTCGGTCCATCAGGCTCCATTGCTGTGGACAGGACCCTGAAGACGAATGACGAAAACATCTATTCTGCCGGAGATTGTGCGGACGCCTACCATGTAGTAACCGGCCAAAAGACATGGGTTCCCTTAGCGCTCAGGGCCAACAGGGCGGGCTGGGCCGTGGCGGACAATGTAACAGGCAGGAGGACCGAGCTTGAGGGAATTGCGGGGTCGGCCGTATTCAAGGTCTTTGACCTTGAGGTGGCAAGGACCGGCCTGAGTACGAACGAGGCGGAAAAAGCCGGATTCGATCCAATGGAGGCGGTGGTCAAGACCCGTTCCCGCGCCCATGCCCATCCTGGGTCTACTACAATGCATGTCCAAATAGTTGGTGATAAAAAATCAGGCAGGCTTTTAGGGATGCAGATAGTGGGAAGAGAGGGCGCGGTTCACAGGATTAAAGCGCCATCGGTCGCCCTGCACTGCAAAATGACCGTTGAGGCATTCAGCCAATGTGACCTGGCCTATGCCCCGCCGTTCAGCCCTACATGGGACCCCATGCTGACCGCGGCCAACCAGCTTGTTAAGAGAATGTAGCATAAGAATTATGCATATCCTCCCGAGAGGGCAATGCTGTTTGATTCAACAATATTAACCAGGGGAGAGAGGGTTTTGGCGTTGCGGTATTACCCTGTCAAAAATCTTTCTAACTAGTGCCCGTCCACTAATGAAAAAAGGACTATCAAGTGTCCTATCCAGAAATGAGCAATTTTTTACAAGATCAAGAAAATCAAGGGATTAGGCGGAGACGTACTGTAGTACGTCGCACAACGAATCCCGCGGATTGACGCTGACCTGTCCCGAAGCAGGCGGGGGATTGTGAAAAAGGGCCATTTCTGGATGGACACTAACTGATTCCCTCTCTCTTCAGGATATCGTAATAGGTCAATATCCTGTTTATGTAGCGCACCGGTTCCGTACCCCGGCAGTAACCATATTTGGTCTTTTTGTAGTGTTTGGGATATCGGAGCAAGGGAAGGATCTCCTTTAATGCAGCCCAGCTATTGGGATTGAGATGCCTTTCCTTTGCGATTCCCTGGGCATCCAGGATATGCCCCCGTCCTACATTGTAACTGGCAAGGGAGATGAGCAACCTATCCGGATCCTTCGCCCCCTCATATTTATTATAAAGCTTATTGAGATATTTTACGCCTCCCATGATGCTCTGTTCCGGATCATTACGATCCTTGATCCCCATCTCCCGGGCCGTGTTCCGGGTAAGCTGCATGATTCCCTCCACGCCCGTAAAACTCCTGGCACCAGGATCAAAATGGGACTCCTGATAGATCGCTGCGGCAATAAGTCTCCAGTCAAACCCATGTTTTTTGGCGGCCTTCTTGATAACCCTCTCATATTTGGGAAGCCGGGTATCAAGCCTTCTGTGGTATTTTTTGAGGTCTAAATAATCAAAGATTTCCACATTGGCGTAATATTTTTCGTATATCTTTGCAAAGGTCCCGTCTTCCTTTATCTTTTTAAAAAATTTATTTATTTTTTTGAGGAGCCTTTTTTCCCCCTTTTTTGTTGCCCATCCCAATAATTGCGGCTCTTCTATGGGTAATGAGATCTTTACGTCAGGGAAATAACGGCGATTCAAGAGGGCGATGTTAGAATCCGCAATAGTAACCTCGATCTCCTTATTAGCAATCATCCTCATAAACTCTTCTGTTGGGATGTCTTCATATAGCTTTATATTGATGTCCAGCCCATCAGCCTTAAGCTCGGCCAGCCTCTCCGCATAGGACGTGCCCCGGCGTACATGAATAGTCTTGCCCCTCAGGTTTTCAAGTTTTTTGATACGGGGATGATTCGTGTGGACAATCGCCTTTTGTTGAATACGAAGATACCCATCAGAAAAACCGATATCTTTCTGCCGGGACGGAACAATGGTCATGCTGGCTGCAATGAAATCTCCCTCTCCCTTATTGAGCGCCTGGATCAGCCTGTCCCATGCGGGCGTAAGAACCTTTAGTTTTACACCAAGGTATTGGCTGAATGCCTTGGCCAGATCGTACTCGAATCCCATGGGGTTTTCCCTGTAGGTATAGCTGCAATGGGCATTGTTCTGAGTCAGGACGGTGATCTCCCCTGATTTTTCTATCCGGTCCAGTGCATCCTCTCCGGCACATGATATTAAAAAGGGCATGCATAGAAAAACAAGGATCAGGATTTTTGCCGTCAATTTTTCCCTTTTCATCACCATCTCCATTAACCCAAAAAACCTACAGAAAAAGCCAGGAGGAATTGTCCGGCGTAATACAGGGGCAGACCGATGAGTCGGTTGATGAATTCCTTCTTCAAAAAGCGGTCCCGGGCCACGAATACATCGGAAACGTAAAAACATACTGCTCCCACAAAGACCATTATCCGCCCGGATCCGGTCAGATAGAAATCGCCTAAAACCGACCAACCCCCTGAAATCAAAACGGTTATGGCCATTACGTAAACCAGAACCGGTACTTTCATTGGTCCCAAATTCGGCCTGAGGCGAATATAAACCCAGCCGCTGATGACCAGGAAGATGACCGATCCCACCCATGTCCACGGGCTTCTCTGGGCAATATAGAAAAAGCCTAAGATATAAAAAACGTGGCCCAACAAAAAAGAAATCAGGCCAAAAAGGAACGACTTTTTCTGGGGAAGGGCCAGGAAAATGTCTCCGCATAAGCAGAATACCAGGCCAATCAAGATAAATATATAATACTTAAAAATAGGGTGGGGTTGAACCAGTGCCGTAAGGATAAACAACAAAGACAGCGCAGTCTTGGTTGGCAACAGTCCCTTTCGATTTCCCTTGTTTTCGAAATAGAGAAGCACCGGAAGCAGTATTGCCGCTAAAACTATAATTGAAATATTCAGCATGGTTCCGCTAAACTATATCTATTTTTGGAATCTGTCAAGACGGGCAGGGTTCCACATTCGAATTGCCGTGCGAGAACAATAAGGCTTTTTTTCTTTTTCCCAATGGGGTATAGAAAAACGCGACTCACTCACAAAACAAAACTGAGGAGGACAAAACAATGAAAAAAGTTGCTGTTGTTGGCTGTGGTGCATACATGGACAGTGGATATGGTTGCCCGGGTGAGTGGCGATGCCTCAAGGCGGCAGCCCTCGGAGACGGCAAGTTCGAAGAGCCGTCCCAGGTTGTTGCCTTTGTTAAATGCGAATGCCCCGGCCGGACTATCGTCCCTAACATGGGTATGGCGATGAAATTGTCCGAGATCAAACCGGATCTGATTTACTTGAGTTCATGTCTTGTGAATCCAAAGCCGGGCTGTCCATATGGAACCGGCGAAGAGTTCGCTGAGATCCTCGAATCCAGTACGGGCATAAAGGTTATTCTGGGGACGCATGATTACCATTAAATGAAGGAACGAGAGTATAAAGTATGGCGGGGCACTCACCGAGCTGTAGGCCCTGCGAACCGGAGACCGGCCTGGAAGCGTAGCCGGAGGCCGTGATCGCCCGAGAAGGTTATGTTAACCCAAAAGAACTGGGTGTCAGTGTCACGCATTCTCCCGTGCTCGAAACGAGGGGAAGGGATTAATATTATCTCTTTCTGGGGATTTTTATGTCACGGTCCAAGACATAGTGATATCTGTAATCCCTGATATTTCTTTCATATTTTGCCAGGTGCAATGCGTCTCTCTCAATATTGAAAGGCTCTTCGAGAGATTCGAGCCATTCCAGGATCTGCCTGCTCACTCCCGGGATCCGCTCAGTGACAGGCATCGTCTTGGAAATAGTAATGGTTGTTGATTCGTGCATAATCTCACCCCAATGGCTTATACCCCTTCAATTTTATTACCTGCCCAAAGCACCTCTTACGGCATCCATCGCGGCATCGATATTTAGCGTGCCTATATTTATTACAAGATCGTAATTGACAGGGGATGTAATATCTTCATGGAAATACTTTCTCACAAAAGCCCTTCGTTCCGATTCAGTTTGAATCACCCTGCGCTTAGCCTCTTCAACCGGAATCCCGTAATCACGGACTACATTTTTAACCCTTATATCCAAAGCAGCCAAAACTTTTATCCTGAATGTCCCTTCCGAGGGCAGAATGAAATTAGCCCCCCTGCCAACAATAACGGCGCTGCCGTGCTTACCTATGGTAGTTATAACCTTCATGAGATGCTGCAGATATTGGTCAGGCCATAGATGCTTTTCGTTAACAAGGGTTGATACCCAGTCAGCCACAAACGAAATCCCTTTTTCATCCAAAGTTTCCATCAGCCTGGCACTTATATGGGCACTTTCGGCCATCTCCTGGATAACTTCGCCATGAAAGAGGTCAAGCCCTAACAGCTCGGCGATCCTTTTGGCTATTATTCTTCCACCGCTTCCGGGCTCCCTGGAAACCGTTATCAGAGGAATGCGTTCTTTCTCTTTCAATTTTGACAAACTCGTAAAAAGTCTCTCCCGCTTGTCATTTCGAGCCCCGCCCCATTGGCGGGATAAACTGCGCGAGAAATCTTTCAGGTGTAACTATTTGAATATATAAAATTTCTCCCTGCGGTCGAAATGACAGATTCATTATGTACGACTTTTTACGAGTGCATCAATTCTGCTTCTGTCAGCAAAAAAATGGACAAAAGATCTTATGGAATTTCCTGGGAAATGGGGCTGACTGTCCCTGCACTCTTTGGGACGCCCTCATAAGGCGTCCATCCCCTGGTTTTCAAGCTCTTTGGGTCCCGCTTCTCCTTTAATATCTCAATACTGTCCTTCAGTCCTTTGTAGAGGCGAGACATCTCCAGGGCCATTCCTGCTATCTGGGCCACGGCCTGAACAAAGTTCACATCCTCCAGCGTGGCTTCCCAGGGCTCAGCCGAGTAAACTCTTAAGGCCCCAATGGGCTTTTCCCGTATAGCCATCGGCACAGAAAGGATTGAGGAAATACCCTCTTTCTTCGCCGCATCCGGGTACTGGATTCGGGCATCATCCGTAACATCCGAGATTGCGACAGGACCATCCTTTAGAGAGCTGGCAATGGAACGCATGGCGCTGAGAGGGCCCTTATTCAGGTACTCGTCACTCAGCCCCATGGATGCGGCGACCTCCAGTTCATGGGTTTTGCGATTGAACAAAAGCAGTGCACATCCCTTGGCCTCCAGCGCGTTTCTCACTGCCCCGACAATAAGGAAGGTTACTTCTTCTGGGTCCCTGGACAAGACAACGCCGTGTGTCACCTTTAAAAGGGTTTCGTAATTCATGAGTTTCTTTTTCATGATGGCCTCCTTTCTAAAGGTTTTCTTAGGAAATTTAAGGGCATAAACCGCACTTTTTAATGCTCAGCGCTTACGCAAAAATGTAAAGTTATTTTTGCGCAGGCCCTTAATGCAGGGTGTGCCTCTTCACCTGGTAGTCATATTCGTTTTCAAGGATGAAAGTGATGAGTTCAAAGGAGATTACATCCATGATCCGCTCCCTCCACCCTAAGCGCTCCAACTCCTGATTAATAGAAGCCACTGTGAAATTTCCGCCATCGCGGACAATGTTGAACACAGCTGTGATGAGACTGGGAATTTCAAAAGACATCAGGCCCCGGGCAGTAAGCCTCCCGAACAGGGTGTCGCAAATGTTGCTGGTTCTGTCTGCTTTTAGATCCATAATTATCAATAGAAAGCTTCAAAGGCATGAACTTTTTTCGGGCGCGATCCGGCTCGCCTTTTCACCTGTAAATAGTATGCGAACGGGATTAACCTCCATGTCGCGCAGGTTTTTCTGCAATGTATCCCGGCCAAAAGGATAAATATTTTTTAGAGAATTGGTATGGATAAACACCCTGAAAGCGCCATTAACGCTTTTTTTTAACACATTTAGCAGTTCCCAGGCAGAGGAGCCATCAAAATCACCCATTAGCTTCAGGTGCAGACTATCACTGTTTCGATGAACGGAAATCCTGGAATTGGATGCCATCATTCAGCCTCCTTCCTGTTCTCACCGGGCGGGAAACCAGGATCAATGTCGAGGCGGCTCAAAGTGTATTCTGCAAAGGCGCAGCTTCTTGATGTAGATGATCGAACATTGTTAGTGGCGGGAATTGCCTACTGCCTTCAAAGGCCATCTTTACCTTCTCCTTCAATTCCCTCAAGTCTGAACTCTTGACCACATAGTAGTCGGCGGCAATCGATTTTAAATCGTACTTGAAATCCGGATAAGCCGTACACATGACAACCGGGAGATCGTAGTAGGTGTTCCGAATATCCTGGAGAAGATCAAGACCGTCATTTTCGCCCAATTTTATATCCAACACCACTAGATCAGGCCTTTTTTCCTCAATCAGTTCCATAAGTTCTGACCCATCACCAGTTGTGATCACCTCGTACCCTTCTTCAGTGAGTTCATCGGCAAAAAGTAACTGGATAGACTTTTCATCGTCAACGATAAGTATTCTATTCATGTCACCCTCCAATTTTGAGCGTTTGCCATGATTGGTTCATTATCGTTATTTTCTAAAGTTAGGTCTCCCTTTTCCCAGATGTCTTATCTCTCCCCAGACAATAAAGACGCCAGGTGCAATCAAGCCGGTCGCAATCATCCTCTCCCTTCAAAAAACAATCAGGGTTGCCCTCGGCACGCTGAATGCTTCTGATCAAGGCTGTAATATCCAGGAAATCATTTTTTGTGTTTCCATCCCCGGCATGGACGGACTCATCATTATTAACTGGTTCTGATGCACTGTATTTTTCGGAACCTTTTAACATGTTCTGCTGTATCCTCATTGGGATATCCTCCGCTATTGCAGATCCTTATTTCTCAGGATGAAGAAGAGACCTTGATATTTTAGATCTCTACCCAAGCCAAGTTTTTAGTGGTTTTTAAAAACTATCAATTATTTTATTCGCATTGTCCATAGAAGGAACGGTTCAATTTTATAGGGAGAAGACCTAAAAAGGGCGGGAATTTATCCTGGATGCAGCGGGGGAAAAACATGACGCCGGGCTGTCTATTCTTTCCAGAGATCTACATCGATGAGACCGAGCTTTGCGGCATAACGAATCAATTCGATGGTGCTGTGAAGGTCAAGCTTGTTCATGATATTGGTGCGGTGGTTTTCAACGGTCTTGGGGCTTATAAAAAGTTTTTCACCAATCTCTTTTCTTGAAAGTCCTTCGGCTAAAAGGCGCATGACCTCCTGTTCTCTCGGAGTCAGATTGCCATATGCGGCGTCCGTAATTTTTTTATCCTTTGCCGGGGAATCCATGAGCCTTTTTACGACCTGCTGGGACATGGAACTGTCTAAGAAATACTCGCCTCTTGAGACATACTCAAGCCCCTTGATAAGCCTTTCAGAGGCCGATTCCTTGACCACATACCCTGTGGCCCCGGCCTGAAATGCCTCGGCAATATAATCGATTTTTGAGTGCATGCTGACGATCAGGATGCGCGTGTCCGGCAAGAGAGTCCGTATTTCGCGAGTCAGTTGAATGCCGCTTTGATCCGGCAGGGAGATGTCCACCAAAACCAGATCCGGTTCCAGTTTCATTGCCATTCGAAGGCCTTCTCGCCCATTTCCCGCCTCCCCGACCACCTCAAAATGGGCATCACGTCCGATTATGGCCTTAAGACCTTCCCTGAAAAGGGGGTGGTCGTCAATGATCAGTATCGTTTTATTTTGCGCCATTCCTTTTCTCCTTATAAGGAATCTCTATCAATATTTTTGTGCCCTCCATCAGGCGTGATTGGACCCTCAGATTACCGTTAAGCAGGCTGACCCTTTCTTCCATGCTTCCTAATCCCATCCGTTTTTCATTAGACGCCCTGAGCAGGCGGCCCTCCACATCAAAGCCTTTGCCGTCATCTTCAATGCGCAGTAAGATATCGGGGTAAGACGCAACCAGCCTGACGATCACATGATCTGCTTCAGCATGCTTCTTAATGTTGTTGAGGCCCTCTTGAACCAGGCGGTACAGGTTGATCTCAATATCAGGGTTAACTCTTAAACCATCCATCCCTGCGGCCTTGAAGTCAACGCCCAAGCCAGTATTTTCTGAAAAATCCTCGCAATACTGAAAAACAGACTGAATGAGCCCGAGTTGATCCAGACCCGGGGGACGTAAATCATATGCCAGTCCGCGCACGGCCGTGATCGTCTCCTGGAGGATTTCCGACAATTTTGAGACCTTTTGGATTATCTCAGGGGATGCTTCCGGGTGGTCATCAAAAAGGGTTTCGCACCCGATTTTCAGGGTGGAAAGATCTTGTGCCGCATGGTCGTGCAGGTACCGCGAAATCCTTTGGCGTTCATTCTCATGGGCCTTTAACAGTTCCTGGCTGAGGGTATGAATGCGTTCTTCAGCCAGCTTCCGGACGGTAATATCCTTGCCAACCTGGATAAAGCCGTCAATGTCACCTGCTTTATTCTTGAGGGGCACGCAGTAAGTATCCCAGTAAGTTCCCTCTTTTATTCCCTTTACCTCAGGTTGATACATCTCTGCCTTTTCAATCCTACCTGTTTCTCCAGCCTTTAGTGTCGCGCATCCTTCACAAGGGGTATCCCTGCCTACAAAGAGTTCATAACAGGTCTTGCCTATTAGATCTTCGGGGGATAAACCGTGAACTAAGGCCGTTGTCTTATTTCCCCAGATAATTTTCATGTCCTTATCAACATAACGAATCCTGTCATCAGAGGCGTCAAGGATTGCACTCTTCTGGGCCTCGCTCTCGCGGAGCGCATCTTCTGCTTGTCTGCGTTGGGTGACATCTCTTAAGAAAACCAGTGAAACCGGCTCTCCACGATAAATAGACTTAGTTGCGGAAATCTCGAGATAGATGATCTCACCATTTTTTCGAAGACCTTTGCACTCATACCTTGATGGTGCCGGGTTACCCTGTTGCCTCAGACGGTTGAATTCAGTTACACGTTCCCTGTCACGCGGATGGATCACCATGGAAATCTGTTTTCCCACGATTTCTTCAGGCCGATCATAGCCGAATATCTCTACAAATTTCTTATTAACATACAGGTGATTATCTCCCTTAACAATGGCGACCCCGTCATTGGAGTATTCAATGGCCGTTCGATAGCGCTCATTGCTCTCACGTAGCGCTTCCTCAGCCTGTTTTAGCTCCACGGCTTCTTTCTCTAACACCCTGATCCTTTTTTCCAATTGTTCATACGTTGGTTTCTTAACCATTGGAACGTCCTCCTAATGTTTTTACAAACCAAAAACCTCAAGCTAACTACTCAGGCTGTCAGGTTCACGGTTGGTCTCCTTATCTTCATACTGGTCTATGTTCATCGCTTTTTAACCTTGAACCGTGAACCTGACAACCTGAGTTACGTTTTCGTTTGAATTACAATACATCAAAGGGTAGTGAATCGTCAAACGGATCAGTCCGGCAGACAAAAGTCTCTGTTCCGGCTTCCCCATTTATGAATACCTTTTCTTTTGACACAGAAGCTTCTTCCTTCTATAGTTTATTTATTGAAAGGGGAAAAATAATTGCAATAACAAATGAACGGGGAGACTGAAAGATATGAAAAAAACCCTCGCGGTGGTAATGGCCGGCGGCAAGGGCGAACGGCTGATGCCCCTGACAAAGGACAGGTCCAAGCCTGCCATTCCATTTGGGGGCATTTACCTGCTCATTGATCTTGCCCTGTCCAACTGTATCAACTCAGAAGTGTACAAGATTATTGTCCTGCCCCAGTACAAATCCCAGACCCTGATGCAGCATCTTGAAGGGGGGTGGAACATCTTCAGCACCGACTTAGGTCATTATCTCAAAATATCTCCCCCCCAGATGATGGCCGGGGAAAAGTGGTACCAGGGCACGGCCGACTCCATACGCCAGAATCTCTATCTGATCGAAGAGGAATCTCCCGAGTATGTTCTCATCCTTTCCGGTGACCATGTTTATAAGATGGACTATGCCCGCTTTAAGGCATACCACGAGGCCCATAAGGCCGACGTGACCATCGCCGTCATAGAGCAGGCCAAGGAAATGGCCGGCCAGTATGGCATCTTAGAGGTGGACAAACGTTTTAGGGTAAAGGGCTTTCAGGAAAAGCCCAAAACCATCCCCGGAGACAGCGGCCATGTCTTAGCCTCCATGGGCATATATATATTTAAGACAGGGTTCTTGATTGACTTGCTCCAGAAGGACGACCGGTCCGATTTCGGCAAGCACCTCCTGCCCGGCATTCTCGATACCCACCGTGTCATGGCCTACCCTTACCGCAGGGAAAACAAGATCCGGGATATGATTGCATATACAGACTCAAAGGGGATGCGCAGGGAGAAAATGGTTGAGAGCATCCGAGACTCGGGCTACTGGCGGGATGTGGGCAACTTAGACTCGTACTGGAATGCCAACATGGACCTGACGGGCGTAGATCCATACTTTAACATGTACGGCAGGCACTGGCCCATTCGAACTTTTCAACGGCAGTACCCTCCTGTAAAGACTATCTTTGCGCGGGAATCCGGAGCCAAACCCCGCGTCGGCCGTGCCCTGGATTCCTTAGTCGCCCACGGTTCGATCATCAGCGGGGGGATTGTACGTAACAGCGTGCTCTCATACAATGTTTTTGTACAGAGCTGGGCCTCTGTGGATGAATCCGTCATCCTGGAAAATGTTGTTGTAGGGCGCCACGCCCGGATCAAGAAGGCCATTATAGGTAAAGGCGTACAGATTCCCCCCCATACTGAAATAGGGTATCACCCAAGACAGGATAAAGATCGCTTTACTCTCACTCCGAGGGGGATTACCGTTGTGAAACGGGAAGATTTTGTGTAAGGAAAATTCATGAAGGCAAAAATCAAATACAATGTTGTCCCCAACCTCCCTTCACAGTTGGAGATTCTGAGGAGTCTGGCTTATAACCTGTGTTTTAGCTGGAAAGACGAAATATGGGAGATGTTCCAGCGCCTTGACCCGGGACTCTGGGTGGAATGCGGACATGACCCGGTGCTGATGTTGGGCCTTATCAGCCAGGATCGATTGGACGAATTATCTCATGACCAGGGCTTTGTTGCTCAATTAGAGAGGTTGGGCCAGGACTTTGACCGTTACCTGTCTCAACCCCGTATCCAGGCCGAGGATTATAGTGCAGAAGTGCCGTTTCAGGTGGCCTATTTTTCGGCCGAGTTTGGTTTGGCCGAGTGCCTGCCGATCTACTCCGGAGGTCTGGGTGTCCTGTCAGGTGATCACCTCAAATCCGCCAGTGACCTGAACGTACCTCTTGTTGGCGTGGGCCTTTTGTACCAGGAGGGCTATTTCAAACAATACCTGACCTCCGACGGCTGGCAGATGGAAACATACCCGGTCAACGACTTCGACAATATGCCTGTCCAACTGGTCCGGGATAATGAGGGAAGGCCTCTGAGCGTTTCAGTGGACTTTAAGGGTCAGCAGGTAAAGGTCCTTATCTGGCGAATCAACGTGGGAAGGGTTCCCCTGTACATGCTTGATACTAATGTCCCGACCAACCCGCCGGAGTTCCGCGCAACCACGGGCCAGCTTTACGGGGGGGACAGGGAGATGCGTCTCAGGCAGGAGATCGTTTTAGGGATCGGTGGCGTGCGTGCTCTCAAGGCCCTTGGGATTGAGCCAACGGTTATCCATATGAACGAAGGTCATTCAGCCTTTTCCGCGTTAGAGCGCATCAATATCCTGAGAAAGGAAAGGGGGCTGTCATTCGATGAAGCCAGGGAGGTGGTACTTGCAAGCACGGCCTTTACCACCCATACCCCGGTCCCGGCCGGAAATGACGTCTTTGACCCCGGGCTGATCAGAGATTACCTTAAGCAATACACAAAGGAATTAGGCATAAACTTCAAGGTATTGTTGGGTTATGGCCGCCTTGACCCCCGGAACGAGGAGGAACCATTTGGTATGACCGCGTTGGCACTGAGACTCTCCGCCCATACCAACGGGGTCAGCCGGCTCCATGGCCGGGTTTCAAGGGGAATGTGGCAAAAGGTCTGGTCCCATCACCCGGTTGAGGACATACCTATCGACTATATTACCAACGGAATTCACGTGCCCACCTGGATCTCCGAAGACATGGCGAGGTTGTTAGACCGATACCTGGGTCCGAACTGGCCTGAAGATCCGGACAGTGAAAGGCTCTGGGACCAGGTGGAAAAAATCCCTGATACTGAATTGTGGCGGACCCACGAACGATGCCGGGAACGCCTGGTAGGCTTTACCCGCCGCCGCTTAGCCGAACAGCTAAAAAACCGGGGTGCATCTACTGCCGAGATCCAGGGTGCGCGCGAAATACTGGCCCCGGAGGCCTTGACCATCGGATTTGCCCGGCGCTTTGCCACCTACAAGAGGGCGACCCTCATCTTCAGGGACACGGACCGCCTGGACAAAATCATAAATCATCCCGATTTCCCTGTACAAATAGTCATCGCAGGGAAGGCACACCCCAAGGACAACGAGGGCAAGGAGTTCATTAAGACAATCATTCACTTAGCCCGTGAGGAGCGCTTCCGCCGGCGCATTGTCTTTTTGGAAGGTTACAACCTTTATGCGGCCCGGTACCTGGTCTCCGGTACCGATATCTGGCTAAACACCCCGCGCCGGCCACTTGAAGCATGCGGGACAAGCGGCATGAAGGCTTTGGCCAACGGATCTCTAAACCTCAGCACATTGGACGGATGGTGGGATGAGGGTTATCACCGGGAATTCGGCTGGGCCATAGGTCACGGAGAGGTCTACAAAGACCATGGGGCACAGGATGATATCGAAAGTCGAGATCTCTACAATATCCTGGAAAAGGAAGCCGTGCCGCTTTTTTACCAGCGGGGCAGCGACAGTATTCCCCGGGACTGGGTAAAAAAAATGAGGGCCGGTCTAAGGAAGTTAGTCCCGGTTTTTAACGCCCACCGCATGGTGCAGGATTACGTGACCCAATACTACCTGCCCTGTTCAAGGCGCTTCAACAGCTTATGTCACGGCGACTTTGCAGGCGCAAAAGACCTCTCAGCCTGGCGCCAAAAGCTGCTGACCGGCTGGCATGAAGTCTCCATAGAGGAGGTGATTTCCGGTAACGGTCTTGAAAAGCGCGTGGGCCAGGAGCTTGAGGTCGTAGCCAGGGTCAGGCTCGGGTCTTTGCTGCCGGCGGACGTGATCGTGGAGGCATATTATGGCCGCATAGATCAAAACGGGGAATTTGCAGACAGGGAAACGGCCGCACTGGATGTGGAGGACTCGGACGGCGGGCTTTATACATACCGCGGGCACATCCCTTCTCTCAAAACAGGCCGCTTCGGCTATACAGTGCGCGTCATGCCCAGCCACAAAAGACTTGAGAACCGTTTTGCAATGGGCCTGGTGACATGGGCATGAGACCGGGTCGCGGGTTACAACCTTGAATTTATCCATCACATTAACAAAGAAAGGAATAAAAAGTCTTGTTTCCGGCAAGTCGGCCGACCCTTTTACACTCTTAGGTGCTCACCAGGTAACGCTCAAGACCGGTCCGGCCCTGATAATCCGTGCCCTGCTACCCGGAGCCAAAAGCGTGACCGTCTTAGATCTCGATCCTGACCGGGAAATCGAGGCCTCTTTGGTAGACGATAAGGGACTGTTTGAAGCGGTCATTGAAGGAACCAGGGAGATTTCACCCTACCGTCTTAAAGTCGATTTCGGCGGCGGCCTCAAGTCCACCTTTTACGACTGTTATGCCTTCCGGCCGGTGCTAACGGAGGACGATCTATACCTATTCAACCAGGGAAATCATTACAAAATCTATGAAAAGTTAGGAGCACATCCCTTAAAGCATCAGGGCGTCCGGGGCGTCTTTTTTGCCGTGTGGGCACCTTCCGCGACCCGAGTGAGCCTGATAGGAGATTTCAACCAGTGGAACGGGCTAAGACACCAGATGCGCGGCCGAGGGGTTTCAGGTGTCTGGGAATTATTTGTTCCCCACCTGGCAGATGGCCTGCTCTATAAGTTTGAGATCCGGACTCGGGACGGGACACTCCTTATCAAATCAGACCCGTTTGCCTTCCATTTTGAAAGACGTCCCAAGACCGCGGCTATTGTCCATGATATCGAGGACTTCACCTGGACCGACCAGAAGTGGATAGCGAAAAGGGCTGCGCAGGATCCCTTAAGCCGGCCTTATGCCATATACGAGGTCCATTTAGGATCCTGGCGACGGAGGGTCGAAGAGAATAACCGCTGGCTCACATACCGGGAAGCGGCAGATGAACTCATCCCTTATGTCAAGGATATGGGGTTCAACTATATCCAGTTCCTGCCCCTGGCCGAACATCCCTTTGACGCCTCCTGGGGGTATCAGGTCACGGGCTATTATGCGGCAACTTCCAGGCACGGGACACCCAAGGACCTTATGTACCTTATTGACCGGTGCCACGCCGAGGGATTAGGCGTTCTCCTCGACTGGGTCCCGGCCCACTTCCCAAAGGACCCCCATGCCCTTGAATACTTTGACGGCACCCATCTCTATGAACACGCTGACCCCCGCCAGGGCCTGCACCGGGACTGGGACACACTGATTTTTAACTACGGCCGCGATGAGGTGAGAAACTTCCTCACGGCCAACGCCCTTTTCTGGCTGGATAAGTACCATATCGACGGGCTGCGGGTAGACGCGGTGGCCTCCATGCTCTATCTCGACTACTCACGCGAGCAAGGGGACTGGATTCCCAACCGCTACGGCGGCAGGGAAAACTTGGAGGCAATTGACTTTATTAAAAATCTGAATACCAAGGTCTTTGAGCTTTTTCCCGGTTCGGTTACCATCGCCGAGGAATCCACTGCCTGGCCCGGTGTTACCCGCCCGGTCCATTTGGGCGGCCTCGGTTTCATGTTTAAATGGAATATGGGCTGGATGCACGACATGCTCACCTTTATGTCAAAGGAGCCGGTCCACCGCCGTTTCCACATGGACAAGCTGACCTTTGCCCTGCTTTATGCCTTTCATGAAAATTTCATCCTGCCTCTGTCCCACGACGAGGTGGTCCACGGCAAGGCATCCCTTCTCTCCAAGATGCCCGGGGATGACTGGCAAAAATTCGCCAACCTGCGCCTGCTTTTGGGTTATATGTACGGCGAGCCCGGGAAAAAGACCCTCTTCATGGGGGCCGAATTAGGCCAGTGGTCTGAGTGGGACCACGATAAGGGACTTGAGTGGGACCTACTTCAATACAAACCTCACCAGGGAATGCAGAGGTTTGTCAAGGACCTGAACCGCGTCTATTGCTCGGAACCGGCCCTTTTCGAACTGGACTTTGATCCCAAAGGATTTGAGTGGATCCTCGGACGCAAATGTGGTCTCCTTCATCCGCAAAGGAAAAGACCCGGATCAAATCCTGGTCTTTGTATTCAACTTCACACCCGTCCCGCGCATGGGTTATCGTGTTGGTGCGCCACGCGAAGGGTTCTATAAAGAGGTCATAAATTCTGATTCGGCCGTTTACGGTGGTTCAAACATGGGCTTAGAAGGCGGCGTTACTGCCAAGGCCCGCCCCTGGCACAATCAGCCCTGCTTCCTTAACCTCAACCTGCCCCCCCTGGGGATGCTCATCCTCAAGTTCGCGAAAGCATAGAAGTCTATTCTCGGGCAGCCTCCTAGATTGTTTATAACTACACAGGCTCAAAGTTTTGGGTTCCCGATGAAAAGGTTTGAATTAAGCCTTATTTTTCCATATCTACAATCGGTCTTACCTCGGTAATCTTGAAACGGATCGCTGCATGTATCATGTCTGCTGCCGCCGTCCCTGCTGCCTTGGCAATGTTTTCTTTTATCTGTTCGTAAAAGCCGCCACCCGTCTCGATAGCTAATGCTTCGAGGTAGACCCTTGCTCCTTTCCAATCCATGACCGTTTCGCCGGGTTCCACGACTATGAAAACGGCATTTGGGTTTTCCTGCAAGTTGGCGAAGGATCTATTTCGACCGATCCCCATAACTACTGCATTTTCATCAATCATCTGTGGTGAACCGAAGACGGCAACGTTAACCTCGCCTTTTTGGTTCGCTGTGCTCAAGGCTCCAATCCGTGGTCTTTTGTTGAACAAATCCATGACCTCTTTTCGATTCATAACACTCCTCCTTTGAGTTTGGGTTATTCCTTTCATACAATCGTTAATCAACCGGATACCTTCGATATATTACACATAAAGCTCCTGTTGGATGGCGTTCCGGTTATGTCGCTTCTCCTGTCATCATCGGTAAGATTGTTTAGATTGTAATCGGGGCTGAATTCACCCCAGCCCCACGCAATCCGGATCGAGCCCTTATGCACTACATCGGAAATCCTTGCTTTCATATGGATATGACCCCTCGGAGTCTCTACTTTTACAGTCTCTCCATCGGAGATCTTTTTTTCAAGTGCATCGTCAGGATGAATATCTATGACACATTCCTGATCACGCTTTACAAGAGATGGAACCGGCGGATATCCATGCTCTTCGAGCCGTTTTGAATAGAACTCTACCTTACCCGATGGCGTGACAAACCCCCCCGCCTTATATTTTTCATATTCCAGGTCCTCGATACGGGTTCCATCAGGATTTTCCCGCAGCATATCGACTGTTATTCCGGCAGGTTCCAATTGATAATTGATGGCGTCCTCTGCCGATTGCCACGGGAATTCCTTATCCAGGCCCAGCCTCCTCGCCAGCTCAAAGGTAATCTTCCAATCCGGCCAGCTGTCGGCAATCCAGTCTATGACCTGGTTTTGAATTATAATGGGGTTGTTCCGCATAAACGCTCTGTTTAATTGGGCTTTTTCAAAGGAACTCGTTGCCGGTAGAACGACGTCGGCCAATTTTGCAGTTCTTGTCATAAATAGATCAATCACTACCGTAAAATCAAGATTCTCAAGTGCGCGAATCACTCTATTTGAATCCGTCATAGTTACAACAGGATTTGCGGATTGTACTACAAGCATCTTTACCGGGTAGGGCTTTTCATCGAGGATTGCATCTATAACGCAGGATTGAGCGTGATTACCCCATGTCTCATGAAATTCGTTGAAGAGCGGGTATTCAAGGGTTATCGGTTTTGCCCCTTGCGGCAGACGGTCTTTAAGCTGGATATTTCTGACAGGGATCGGTTGCGGTATAAGGTCTCCCCCGGGTTTATCGAGATTTCCCGTTAATCCTCTTAAGATACAAACAGCCCTGGTATTGTTGAAAACATTAAGCTGCATGTCCAGGCCGTTCCCCTCAATAATACAGGCCGGCCCCGTTGCGGCATACAAATGGGATGCTGATCTTATCATATCGGGGTCAAGCCAGATACTCTCCGCAATCTTCTCGGCCTTATAAGCCCCTGCAGTCTCTTTCAGCTTTTCGAATCCAACGGCCCATCCTTTTACGAAATCTTTATCATAAGACCTTTCGCATATGATTTCATTAATCATGGACATGGCGAGAATTCCATCGTGGCCCGGTTTTATCTGCAGCCAGATATCAGCCATTGAAGCTAACCCGGTTCGTACAGGGTCTATTACGATCAGCTTTGCGCCATGCTTTTTTGCATAACGGATACCTTCGTATGC